>CANFZC010000008.1 GCA_947451475.1 Flavobacteriaceae bacterium | reverse complement strand
TATAGCATGGATATAGCATGGATATAGCATGGATATAGCATGGATATAGCATGGATATAGCATGGATATAGCATGGATATAGCATGGATATAATATAATTAAACTAGGTAAGATACGATAAATAATTGGGCCTAAAACAGTTTTCCCTCTTCTTTTTCGTAATAGGAATCTATAGACAATTGGGCTAAACTGGAGGCATAAACAGCCAAAACATCACAGCGCTCGTTCTGCGGATGATTATTATGCCCTTTTATCCATTGGAAGTCCACCTGGTGTTGGCGGTATATTTTGAGAAAACGCATCCATAAATCGGGATTCTTCTTGCCTGTAAAGTGTTTCTTTTCCCAACCAAAAACCCACTTCTTTTCCACGGCATCGACTACATATTTCGAATCGGAGACCACCAATACCCGCATCTTTGGGTTTTTCAATTTTTCCAACCCTACAATGACGGCCAATAATTCCATTCGGTTATTAGTAGTATACCGAAATCCTTCATAATACTCTTTTCGATAGGCAGTGCCGACCAATTCCATAACTACGCCATAACCTCCGTTGCCAGGATTGCCCTTTGCAGCGCCGTCGGTATAGATGTGAACTTGATGTGACATGCTCTAAAGTAAGGTTTAAGGGTTAGTTTGTAATAGCTTTTCAATGACTTGCGGAAAATACAAATGCTCCAAGGCATGAACTTTAGCCGCAATTTCAGCTGCCGTACGACAGTCTTCTATACCTACCTTTTGCTGTAAAATATAGGTTCCTTCATCATAATGCTCGTTAACATAATGGATAGTGATACCAGTCTCCACTTCTTTATTGGCCATTATGCTTTCATGCACTTTCATGCCATACATCCCCTTGCCACCATACTTAGGTAATAATGCAGGATGGATATTAATAATCTTATCGGTATAATACTGTACAATCGCTTCCGGCATTTTCCATAGAAATCCTGCCAATACAATTAAATCCGGCTGAAACGCTTTTAGTTGCTCCAAAACCACTCCGCCATTTAATTCCTCCTTGTCAAAAACATAACTCGGAATAGTATGTTGAGCCGCTATGGATAATACAAGCGCCTTCGGATTATTTGAAAATACACTAACGACTCCTATTTCGTTATTGTTTTTGAAGTACTTAAGGATGTTTTCTACATTACTTCCAGTACCCGAAGCAAAAAGCAAGATTTTTTTCATGGAACGCTGCGGTTTGTCACCACAAAAAAAAGAATAATAACTTGAATTAAAACCATCATTATGTAAGATTCTGAAATTAATTTTTTATTTTCGTGGACACATTTAGTAACAAAAATGTTGTTTTAAAATAAAGTTTTTTATTTTTGCCAACAATTTAAAATTAAAATCTAGAAATTATGTCAGACATTGCATCAAGAGTTAAAGCGATTATTGTAGACAAATTAGGCGTTGACGAAAACGAAGTTGTAACTGAAGCAAGCTTCACAAATGATTTGGGCGCTGATTCATTAGACACTGTTGAGCTTATTATGGAGTTCGAAAAAGAATTTGATATTCAAATTCCAGACGACCAAGCTGAAAACATTGCTACTGTAGGTCAAGCTATTTCTTACATCGAAGAAGCAAAAAAATAATAATAATTCACCCGTGAGAAATCCTTTTTTTCACGGGGTTTTTATTATTTTTACTGAAAAAGAGTAAAATTGATTGAAATTCAATCTTAAAAAATATTGATATACCCTTGTCTCTTTAATGATTAACTTTGAAGAATACATGGGTATTATTGTTTAAATACAATTGTAAAAAACATATTATGGCATTAAAGCGAGTTGTAGTAACAGGATTAGGAGCATTAACACCCATCGGAAACTCTATCGAAGAATATTGGAATGCTTTGGTAAACGGAGTAAGTGGAGCAGCACCAATAACCTACTACGATACCGAAAAACATAAAACTAAATTTGCCTGCGAGGTTAAAAACTTCAATATTGAAGATTTTATGGATCGTAAAGAAGCCCGCAGAATGGATAAATTTGCTCAGTACGCGATTGCGGCTAGCGAAGAAGCCATAAAAGATGCTGGAATTAACGCAGATAATGTAAACAAACAACGAGTAGGTGTCATTTGGGGCGCCGGAATTGGCGGTTTAGAAACATTCCAAGAAGAAGTAATGAGCTATGCCAAAGGAGACGGTACACCAAGATTCAACCCGTTCTTCATCCCAAAAATGATCGCTGATATTGCTCCCGCTCACATTTCGATGCGTAATGGCTTTATGGGTCCCAACTATACCACAGTATCCGCTTGTGCCTCCTCTGCCAATGCCCTAATAGATGCCTTCAATTACATCCGTCTTGGCATGTGTGATGTCATTATTTCGGGTGGTTCAGAAGCAGCCGTAACGATTGCAGGGATGGGTGGATTCAACTCCATGCAAGCCTTGTCAACCCGAAACGATAGTCCAGAAACAGCCTCTAGACCATTTGATGCAACCCGTGATGGTTTCGTCTTAGGAGAAGGCTCTGGAGCTTTAGTACTTGAAGAATACGAACACGCCAAAGCGCGTGGCGCCAAAATATATTGTGAAGTAGGTGGAGGAGGTATGTCTTCCGATGCCTATCATTTAACCGCTCCGCATCCAGAAGGAATTGGCGTAATCGCTGTAATGGAAAACACCTTGCGCGATGCAGGGATGACTCCAGATCAAGTAGACCACATCAATACGCACGGAACATCAACACCGCTAGGTGATGTAGCCGAGTTGAAAGCCATAAGCGCTGTTTTTGGTGAACATGCCAAAAACATCAACATTAACTCAACCAAATCAATGACCGGACACTTACTAGGTGCCGCCGGTGCTATTGAAGCCATCGCTTCTATTTTAGCAATGAAACACGGAATTGTACCGCCAACCATTAATCATACTGTGGTTGATGAGAACATTGATCCTAGCTTGAATCTAACACTGAATAAAGCACAAAAAAGAGACGTGAAAGTTGCCATGAGTAATACATTCGGCTTTGGTGGGCATAATGCATGTGTGTTGTTCAAAAAATTAGAAGACTAACGATTAGATGAGAATTCTAAAGAATATATTTAAAAATTCCCGTTCAACTGAGGACGGGATTTTTTTTAAAGAAATTGAAAAAGTTATAGGGTTTAAACCCCAACGCATTACCTACTACCAAAAAGCCTTTACCCACCGTTCTACCAATAGAATGGACCTCAAAGGGAATCCGCTCAACTATGAAAGACTCGAATTCCTTGGAGATGCCATGTTAAGTGCTGTCATAGCAGCTCATTTGTATACTGAAGCACCCGCAGGAGATGAAGGCTATCTTACCAAAATGCGCTCCAAAATCGTCAGCAGAGAACACCTAAACGAATTAGGTAGAGATTTAAACCTAATACGCTTTGTAGAAAGCAAAGTACCCACGCAACACTTCGGTGAAAACATCCACGGTAATATATTTGAAGCTTTAGTAGGCGCAATTTTCCTCGATAAAGGCTATGCTACTTGCGAAAATTTTATCCAAAAAAGCGTAATTAAACCCTACGTTAATATCGAAAAACTAGAGGGTAAAGTAATCAGTTACAAAAGTTTACTTATTGAATGGTGCCAAAAAGAAAAGAAAGCATTTCATTACGACGTCTTTGACGATAACGGATTGGATGGCCAAAAGTATTTCGGCGTTAAATTAAGTATTGATAATAAAGTCATAGCCAAAGCAAGAGCCACCTCAAAAAAGAAAGCCGAAGAAAAAGCTTCCCAAAGAGCTTATTTCGCATTTCAAGAAAAAATTAACATAAAATAATATAGATTCTCAAAAAACTATAACGTTTTCGTTCATAAAATATCGTTAACACAATCTCTTCTTTGTAATATTCTCTATTAGATATACTATATTTACAACTTAAATTTGCAATAGTATGGCTGTTCACAAATTGCATTTGGAAGAGTTTGACGAGATCGATTATCAATTAATTGCTATTCATTCGCCCCTAGAGGATTATCGATTAGCTTATTTTATTAATCAAAACCTCCCAGTAAATCTTAAAAAATGCAATGGCAACATTCATATTAGCAGTAAAGAAGGAGAAACGCAGTTTACTAGGTTTATTTTTGAAGATGATGGAAATGATGTATGTTGGAATTTAATTCAAAATCAAAATGATTTAACGGTGTCCACTGTCTCAGGAAATCAAGGCTTATTTGCCAATAGCGGCACCAATTTTTCAACCAAAATATACCTAATACCTGAATTTAAAAAAGTGGATTATTTTCTAAAAATAGAAAATGCCGAAGCAGTAATTGATATAAATGCAATTACCGATGTACTTAAAAGAATTGACAGAGTAAGCACCGTATATACGGTAACAGTAGAAAAGATAAAATCTAAAAATAATTTAATTTTTTAAGCATAATGCCAACAAGAAAAAAAACTAAGATTGTAGCCACACTAGGACCTGCATGTAGTTCGAAAGAAGTGATTAAAAGAATGATTGATGCTGGAGTAAACGTATTCAGAATCAACTTCTCTCACGCAGATTACGAAGATGTAAAAGAAAGAATCGATATCATTAGAGGCTTAAATGAAGAATTTGGATATACGATTGCCATTTTAGCCGATTTGCAAGGGCCAAAACTTCGAGTAGGTGTTATGAAAGAAGATGTTGTAGTCAATCCTGGCGATATCATTACGTTCCAAACGGCCGAAGATGTTCCTGGTACCAAAGAACGTGTATACATGAACTATAAAGAGTTTCCAAGAGATGTTAATCCAGGGGAACGTATTTTATTAGACGATGGAAAATTAATCTTTGAAGCGGTCGAAACCAACAGAACTACCGAAGTGGTTTGTAAAGTAATCCAAGGCGGACCATTAAAATCCAAAAAAGGAGTTAACTTACCGCAAACCAAAGTTTCTTTACCCGCTTTAACCAAAAAAGACATCAAAGATGCCATTTTTGCGATCGAACAAAAAGTAGATTGGATGGCGCTTTCTTTTGTAAGAACACCAAAGGATTTAGAAGAATTACAGGACTTAATTGCTAAGCACTCCGATTATAAAATTCCAATTGTTGCCAAAATTGAAAAACCTGAAGCAGTAGAAAACATCGATAAAATTGTTGCCTTTTGTGATGGTTTAATGGTGGCTCGTGGTGACCTTGGAGTTGAAATTCCTGCCCATGAAGTTCCTTTGATTCAAAAGAAATTAATTCACAGAGCCAAAACCGCTCGTATACCGGTAATTGTCGCTACTCAAATGATGGAAACAATGATTACCAGTTTAACACCAACCCGCGCTGAAGTAAATGACGTAGCCAATTCCGTGATGGATGGTGCCGATGCCGTAATGCTTTCAGGCGAAACATCTGTGGGTAATTATCCTGTTGAGGTAATCGAAAAAATGACACAGATCATTGAAGCTGTCGAAGATTCTCCATTGATTACCGTGCCTCAAAATCCACCTCACGTTAGAACAAAACGTTTTATAACGAAATCAATCTGTTATCATGCGGCTACTATGGCCAATGACATCAAAGCAAAAGCCATTTCGACCTTAACCAATAGTGGGTATACCGCCTTCCAAATCTCTGCCTGGAGACCCAAAGCGCATATCTTAGTATACACTTCCAATAGACGAATTTTAACACAATTAAATTTATTGTGGGGAGTAAACGCGTTCTACTACGATAAGTTTGTGAGCACAGACGATACTGTAGGGGACATCAATGAAATTGCCAAAGCCAATGGGTACGTGAAAAAAGGTGATATGCTAATTAACTTAGCCGCTATGCCCGTAGCCGACAAAGGAATGGTAAATACGTTAAGAGTTTCTGAAATAGAATAATTTTATTATTTTTGAAATAAAAAAAATCATGAATTCAAATAATCCTTTTTTTAGAACAAAGTCCTTTAAAGAGAACAATCAAAATGCTGCAGACACCACTCATGACGCGGTAATTATTGATTACAACCAAACAATGACGGTATCAGGAACTATTAACAAAAGTTTCTTAATGCTGGTTTTATTAATTGCCAGTGCAGCGATCACTTGGACTATGGCAAATCCACTTGCTTTTGCCATTGGAGGCGCAATAGTTGGTTTTATTTTAGTGCTTATAGCTACTTTCAGACCCCAGTCTTCAGGTTTTTTAGCACCAGGATATGCTATTTTTGAAGGCCTTTTTATTGGAGGTATTTCAGCCATTTTTGAACTTATGTATCCAGGCATTGTAATACAAGCAGTAAGTTGCACCTTCGTAACTTTTATGGTTTGTCTAGCTTTGTACAAATACGGTATCGTAAAAGTTAACGACAAATTTAGGTCTGTAGTTATTGCAGCTACGTTAGCAATTGGTACTTATTACCTAATTTCATGGCTTTTGGCAATGTTTGCAGGGTTCCAACCCGTTCATTATGGAAACTCGATGGCAAGTATCGGAATAAGCGCTATTGTAATTGTAGTAGCGGCTTTAAATTTGTTTTTAGATTTTGACCAAGTAGAAAGAGGAGCAGAAAACAAATTGCCAAAATATATGGAATGGTATGGCGCTATGGGACTAATGATTACATTGGTTTGGCTGTACATCGAATTCCTGAGATTACTTTCTAAATTACAAAAAAAGTAATAAAATATAATCCAAAAAAAACCAGCTATTTAGCTGGTTTTTTTATGCCTAAAACTCAAATTTCAATTGTACCACCACCGTCTTTTTTAAATCTGTATTTAAGTTGTTTAATGAAATGCCGAGCAATCGAACCGATTCTTTCATTCGCTCTTGAAACAGGAGCTCTTTTGCAGCCTCTAGGAGCAATCCTTTGTCCGAAATGAAATAAGGCAACGTCTTGCTCCGAGTTTGTGTCGTAAAATCGCTGTATTTGATTTTTAAGGTAACGGTCTTTCCCGTTAGAGAATGTTTCTTTAAACGCTTTTCTAACTCTTCTGCGATGCGCTCCAAGCGCTCCAACATGAATATTTCTGAAGTAAGATTCTCATTAAAGGTATGTTCAGCAGCCACCGATTTCGCTATTCGATCGGGCTTAACAGCACTGTTGTGAATGCCTCTGACGATGTTATAAAAATGCAGACCACTTTTGCTGAAATGTTCTTCCAAAAATTCTTTGGACTTGGATTTCAAATCCTTACCAGTGAAAATACCCAAATGGTACATCCGCTCTCGAGTGACTTTTCCAATCCCATAGAATTTTTTAATATCCAATTGTTCTAAGAAGGCTTCTACTTCTTCAGGATTAACCGTTTTTTGACCATTAGGCTTATTATAGTCACTAGCAATTTTAGCTACAAACTTATTCACCGATATTCCTGCCGAGGCAGTCAAACCTACTTCTTCAAAAATGCGACTTCTGATTTCTTGCGCAATAAGAGAGGCACTAGGATTGCCTTTTTTATTTTGAGTCACATCCAAATAAGCTTCATCCAAAGAAAGGGGCTCCACTAAATCAGTGTATTCCAAGAATATTTTCCGAATCTTTTGCGAGATTTCTTTATAACGGTCAAATCGAGGCCTAACAAAGATTAAGTCAGGACAGTTTCGCTTGGCTTGTATACCACTCATAGCCGAACGCACTCCAAATTTACGGGCCTCATAACTGGCAGCAGATACCACGCCTCTAACTTCACTACCCCCCACAGCCAAAGGCTTCCCTTTCAACTCAGGATTGTCCATTTGCTCCACCGATGCATAAAACGCATCCATGTCAACATGAATAATTTTTCGATAGAAAATTGGTTCTGCCATACCACAAATTTATAGTATCTTTCGATAAAATTAGAACCCCATGATTGAAATTGAAAGAAAGTTTTTAGTCCTTTCAACCGTTTTTTTAAAAGAAGCTTACAATGAAAATAGAATCGTTCAAGCCTATTTAAATTCTAATCCAGAACGCACCGTCCGCATCAGAATAAAAGACAATATAGGGTATTTAACCATCAAAGGGATTGGAAATAAATCAGGTACTACGCGTCTAGAATGGGAAAGACAACTTCCAGTAGAGGAAGCCGAAAAGTTATTGTTGATCTGTGAAGATGGAATTATAGATAAAATACGATACGAAGTTGAAGTAGGTAAACACCTTTTTGAAGTAGACGTTTTTAAAGGTGAAAATGACGGACTAGTATTAGCCGAAATAGAGTTAAAAAGTGAAGAAGAATACTTTGAAAAACCACATTGGTTAGGAATGGAAGTTACGGGAGATGAACGTTTCTATAACGCGTATTTAAGTAAACATCCATTCAAAAGTTGGTAGTTATTTATCCTCAACTTCAAGTTTAACAATAACTCCGCCAGTGTTTTTATTGTCCACTAATTCCATAAAAGCTTTTTTGCTTAAATCAATCTCACGAACCTTAGAAAAAGGCCCTCGATCAATAATCTCAACAATTACCGACTTTCCATTCGCTTCATTGGTTACTTTAACCTTAGTTCCAAAAGGGAGTTTTTTATGAGCGGCAGTATATTTGTTGTTATCAAAGCGAATGCCACTAGCGGTTCTTTTTCCATGGAATTTTTGAGCGTAATAAGAAGCATGGGCGTTTTTTTTGTAGAACTTAAACTTTAAATTTAGTTCAGTTTTCACCGAATCAAGTACCTCAACTACTTCAGCAACAGGTTTTATTTTGACGGTATCCGTTTTTAACACAAGAGCCTCTTTTGGTTCTTTTGGAGTAACTGTTTTTTCTTTGCTTTTGGATTTGTTTTTATCTTTCTGTGGCGGGTTTGTTGACCAAACATTTAGAGAGAATACAATGGTGATTATTGAAAAAAGAGGGATGATTATTTTGCGATTCATGTAGAATTTTTTAGTTAATAATAGGTTTTATAAAAACCTTTCCTTGATAAAAAAAGCCCCTTTCAGGACTTTGATTTTTCTTAGAACCATAAATTCCAAGGGATTCTACTTAAAATTAGAAGCAATCCTAATAAAAAGAAAATACTAATTGCCTTAAATTTAGCTTCACTAGTAGCTGCTTTTTTATGTTTAGACCAACCAATAGTTATCAATGTGATGGCAATAATATTGGTTAATGGATGTTCTAAGGAGGTTAGTCTAGCTGCCGCATCTTTCATTTGTCCAAATAAAGCAGAACCTAACGGAGATACAAAATACAAGAGTAAACCAACAACTAATTGAATATGTGTGGCTATTAGTCCAAACAGTGCAATTTTTCTGTCTTTCGCAGTAAACTCTTTTTTTCCAGACATTCCGATTAATGAATTAACAACGGCTACAACCAATAATAAAAGAGCTAAATAGGCCCAACCCGAATGGAATTTTTGTATGAAGTGATACATGGTATTTTTTTTAGAATAACAAATATAGATAAAAGACATAAAAAAACCTCACGATAAAGTGAGGTTTTAGGTTATTCGTTACTTATTTGTTCTCCAAAAAATAGTTTAAAAGGAATTCTGTTGAGTTATCGTGTTGCTTCACTACGCCACTATGGATTTCATCCAAAATAGTGTTGGCCAATTGCTTACCTAGCTCTACTCCCCATTGATCATAACTAAAAATATTCCAAATAACCCCCTGTACAAAAATTTTATGCTCATACATTGCTATTAGTGAGCCAAGTGATTTTGGAGTCAATTTCTGAATCAAGATAGTGTTAGTCGGTTTGTTACCAGTAAATATTTTGAAAGGCAATAAGAAAGCAGCTCTTTCTGCTGTAACACCTTGCTTTTCAAATTCTGCTTTTACTTGAACTTCGGTCTTCCCATTCAATAATGCTTCTGTTTGGGCAAAAAAGTTGGACATTAATTTATCATGATGGTCTTCATTCCCATATAAGGGTTTTACAAAACCTATAAAATCAGTCGGAATAAGTTTGGTTCCTTGATGAATCAATTGGAAAAAAGCATGTTGTGAATTGGTGCCTGGTTCTCCCCAAATGATTGTGCCTGTTTGATAATTGACCGGTTTACCGTCTCTCCCTATACTTTTACCGTTACTCTCCATTATACCTTGTTGTAGGTAGGGAGCAAGTTTTTGTAAATATTGAGTATACGGAATTAAAGCCTCGCTCTCAGCACCAAAAAAATTGTTATACCAAACGCTCAGTAAAGCCAAAACAACAGGAATATTTTTGTCAAAAGGTTCATTTTTAAAATGCTCATCCATTTTATGAGCTCCTTCTAATAAGGCATCAAAATTAGTAAAACCAACAGCCAAACTGATGGATAAACCAACCGCACTCCAAAGTGAAAATCTTCCGCCAACCCAGTCCCACATTGGAAATATGTTTTCTGGATTGATGCCAAATTCAGTTACTTTCTGAATATTAGTAGAAACTGCAACAAAATGTTTTGAAACCGCTTCTTTTGCAGCAGTTTGTAAAAACCAAGAACGAATAGTCTCTGAATTGGAAAGTGTTTCTTGTGTTGTAAATGTTTTAGATACAATTACAAAAAGAGTAGTTTCAGGATTGATTTTTTTTATGACTTCATTTACATGATCACCATCTACATTAGAAACAAAATGTACATTCAAATGATTTTTATAAAATTGCAATGCTTCAACAACCATAGCAGGGCCAAGATCTGAACCGCCAATTCCTATATTAACAATGTCGGTAAATGGTTTTCCTGTATGACCCTTTCTTTGACCTGAAATAATTTCATTTGAAAAAGCTTTTATTTTATTTTTAACTTCAAATATTTCCGGAATTACATTAACACCATCTACTAAAGCGGTATCGTTTTCATGAGCTCTTAGGGCTGTATGAAGCACAGCTCTGTTTTCGGTTTGGTTAATGTTTTCTCCTCCAAAATAACTTGTTATAGCGTGCTTTAAATTTACATCTTCAGTCAAGTCTTGAAGTAAGTTAAAGGTGTTTTCATTTATCAAGTTTTTAGAATAATCTACTAAAAAATCATTCCATTGAATATTGAATTTTTCCGCTCGTGATTTGTCATTAGAAAACATTTCAGACATAGAGATGTTTTTCATCTCAGTGTAATGTTGTTGTAGTTTTTTCCAAGAAGTTGTACTTGTTGGATTTGTATTTGGTAATGCCATTTTTTTATAATTGAATTACAAATTTACAACTATTGATGGGTTAAAAAAGCGCAATCTTTTACGCTATCGTTGTAGTTGTAAATTATTTTCTAAATTTTAAGTCTGACACACTGTCTAAAACCCTTTTTAAGGGAAGCATTTGAGCTAAGAATTTTGGTTTTATTTTAGAATCCATTGGGGTAGAAGTAGGTAAGTTCAATTTCAAAGCATCCACTTGAACGCCATTTTTCCAAAAGCGATAACAAACATGTGGCCCTGTTGCTAAACCAGTGCTCCCTACCTTGCCAATGATTTGACCTTGTGTTACTCTTTGTCCACGTTTCACCAAGATTTTAGACATATGCAAGTACTGAGTTGCATAGGTGCGATCGTGTTTTACTTTAACAAAGTTACCGTTACCTGTTGTAAAACCCGCTTGTTCAACAACTCCAGCCGCTGTAGTCATGATTGGAGTACCTGTCGGTGCAGCATAATCTGTGCCTTTATGAGCTTTCCAAATCAATTGAACAGGATGAAATCGATTAGCCGAATAATGAGAAGTAATGTTTACGAATTTTAAAGGTGCCTTTAAAAAGAAGTTCTTCAACGTTTTACCTTCTTCGTCATAATATTGTTGTTTCCTAGTACTGCCATCAGGCGTGAATGGGAAAGCATAAATCTTTTTTCCTTTATATTCAAAATAACTTGCTTTTAAACTGTCAACACCATCATATACGGTATCATTTATGAATCGTTCCGTAAATGTCATGGCAAACTTATCTCCTTTTTGTAGCTTGAAGAAATCTATGGACCATGCGTATATTTTTGCAATTTGCGGGGCTAATGCAGGGTCAACTTTTAAATTCTGTAAGGTTTCAGATAAGGAACCATTTAAGGCTCCTGCAATAGTGCGGGTAGTGAATTTTACCGGTTTAGTTTTCTTAAATGCTACTATAGAATCCCGAAAATCTACGATGTAGTAATTTAGTCTGTCCGGTTGATATATAAAAGCTTGTATTTTATTGGTTCTGTCTTTTGTCCTTAAAATAAAATAGGGCTTCCCTTTTCGAATGCTACGAACATCAAAAGTGTCTTTGACCTTTGCTACAATATCATAGACTTGCCGACCATTTAAATTTTGTTTCTCTATAATACTGCCAAAAGTATCGCCAGATTGTATAGTGTCCTCAACTATATTAAATTCGTTAAGTTTCAATCCAAATTCATCATGAATTACTGCATTCTTGTGTTTTTGAACTGATTTCTTTTCAGTTGTATTACAAGAAGTAAAAAGTAAAAAAGCTAAAAATATAAGAAGTAATCTTTTCAAGTTTTTGGTTTTTAAACAGTAGAGTTATTCACCCCAGTTTTTTAATTCTTCTTCGTTCCACAATTCAGGGAAAAATATTCTTCTTTGGTATTTTGGATGAAGGTATTTTTTCCAATCACTACCACCAGTTGCTTCTCCCGAACCTTGCCCACTTTCAATATATTTTTGGGCAGCGTGCAGATGCCCCATTACCCATGTAACATTAACCGTATAATCATAATGTCTCATTGCATCAATTAATGCAGGGTTTTTTTGTTCTGAATCGGGTAATTGTTTGAATTTTTGCCAAATATTAATAGTGTTATACTTTTCCATATAACGAATAAATTCATCTTTATATTTTCGCTCGAATTCTAGTATAAGAAATGATTTTTCACCTGTTTGATAATCTTTCCCAGCGGCTTGCCAATATAAATGTTCAAAAGCATGTGAATAGGGAGTATTTCTGTCAATTGTAGCTCTAAATCGATAATCAATTAAATTAATTAAGTCTGTAGAAGCAAATTCTATTAAACGGTATTGTGCACTTTGAAAACCACTTGCCGGAGTTAATGTATTCCTAAACTTCATATATTGAGCAACCTCCATACCATCTCCCATAATATCAAATGATGTAGTCAACATGTTAAAATAACGACTAATTCTTCTCAATTTTTCGGTAAAGAAATCTGTTTCTGGCTTATCGGTATGACAAAGTTGTTCAGTTTCCCAAAGAATCATTTTGAATAATAATTCATTCACTTGATGGTACATTATAAATACCATTTCATCTGGAAGTACTGTTCTTTGTGTTTGAAGATTTAATAAAGCATCAGTTTGAATATAATCCCAATAAGTTATTGGTTTTGACCATAACAAACCTTCAAGATGTGTATCGGTTTTTTGATTTATAGCATTAAATTTTTGTTCTAACGCTTCTAGAAGTTGTTCTGTTTGAGTTTTTTCAGTGTTCATTAGTCATTTAATTTAACCATAAACGGATTTTTTAATCCTTTAAATCCATCTAAATCGGCTTTTATAGAACCAACTGCTAAGCTGGCTTTTATTCGTAAAGGTATTTTATTTTCATCATCTGAAATCCAAACAGTCAGACTTTCTTCTTCTTTAAAAACCCTTCCAGATTGTACAATAGGTCTAAAAATCATAGACGGGGCAGTTCCAAATTTAGTTTTTAAATTTTCTCTACCTAGGAATTTTAACTTAAACTTATAGATCTCATCATCAAAAAACATGTCAACCACAACAGATTCACCGACTTTAAGTTTATCAATATTTGGATAGTTTCTTAAAAAGTAAAATGTTGAAACTATATCTTGTACATTTTCTGTAACAGAAAAAGTTTTTTCAGTTTTATTTTTATAATCCTTTACAACTATTTTATTGGAATCTTGATCAAAAAAACCTTCTTGATTTTTTGTATATCCACCTTCATCTATTTTTCTGATATATTGGTAAGGTTTGTTTGTTACTTTATCAAAATAGCTTTCATAATTATCATCTACTTTGAAAAAGAAGCGCGACATACCTACGGTGTATCCTTTCCCAATAGCATGATATACTTTTTTACTGTTTTTTAGACTTTCTTGTAATTCAAGGGTTGCATAACCCGCATTCACAAATCCGTAATGAATTCTAAATTTAAACCATTCGCCCGAATCATATGCATCTGGTTTTTGAGAATTGAAGCTCACCGTAATAAAAAGCAACAATAAGAAGAAAATCTTTTTCATAGTTTTAATTGTTTTATACTACTAGTGCAATATCTGTTCCAAAAGTATTAAAACAAAAAAACCCAGTCAAATTAATGACTGAGTTTTTATGCTATTAACCAACCAAAAAAACTATAAATTATGAAAATTTATCCAAAAATTGAGGGAACCACCCCTCTTTTTTTGTGCTACAAAGATAATTGCATCTATTGCGATATTACAAATGAAAAATAAACTTTAACACAATATTAATAAAACACAGGGTCTTTTCAGGTTGTTTTTTGATGAATTGTTAACAAAACATTAATTTTATAATGTACCTCTTAACATTTGTTCTCTTTCAATAGATTCAAATAAGGCTTTAAAATTACCAGCACCAAAACCTTTGGCTCCCATTCTTTGGATAATTTCAAAAAACAAGGTTGGTCTATCTTCAACAGGTTTCGTAAATATTTGGAGTAAATAGCCGTCTTCATCAGCATCAACTAATATAGATAATTCTTGAAGTTTTTTGATGTCTTCTTTCATCATGTCGCGATGAACCCCAAGACGGGCAGGTATTTCATCATAATAGGCTTGTGGTGGTGGTGGTAAAAATTCTACCCCTCGTGCTTTTAAACCACTAACTGTCTTAATGATATCATCTGTAGCGACTGCGATATGTTGTACACCAGGACTTTCATAGAAGTCTAAATATTCTTCGATTTGTGATTTTTTCTTTCCTTCTGCTGGTTCGTTGATCGGGAATTTTATTCTACCGTTGCCATTGCTCATCACTTTGCTCATTAAGGCAGAATATTCGGTGTGGATTTGATTATCATCGAAAGACAGAAAGTTTTCAAATCCCATAACGTCTTCGTACCATTTAACCCATTGATTCATTTCACCCCAACCTACATTTCCTACCATATGGTCAATATATTTTAATCCAAGTGGCTCTGGGTTGTATTCAGAGTTCCAAGTCATGAAACCAGGTAAAAAAGCACCATTGTAATTTTTGCGTTCTACAAAAATGTGAACGGTTTCTCCGTAGGTATAGATTCCGGAGCGAATTACTTCGCCATGTTCATCTTTTTCAACAGTAGGCTCCATGAATGGTTTTGCGCCGCGTTTTGTTGTTTCTTCGAAGGCTGATTTTGCATCTTCTACCCAAAGAGCTATCACTTTAACGCCATCTCCGTGTTTCGCTAGATGTTGGTTAATTGGTGAATTGCTGTTTAGAGGTGTTGTTAATACCAAGCGAATTTTATCTTGTTTTAATACATAACTAACGGAATCTTTTGATCCTGTTTCTAGACCTCTGTAGGCTAAGGATTGAAACCCGAATGCCGTTTTGTAAAAATGAGCGGATTGTTTGGCATTCCCAACATAAAATTCAACGTAATCGGTTCCTAAAAGGGGAAGAAAGTCTTGTGCTCCTTCAAATATTTTTTCTAAGCCGTATTCTACGGATTTTACTTCTTTTGACATAATAAATGCTATTTTAAAAGGTAATAAATTACCAAAAGTTGTGTTTAATTTTTTATTCTAACCAAGATTGGAAATAGGTGTCATCGGATATTTTTAAAGCGTCTTCAGTAACCATTAAAGGTTTGAAAGTATCAACCATTACGGCCAATTCTTGTGTGTCTTTTTTGCCAATACTTCTTTCTGCAGCGCCGGGGTGTGGACCATGAGGGATTCCGGCAGGATGTAAAGAAATGTGGCCTGCTTCAATATCGTTTCTGCTCATAAAGTCACCGTCAACATAATACAATACTTCATCAGAATCAATATTGCTGTGGTTATAGGGGGCAGGAATCGCTTCAGGATGGTAATCATATAAACGAGGAACAAATGAGCATACCACAAAAGCATCACTTTCAAAAGTTTGATGCACAGGAGGTGGCTGGTGAATGCGCCCCGTAATTGGCTCAAAATCATGAATAGAAAACGCATATGGATAATTATATCCGTCATAGCCAATCACATCGAAGGGATGCGTAGCGTAGACAATATCAAAGATTTCGTCTTTCTTTTTTACTTTGATGACAAACTCTCCTTTTTCATTATAGGTTTCTAATTCATGAGGTCTGCGGATGTCACGTTCACAAAAAGGTGAATGTTCTAGTAATTGTCCAAACCAGTTTCGGTACCGTTTTGGAGTGTAAATAGGTCTGTGAGACTCTACTATGAACAAACGATTGTCCTCTGTGTCAAAATCTATTTTATAAATGATACCACGTGGAATTAATAAGTAATCTCCATATTTAAAATCAAGATTCCCTAACATAGTTCTAAGTTTACCTGTTCCTTTATGGATGAAAAGGAGTTCATCAGAATCAGTGTTTTTATAGAAGTAATCTTTGGTGGATTGTTTAGGTGCGGCTAGTGCAATATGGCAATCTGTATTGGTTAATACAATTTTGCGGCTTTCTAGGTAATCGTTTTCTGGAGTAACTTCAAATCCACGTAGTCGATAGGATTGAATATTATTGGCTTTAGCAATTATAGGAGCAACACTATATTGATTCCTAATTTCTTTTACTTGTGTTGGCCTATGTTCGTGATAGGAGTTTGTTGACATTCCGTCAAAGCCTACAGTACCGAATAATTGTTCGTAATACAAATCTCCGTTTGGTTTGCGAAAAATGGTGTGTCTTTTGGGAGGAATGTTTCCTAGTTTATGATATAATGGCATGTTCTTTTAATTTGAAAATTTAAAAATGAGATAATTTGAAAATGAATTCAAATTGATAATTATTCCAATAAAAGAAAGTAATCTCACTCCGGATTTCTCTTGATGAGGAATTTTAAGTGTGCTAATAGGTTATCCCAATTTTTCATATTCACAAATATCGGAAAAATATAATCTCGAAAAATGATAATTGTCAATTTTTCTAAAAAGCAAAAAGGATTAAAGAGTATCAAAACCCTTTAATCCTTACTTTATTTGTGTGACAAAATTATTTAGGATTATTTAATTTACTTCTTTTCTTACTATAGGTAAAGTAGACCAATAAACCTAAGGCTAACCAACCAATCAGTCTAAGCCAATTGGTCCATCCTAAGCCAAAAATCATGGCAAGACAAACCAAAATTCCTAATATTGGTACGACCGGAACAAAAGGAGTTTTGAATTCACGTTTCATATCTGGCTCTGTTTTTCTTAATACTATTACAGAAATACACACTAAAATAAATGCGAATAACGTTCCGATACTGGTCATGTCTCCTACGATATCACCTGGGATGAAAGCGGCAAACGCTCCAACAATTACTAATATTGCTAAGTTTGCTTTATAGGGAGTTTTGTATTTTGGATGTACTTCGCTGAACGCTTTAGGTAATAAACCATCATTTCCCATAGAATAGAATACTCTTGACTGTCCTAATAACATCACTAATATTACGGAAGAGAATCCGGCTAAGATCGCTACTGTCACAAACTGCGCTAGCCATTCATAACCGATCATGTATTTTTGAATAGCAAAGGCAACGGATGCTTCTTTACCACCCGTTCTGAAATCTTCCACTGTAGCTACACCGGTTAAAACGTGTGCAAAAAGAATATATAATACGGTGCAGATGGCTAAGGAACCTAAGATTCCAATTGGCATATCTCGTTTTGGGTTTTTTGTTTCTTGTGCAGCAGTACTGACAGCATCAAAACCGATGAAAGCAAAGAATACGGTACCTGCGGCACCTAGTATTCCCATGATGCCTCCATAGCTATGTCCGATACCTTGGTCGTCTGTATAAGTAGATGGTGCCGGAACATATGGGGTATGATTAACAGGATTGATAAAGTGCCATCCAAAAATGATAATCATTACGACAATCGATACTTTGGCTACTACAATAATTCCATTTACAAATGCGGATTCTTGCGTGCCTTTGATTAAAAGTAAACTAATGACTGCCACAATAAAGAAAGCTGGAATATTTATAATTCCGTTTACTCCTTCTGCAGAATGTTGGAATGGTGAGTGACACCATTCGTAAGGAATGGGACTTACATGGAGGACCTTGACCAGTAAATTATTGAGGTACTCACTCCAGGCAATCCCTACGGTTGCTGCTCCTACAGCATATTCTAATATTAAATCCCATCCAATGATCCAAGCGAGAAGTTCTCCCATGGTCGCGTAGGTATATGTATAGGCACTACCTGAAATTGGAATAGAGGATGATAATTCGGCATAGCATAATCCTGCTAAAGCACAACCAATAGCGGCAACAATAAAGCCAATAGTAACGGATGGGCCTGCGTTTTGTGCAGCGGCAGTGGCTGTTCTAACAAAAAGTCCGGCACCAATAATGGCGCCTATTCCTAAGGCAACTAAAGACCATGCGGTTAAAGTTCTTTTTAATCCTTTCTCAGATTCTGACGCTTCTGCTAGAAGTTGCGCCATAGGTTTTCTTTTCCAAATTGACATAAAAGTTGGTTTAGTTAATAGATTTTCAAATATAGTTTTTTATGAAACAAATCAAACAAAAAAATTATGGGGTTGGATTTCAAACTTAGAACCAGAATCCCACACTGAAAAAAGTGTAGCCTTTGTTCAATTCAGGTGACCAAGTATATTTGACCTCAATGGGTCCCACAGCCGATTCTAAGGCATATCCAATAGCGTAGCCATTGTATTTTGGTTTGGTAAGCCAATTGCCATTCTTGAATAAATCATCTTCTAAATTGGCATAATTGGCGGCAAAATTAATATGGTTTTTTTTGTAAATCTCATAATCGAGTGTGAAGCAAGATTTGATGTAACTATCGGCAGAAATACTTAAAAAGTCGTATCCATAAAAATGTTTTACATTATTGATAGCATTAAAACCATAACCTCCCAATACAAAATCGAAAAAATGCACACTATCGCTACCAAAAGTAATTCCGGCTTCTGATTGCACTTTTAAAGTTACTTTTTTATGGAATGATTTCACAAATCCTATTTCACCTTTCGCAATGGAAAAACGGTGAAAATCATTGGTGTAATTAGAGGAGTACAGAAAAGATTGAATGTCTCCACTGAACAGCCACCCCTTTTTTGGAAATAACTTATTGTCAAAAGAGTCGAATTTCAAGTAACCAAAAACGTTTCCATAATCGCTATTTTCAAATGTTTGGGAAACAGTTCCTAGGTTTTCTGATTTTATATTTAAGTGTTTGTATTCAATACCAACTCCTATTAAGAATTTTTGAATGAATACGGTTTGTAAATAGGCTTGATTCGTCAAATCAGAAAAATCAATATTGATACTATTCAGTCCCAATTGGGTTAGTAATTCTCCATTTTTAAAATCAGAGGAAACATTTCTATTGAAAGTATTGTATCGCGATTTTATTCCGAAACTCCAATAAAAACCGTTGTCTATATAATAGTCGAAATTGTATCTAATGTTATCTCCAAGGCCTAAATCAAAAGAAGCCACATCGTTTTTGAAAAGTATTTTTTTCTGTGTTATGTTAGCTAAAATGGCACTTTTGTATAAGCCATCGTAATGCAGTCCGAATTTCAAGAAGGTCTTAATTGGGTTTTCAGTTAGGTTTAACCTAAGGATATCTCCTTCTTTTCCTTCTTCAATGATATAACTGATTCTGCTGAAGTTTTGCGTAGCATTGATGTTATTAATTCCGGTTTTTAGATTTTCATACGTGATTTTAGAATCATTTTTAAATTGAAGTTTGCCAATAATATAGGCGCGAGTATAATTGTCTAATTTATTGATATCGATACTTTTTATTTGCAGAGTATCTTTTTGAACTTTGAAATTGTTTAGTATGTAGGGTTGAGAAGGGTCGGCTAGTTTGTTAATAGCCTCTATTTGTAGCATAGCAGCTTCTTCTCCCTTCTTAATAATCTCCTGCCCTTCATCAAATGAAATGACTCCATAATTAGAAATATCAGGTTTGATGTATATGTCGGTGATTTTTATCTTCTCCTTCATCTTTTTAATCATGTCCAAATTGGTTATTTGGACTAAGATTCTAGTAGCATCTTTTAGTGATTTTCGGTCTTTTAGATCGTCTTGTACATCTACCCCAATAATGATGTCGGCTCCCATTTTTCTGACTTCTTCCGCGGGATAATTATTTACGACCCCGCCATCAATTAACAATTTTCCATCAATTTCAACGGGAGAGAACAAGGAAGGAAACGCGGAACTTGCAAGCATTGCTTGCGCTAAATAACCATTCTTTAAAACGACGGGCTCTCCTTTTTCAATATCGGTTGCCACACATAAAAAGGGTATGGGGAGTTTGTTAAAATCGGTAATGTTTCTGACTTTGTGTGTTAGTTTTGATAATAAATTATAATTGTACATTCCTTTTGAAAGAGAAATAGGGATGCCAATTTTTAGTTTATTAAAGGGCAATGAAAGCGCGTACATTTCATCGTTTCGCTTTTCGTAAAAGCTTTTGGAAGATCTGGGAATATAATCCTGAAGCAATTCATCAAAGTTGGTATTGTAAAAAATGGAGTCAATTTGGGAGGCATTATATCCTGAGGCATAAAGACCGCCTACTACTGCTCCCATACTGGTACCGCCGATGTAATCAATTTTAATGCCTGCTTTTTCTAATGCTTTTAAGACGCCAATGTGCGCAAAGCCTTTAGCGCCCCCACCACTAAGCACTAAGCCTATTTTTAGTCTTTTCTTAGGAATAGTATCTTGCGCTTCAACCATCTGAAGTAAAAACAAACAGAGAAGGACACTAATATATTTTTTCATTGAAGGTGCTAGGAATTACTGATGTTGTAAAATTCGTAAATTTTTTTGGCTTTAGAAGCACCTACAACCTCAGAAATTTCTATTTCGGAGGCTAATTTTAACCTTTTAACACTTTTAAAGTGTTTTATGAGGGTTAGCATTGTTTTTTCGCCGATGCCTGGGATGGTTTCTATCGAAGTTTGGAGTGCTGATTTGCTTCGTTTATCGCGGTGGTGCGTTATTCCAAATCGGTGGGCTTCATTTCGGAGGTGTTGAATTATTTTTAAGGTTTCTGATTTCTTGTCCAAGTATAAGGGAATGGAATCTCCTGGATAGAATAATTCTTCTAGTCTTTTGGCAATACCTATAATGGCGATTTTGCCCCTTAAACCTAAATCATCAATGCTTTTTAAGGCGGATGACAATTGTCCTTTTCCGCCATCAATGATGATGAGCTGGGGAAGCGATTGGTTTTCCTCTATAAGTCGCTTATATCGGCGGTAAACGACTTCTTCCATGGAAGCGAAATCATTGGGGCCTTCAACGGTTTTGATATTGAAATGGCGGTAGTCTTTTTTACTGGGTTTACCATCTTTAAAAACTACGCAAGCTGAAACGGGGTTGGTTCCTTGTATGTTTGAATTATCAAAACATTCGATGTGTCGTGGTTCAACCGATAACCTTAGATCCTTTTGCATTTGCGCCATGATGCGATTGGTGTGTCGTTCAGGGTCAACAATTTGAATTTGTTTTAACTGTTCTAATCGTTGGTATTTGGCATTGCGTTGTGATAACTCTAGAATTTGTTTTTTATCTCCAAGTTGGGGTACCGTAACTTTTATTTTATCACCGAAGTTTAGTTCGAAAGGCAAAATAATTTCTTTGGTAGTAAGATTAAAGCGCTCTCTTAATTCTACGACAGCAAGTTCTAGCAGTTCTTCATCGGTTTCGTCTAGTTTCTTTTTAAGTTCAAGGGTATGAGAGCGAATGATGGCGCCGTGGGCTATTTGGAGGAAGTTAACATAGGCCATGGTTTCATCAGAAACGATGGAAAAGACGTCGATGTTGGATATTTTTGGATTAAGTATAGTGGATCGTGATTGATAGTTTTCTAGTACTTCAATTTTCTCCTTGATTTTTTGAGCGTCTTCAAAGTGCATGTTGGCGGCTAGATCGTGCATTAGTTTTTTGAACTCACGCAAACTGTCTTTGAAGTTGCCTTTTAGTATTTCTCTAATGGCGTCTACTTGTTTTTGGTAATTTTCAAAAGGTTCGTGGCCTTCGCAGGGGCCTTTGCAATTGCCGATATGATATTCTAGGCATACTTTAAACTTACCAGATTGGATGTTGGCTTCACTTAGGTCATAATTACAAGTGCGCAGCGGGTATAGTTCTTTTATTAAGTCTAAAATCGTGTTTACGGTTTTGAAATTAGTGTAAGGGCCAAAATATTCTGAACCGTCTTTAACCATTCTTCTGGTGGGGAATATGCGGGAGAAAGGTTCTTTTTTTATACAAATCCAGGGATAGGTTTTATCATCTTTCAGCATTACATTGTAACGAGGCTGCAGTTTCTTGATGAGGTTGTTTTCAAGTAACAGCGCGTCGGCTTCGGTGGCGACTACGATGTGTTTAATCACTACTATTTTTTTTACTAAAACATTTGTTTTGGCATTGTCGTGTAGTTTGTTGAAATAGGAAAGTACTCGTTTCTTTAGGTTTTTGGCTTTGCCTACGTACAAAATTTTACCATCTTTATCATAGTATTGATAAACACCTGGGCTATCGGGGAGGGTTTGTAATTGTAAAGCAATAGACGGGTTTTCCATGAAAACAAAGTTAAATGAAATTGGCCTAAATCCAATAGCACTAAAGTCTAACAATTATCATGTTTTTTAGCAAAAATGAGTCTTAGTTTTGTCAAAAATAGCAGTATGAAGTATTGGAAAAAAATACCAAAAGGGGAGCGCAACGATCGGATTCAAAAGGCATTAAGTGATAATATTAATTTTACGACTACGGTATCTTTAGGGTATCCAGCGTCGAAATTGGATAGTAGGGTTTTTAATGATGATGCCCCTTTTTTAAAAGAAGCTCCTATATTACAGACCTATGTTGCGAACCCTAATAACATTGGATGTCATACCGTAGGAGCCTCAGAGAAGGCTTTTCCGGGGACACATGAAATAGAAAGGGAGGTACTCAATGTTATTGCAGTAGATATATTTAAAGCCGAACCCAATACTTTTGACGGTTATATTTCACCGGGAGGAACCGAGGCCAATATACAGGCGATCTGGATGTTTCGAAATTATTTTATACATGAGTGTCAGGCCACTTTGAATGAGATTGCGATAATCGCTTCGGAAGACACCCATTATTCCATTCCGAAAGCTTCTAATTTATTACAACTGGATTGGTTAAAAATACCGGTAAATTTTACTACTAGAGCTATTGATAAAGAAGTCTTTGAAGGCATTCTAATGGCAGCGAAGCAAGGCGGCAAAAAGTATTTTATAGTAGTAGCCAATATGGGGACGACCATGTTTGGTTCTGTCGACAATCCTGATAGTTATACAACGGTATTGGAGCAGCATAAATTAGCGTATAAGTTGCACATTGATGGAGCTTATGGTGGCTTTGTTTATCCTTTCAGTAATGAAAAATCGGTTATTAATTTTAGTAATCCTAAGGTAAGTTCGATAACGATTGATGCGCATAAAATGCTGCAAGCCCCTTATGGCACGGGCGTTTTTATTTGCAGAAAAGGATATATTGAGCAGGTCCTTACAAAGGAAGCGGCCTATGTGGAAGGAATGGATTTAACGTTGTGCGGTAGTCGAAGTGGGGCTAATGCTGTGGCGGTTTGGATGATTTTATTTACTTATGGACCGAATGGGTGGTTTGAAAAAGTGAGTGTATTGCAAATGCGCACCCAGTATTTGTGTAAACAACTGGACGAGCTCAAAATTGACTATTTCCGTGAACCCTTTATGAACATCGTTACGATAAGAGCGGAAGTTATACCGGAAGCTCTTGCCAATGCTTATCATTTGGTGCCTCAAACCCATACGGGAGCAAATAAATGGTATAAAATTGTGGTCATGGATCATGTACAAGTAGAACATTTAACTACTTTTATCGAAGATTTGAAGACGGCCATTTATGTTTAAAAAAGAATTACGTACCCAATACAAAGCCTTACGAAGTCAATTCACCGCTGAAATAATTGAAGACCAGAGTATGGCCATCGCCAATAGACTACTTTCTCTAGACATCTGGGAGGCTACTTATTTTCATTTGTTTTTGACTATAGAGGAGCAGAAGGAAGTAGATACTGAATTCGTACTGCAAATTTTGGCAGGAAAGGATCGAGAGATTGTAGTGTCGAAGAGTCATTTCGATACTTTAGAAATGACGCATTACTTATTGACGGACAATACTAAATTTAAAAAGAGCGACTATAACATCTATGAACCTGTAGATGGGATTGAAGTGCCCACTGCTAAAATAGATGTGGTGTTTGTTCCCTTATTGGCCTATGATGTTCGGGGAAATCGAGTGGGTTATGGCAAAGGATATTACGATGTTTTTTTGTCGAAATGCAAGGAAGACGTTATCAAGATAGGGCTGTCGTTTTTTGAACCAGAACCCGAGATCACCGACGTTTTACCGACGGATATCCGATTGGATTATTGCGTAACCCCTACGACTGTTTATAGCTTTCGATCACCGTCTTCTTAGCAAATGCTTTTTTGTTGAAGACAATTAATATTCCAACTCCTGTAGAGATTGACATATCGGCTATGTTGAAAATTGCATTAAAGAATTTGAAGGGATGTCCTCCCCAAACCGGAAGCCATTTTGGAAAATTACCTTCAAAAATAGGGAAATACAGCATGTCAACTACCCTTCCGTGGAACCAGGTTCCGGCGGGTTTATTAGAAAACATAGTGGCTAAATGGCCATAACTGTCGTCAAAGATAACGCCATAAAAAATCGAATCAATTATATTTCCCGCAGCACCTGCAAATATTAGGGCGATTGCTACCATTAAGTAGTTTGAGCTGTGTTTTCGGCTGGAGTCGTATAACCAATATCCTATACCTCCTACGGCTAGAATTCGGAATACGGTCAAAATCAATTTACCATAGGCGCCGGGTATTTTAGTGCCCCATGCCATGCCTTCGTTTTCAATCAATAAAATTTTAAACCAATTGGCTACATCTACTTGGCCTGCTTCACCATATACAAAGTTAGTTTTGATATAGATTTTCACTAATTGGTCAAGCAGTAAGATGATTGCAATGATTAAAACGGAATTACGTAAAGACATTTTATAGATTTTGATGGCGCAAAAATAGTGTTTTTTTCTAAAAAATAACGCTCCTTAAATGGAGCGTTATTTTATTTGTAGTACAGTAGTTATCGTTGTAGATTTTTGGCCTCAATACTCATTGTAGCGTGAGGGACTACTCTTAATCTTTCTTTGGAAATAAGTTTGCCTGTTACTTTGCAGATTCCGTAGGTTTTGTTTTCTACACGGAAGAGTGCATTTTTCAAATCGCGGATGAATTTTTCTTGTCTGATAGCTAATTGCGAGTTGGCTTCTTTAGACATGGTTTCGCTTCCTTCTTCAAAGGCTTTAAACGTAGGTGAAGTATCATCTGTCCCGTTGTTTAAGTCATTCATATAGGCGCTTTTTATCAAGTCTAAATCGTATTTGGCTTTTTCTATTTTAGCTAAAATAATTTCTTTGAACTCTGCTAAATCAGCATCTGAGTATCTTAATTTTTCTTCTACCATAATCTTTTTTAATTATTTAGAAATTAATATTCTTGTTTTTATATCGTCAAATTCAATTTCAGTTCCTTCGGTTAGATCCGTAACAAAAGCTAGGGTTTCTGTTAAGGTTTCTGATTTTATGTAACTTTCATTGGCTTTGATGGCTTTTTCTAATAGGGCATTACTAAGTAAATGAACCTTGATTTTATCGGTAACTTCAAATCCGCTGTCTTTTCTAAGATTTTGAATTCTATTAACCAATTCTCTTGCAATACCTTCCTCTTTTAGTTCCTCAGTTAGTGTAATGTCTAACGCCACGGTAATTCCATTGGCATTGGCCACTAACCAACCTGGGATGTCCTGAGAGGATATTTCAACATCTTCTAATGATAAAGTTATACTTTTTCCTGAAATAACAAGCGCTATTTCACCATTTGTATCTAAATCATTTATTTGCTCCGGAGTAAACCCTTGTATCTCTTTGGAAATCAACCCCATGTCTTTACCAAATCGTGGGCCTAAGGCTTTAAAATTAGGTTTAATTTGTTTCACTAATACCCCTGAAGCATCATCTAATAATTCGATTTCTTTGACATTAACTTCGGCTTTTATCAAGTCGGATACCGCTTCGATTTCGGCTCTTTGATTGTTGTCAAGTATTGGAATCATTACCTTTTGCAACGGTTGACGTACTTTGATCATTTCTTTTTTACGCAACGATAAGACTAGAGACGAAACGGTCTGTGCTTTCATCATTTTGCTCTCAAGTGATTTATCAACAAAGTTTTCAACGGCAACTGGAAATTGCGCCAAATGTACTGACTCAAACGCCTCTGAATGTGTAGCTTGTGTTAAATCTTTGTAAAGTTTATCCATAAAGAATGGCGCGATAGGTGCCGATAATTTGGCTACGTTTACCAAGCAGGTATACAATGTTTGGTAAGCGGCAATTTTATCGGTGCCGTATTCTCCTTTCCAGAATCTTCTTCGGCATAAGCGAACGTACCAGTTGCTCAAGTTTTCTTGAACGAAATCGGATATGGCGCGGGCTGCTTTTGTAGGTTCGTAGTCGGCATATGCCTCATCCACAACTTTTATTAGGGTATGCAATTCGGATAAAATCCAACGATCGATTTCAGGTCTTTCGTTTAGTGGGATTTCAGCTTCTGCATGGGTGAACTTATCGATATTGGCGTATAAGGCAAAGAATGAATAGGTATTGTATAATGTACCGAAGAATTTACGACGTACTTCGGCTACCCCTTCGATATCAAATTTCAAGTTATCCCAAGGATTGGCATTAGCGATCATGTACCAGCGGGTGGCATCGGGGCCGTATTCGGCTAGAGTGGTGAATGGGTCTACCGCATTGCCTAGACGTTTGGACATTTTTTGGCCGTTTTTGTCTAGAACTAAACCGTTGGACACTACGTTTTTATAGGCTATTTTATCGAACACCAAGGTTCCTATGGCGTGTAGGGTGTAGAACCAACCACGAGTTTGGTCTACTCCTTCCGCTATGAAGTCGGCCGGAAAAGCCTTGTTATCGTCAATTAAGTCTTTATTTTCAAAAGGGTAATGCCATTGTGCATAGGGCATGGCGCCTGAATCAAACCATACGTCAATCAAATCGCTTTCGCGTTTCATAGGTTTGCCAGAAGGCGATACGAGTACAATGCTGTCTACTACGTTTTTGTGTAAATCCACTAGGTCGTAGTTGGACTCGCTCATGTTGCCGATTTGGAATCCTTTGAAGGGATTTTCGGATTGGTAGCCCGCCGCGATTGCTTTTTCTATGGCGTTGTATAATTCTTCTACTGAGCCAATTAAGACCTCTTCCGTTTTATCTTCGGTGCGCCAGATCGGTAATGGGATTCCCCAATAGCGTGAGCGCGATAAGTTCCAATCGTTGGCATTTTTCAACCAGTTACCGAAGCGTCCTTCACCGGTCGCTTTTGGCTTCCAGTTGATGGTTTCATTTAGGTCGAACATGCGGTCTTTGATTTCGGTTACTTTGATGAACCAAGAATCAAGTGGGTAGTACAAGATAGGTTTGTCAGTACGCCAGCAGTGCGGGTAGCTGTGTACGTATTTCTCTACTTTGAAAGCTTTATTTTCTTCTTTTAGTTGGATGGCTAGTTCCACGTCGGCGGAGCGTTCTGGCGCTTCCCCATCGTTGTAGTATTCGTTTTTAACGTATTTACCGGAGTAGTCGCCTAACCCTTGAATGAATTTCCCTTGCAAGTCAACTAGCGGTACGGGGTTGCCGTTATTGTCTAGGACTAACATTGGTGGTACTTCAGGAGAGGCTTCTTTGGCCACTTTGGCATCATCTGCACCAAAAGTTGGAGCGGTATGTACGATACCTGTACCGTCTTCGGTCGTTACAAAATCACCTGATATTACGCGGAACGCATTTTCTGGATTTTGATACGGTACTGCTAGCGGAAGTAACTGTTCGTAACGGATGCCTACTAAGTCGGCCCCTTTAGCTTCGGTTAGTATTTGATATGGGATATTTTTATCGCCTTCTTTAAAGTTTTCGAAATCAGCGGGTTCATTTGATGCGAAGAAGCCTTTTCCGAATTGTTTGCCTACTAGGTTTTTGGCTAAAATTACTTTCGCGGGGCGGTAGGTATATTGGTTAAAAGTTTCCACTAGGACATACTCAATCTTTGGGCCAACGGTTAAAGCGGTATTGCTCGGTAGGGTCCAAGGAGTAGTAGTCCAGGCTAGGATGTGTATGTCGCCAAAGCCTTGTAAAAAGCTTGGTAAGGATTCGGGTTTTGTTTTGAATTGGGCGACCACAGTCGTATCGGTAACATCGCGGTAACTGCCCGGTTGGTTTACTTCGTGGGAAGACAGACCTGTTCCCGCTTTTGGCGAGTAGGGTTGTATGGTATAGCCTTTGTATAAAAGGTCTTTGTTATAGATTTGTTTTAGCAACCACCAAACCGATTCCATGTATTTGGATTTGTAGGTAACATAAGGGTCTTCCATATCTACCCAGTAGCCCATTTTTTCGGTTAGGTCGTTCCACACGTCGGTGTATCGCATAACGGTGCGTTTACACGCTTCGTTGTATTCTTCTACTGAGATGGTTTTCCCGATGTCTTCTTTGGTGATGCCGAGTTCTTTTTCGGTACCTAATTCTACGGGTAGGCCGTGGGTATCCCAGCCGGCTTTACGTTTTACTTGGTAGCCTTTTTGAGTTTTATAGCGACAAAAAATATCTTTAATCGCACGAGCCATTACGTGGTGAATTCCCGGTAGTCCATTTGCGGACGGTGGGCCTTCAAAAAACACGTAAGGGGTAGCGCCTTCGCGAGACGATACCGATTGTTCAAAGACGTTATTTTTTTTCCAAAAATCAAGGACTTCTGATGCTACGGTTGGCAAGTCAAGTCCTTTGTATTCAGTAAACTTAGTACTCATTTATGTCGGTTTCTTTAATCAGTCTGCGAAAGTAATAAATAGTTGTGAGTTATGTGTTATGTGATTCTTTTTTTTGTGTAGGAAGTAGGTTTGATTAGAAAGGAATGTAAAAGACTCCAGTAATTTTAGAGAGGTCCTTTGTTTTTTTTAGGAATTGTAAGAATCACGTTGGTGTTGACGACAGTTTTTCTAGGGCTTATTTTAGTGTACTCTATTGCTATTACTGGGCTTAGGGAAGTCTTTACCCTAACTTAGGGATAAGGTAGGTATGAAGTAAGTATGGAGTAAGTATGGAGTAACTATGGAGTAACCGGGCAGTATACTGTGATAAACCCTTGTGGGACAAGGGAATACGCTTGCAGTATTTTTGTAGTATTCTTACAGCAATTCTATAGGAATTCGCAATAAGCAATTGATTTTGTAGGAAGAATTAAGGATATTGCCCTTAAGCAAAAACCTCTTTTAGCACCTCTAGTGATTTTGGGTTTTTGAAACCGTCGAGGTGGATGGTGTAGTAGGATAATAAAATTTTAAGCAGGATTTGGCGCTCTACGCCGGCGAATATTTTTTGTTCGCTATCAAATT
Organism: Flavobacteriaceae bacterium; assembly: GCA_947451475.1. GTDB lineage: Bacteria > Bacteroidota > Bacteroidia > Flavobacteriales > Flavobacteriaceae > Flavobacterium. The sequence continues at coordinate 23,356 of CANFZC010000008.1, read as the reverse complement.
TTAAATCGAGTAGTCTTTTGAAAAGATGTGTTTCCTGTTCGTTTAAGCAGCTGATGCTTTGGAGGGGGATGAATACGCCTTCATTTTTTTCAAAGTAGGGATACTCTTTATCGGAAGTATCGGGATAGAATCCAAGGAACTTGGTCATTTCTAGCACTAGAATGAGGTGAAAGTTGGCCACATCTTCATGAGCATCGAGCCAAAGCAAGGCTGATTCTAAGAAAAGGAATAAGGGCTCATTTTTTTCTTCTTCGTGGATGCTGTGCTGGATGATTTCGGAGAGGAACATCACGATGGTGCTTTTGAGAATATCGGAGCTGATGGTTTGGTAGGCGTGGGCTAATTTTATTTCTTTAAAATGTTCTAGCGTTCCTTTATTTTTGTGATTGGCTTCAATTTCGAGGATTGTCAGCGGTTGGAAGTAGGCAATTTTTTGATTTGATTTTTTGGCGGCAAAGGCATTGGGCACAAAATAGCTTTTTAGTCCGTCGGATAGCGTTAGGCATTTTACAATCAGGCTTTTTTCCTGATATTTAAGGGAGGAGATGACAATGGCTTTGGTTTTGACTAGCATTATCTTATGATCATCACTTTTTTAACGACGGTTTCGGAGGCATCTTCTGCGGCGATGAAAATCATGTAGACGCCTGAGGCGACTTTGTATTTGCCAAAGGCTGTGGTATCCCATTCAATGGTTCCCCCTTCTGAAGTCGTTTCATAGACCAGGTTGCCTTCAATATCGGATATTTTGATGTTGGCTTTAGAGATGAGGCCAGCGATTTTTACAGTGCCTACAAATTCTGGACGCACAGGATTAGGGTACACGTATACGTCGGCTAGGCTATCTGCGGGTCGGGTAGAGGTGCCTTGGAAAGAGACCATACCTTTGTCTGTTGCAAAAAAGACTTCACCGGTAGTGGCATTGATATCAATATCGTTGATGACATTGCTGGGTAAGGGAGAATTGTCTTTGGTGAAGTGGTAAATGGTTTGTTGGCCATCGGAAGAAAATAAGAATACTCCTGAATCGGCGGTGCCGATCCATTTTTGGTTGGAACCATTTACGGCTATATCGGTGATGAATTGTTCGTACATTAATTCTTGTGCCAGTCCGTTTTCCAAAATGATGATGGAATTGGCTTTCATTTGCTCGTTGGAATCATAACTACTGACGCTGGACAGTACCCTAAGTCCTTTGGTCGTTCCAATCCATAGTTGGTTACGGTTGTCTATTGCCAACGCTCTGACACCTTCTGTAGGGAGGTTTCCTAAACTTTCCCCGGCGGTAATTTTTTTGAAAACATTTTGGGTTTCATTGAATGCTACGACTCCGTCTGCGTTAGTAGCTATCCATTTAGTGCCATTTTTATCGACGGCCAATTTACTAAAACGCGCGTTGAAAAAGTCGGTTAAGATCGTGGACATGTCATAGGAAGCCCATTGGTTGTCTGCTTTTAAAACTTTTAAGCTTTTTTCTACTAAACCGTTGGTCATCCAAAGATTTCCTGCTTTATCGTATGCGCTTTGTTCGATTCTTAAGTCGGTGTCAAAGGGCTCGGTTGGAAAAACAGTTTCTAAGCCGCTATTGGATTTATTGTAAACGGTAATAAGTTGGTCGTTTTCAAACTTTAAAAGGCCTGAAAAGTAGGAGCTTACATAGATTTGTTTTTCGTTGTTTGGATTGACGGTCACTCTAACAAAATCGGTCGCGTCGCTGCCGATGGGATGCACTTGACTGTAGGGGATGTTAGTCCATTGATTGTTGGTGTACCTGCTGATGCCATGATAGGAAAGCGGGTAGGGATTGAATTCAGACGTATACGTACCGTAGACCGCCCACAAATTGCTTGACGCGGCATTTATGGAAAAAAGGTTATTTTGTGTGGGACCGTTGGGCATAATATTCTCAAAGGCAAACGGATTAGTGACGGGAGCGTTGATGATTCCGTTTTCATTAGTTCCTATATAAATCGTGCCGTTTAGGGTAGTAGCGCAAGTAAAGGTATTGGTTTGGTCGGGGATTTGGTTGCTTTGTATATGGGCGACTTGACCTAGTGCAAGATTGTATACAAAAACATTATTTTGCGAAGTAATGGTAAGGAATTCAGTGTTAGCTTTGAGGTCTAGGCAAGTTTGACTTAAGGTTGCAAATTGCACGAAGGAAGTTCCGTTATGTTTGTAGGCGTTGTAGTTCGAATTTGTAGCAACCAGTTGGTTATTAAACGTTGCGATACCCGTCCAAAAACCAGTATCAAAGACTTGCCATTGGGAAAAATCGTTGAGGTTTGGGTTGGATAGGCTGGCTTTTTTAATGCCATTTGCTTCGGTAGCGGCATAGATATCCCCATTTAACACGCTGGTTTGATATACTTTAATTTCTTGTCCATTAGAACCAATGAAATAGGTATCTCCAAATTCTAAGGTGGCTACTTTATATTGTACAATACCGAAGTCACAGGAGACGTATACAATGCCTTCGTATTCCATGAAATGGTTTATTTTTTTGATGTTGGTTGGGATGTTTTTATTGATGATATCGACGACATACAGCATGCTTCCGTCTACATTGTTGATGACGATCATTAGTCCGTTTTCATAGCCTACTAAGGTTTTGTTGAAGGTGTCGCTATGGTAGATTGCGGAGATGGTTTGACCTGAAAGGCCATTAATAGTATTTATGGTTTCAATACTGTTGGTGTTAACGTTTTTGGTGAACAAAGCATTTTCGGCGGCCGCATATAATTTGGTGCTTGATTCGGATACATCCTTAATTTGGTTGTATGAAAAATATCCTTTCCAATTTTGATTTTGCTGTGCAAAACCACTTTGAAGAAACACCAGCAGCAATCCTAAAAAATACTTTTTCATTTGAAAAAAATTAGCATACAAATATAGTATAAACGCAAAAAATACCGTTTTTGTATCAGGCAAAAAAAATGCCCTCATTACTGAGGACATTTTTTATGGTTTTAGTTGGTTTTATTTTTGAATTATACAATTCCTTGTGCAAGCATTGCATCGGCTACTTTTACGAAACCAGCGATGTTGGCTCCTTTAACGTAATCTACATACCCTGAAGCATCTTTACCGTATTTCACACAAGCTTCGTGAATATTGGCCATGATATTTTTTAGACGTTGGTCTACTTCTTCCGAAGTCCAGCTGAGGCGTAATGAGTTTTGAGACATCTCAAGACCTGAAGTAGCAACCCCTCCTGCATTGGAAGCTTTACCTGGAGCGAAAAGAATTTTTGCGTGTAAAAATTCTTCAACAGCTTCTGGAGTAGAAGGCATGTTAGCACCTTCTGCCACGCAGATACAACCGTTGGCAATAAGCATTTTTGCTTCTTCACCGTTTAATTCGTTTTGGGTAGCACAAGGCAATGCAATATCACATTTTACTTCCCATGGTCTGTTCCCTGCAACAAATTTTGCGGTAGGGTATTTTGCGATATAATCGGAGATTCTACCGTAGTTTACGTTTTTGATTTCCATGATGTAGGCAAGTTTCTCTGCATTGATTCCGTCTGCATCGTAGATATAACCAGAAGAATCGGAAGCAGTAACTACTTTACCTCCTAATTCGGTCGCTTTTTGGATAGCGTATTGTGCTACGTTACCGGATCCTGACACCACTACTGTTTTCCCAGCGAAACTTTCACCTTTGGTAGCCAACATGTTTTGAGCGAAGTAAACATCACCGTAACCGGTAGCTTCTGGGCGGATTAATGACCCTCCGAAAGAGATTCCTTTACCCGTTAACACACCGGTAAATTCATTTCTCAATCTTTTATATTGACCAAACATGTAGCCTACTTCTCTTCCTCCTACACCGATATCTCCTGCAGGTACGTCAGTATCTGCACCGATATGTTTTGATAGTTCGGTCATGAACGCTTGACAGAATTTCATGATTTCGATATCTGATTTTCCTTTAGGGTCAAAGTCAGATCCTCCTTTTCCACCACCCATTGGTAGTGTCGTTAAGCTATTTTTAAATGTTTGTTCGAATGCTAAGAATTTCAAGATGCTTAGGTTCACTGTAGGGTGGAAACGAATTCCTCCTTTGTAGGGCCCGATGGCTGAATTCATTTGGATTCTGTACCCGCGATTTACTTGGGTAGTTCCTGCATCATCAATCCAGGTTACACGGAACATGATTACTCTTTCTGGTTCCACCATTCGCTCCAAAAGCATTTTGTTTTGGTATTTCTTATTTTGTTCAATAAACGGAATTACTGTTTCAGCAACTTCCTTAACTGCTTGCATAAATTCAGGCTCGTTTGCATTTCTTTTGGCAACCAATTCGATAAAATCGTTAATACTTTGTGACATAAAATTATACTATTAATATTTTTTAAGAAATCGTTTTCGTAAAATCGCACAAATATACATTTTATTAAAATTACGGCTATATTTTTTTAAAAATTCTACTCATTTTTATAGTTATAGTAAGAAATTTAAAAGAAGACTACTATTAATGTTGGAAATTAAATCCTTTTTCGGTTTTTTTCGTATATAATTCAACAAATTTTTATTTTATTTTTTAACTGAATGATGTTTTTATATATTTGTCGAGAATTGAACTTATTAGTATGCAAATGCCCAAGAAATTTATCATAACCTCGTTATTGTTTTTTGTATTGACAATTAACTCTTATGCACAGTTTGGCTTTTCTCATGAATTGGGAGTAATTGCTGGACCCGTTGCTTTCCAATCTGATTATGGGGAGCGTCATGATTTTGCTACCAATGCTGGTAATTCAGGTTATGGGATAGGGATAATACATTATTTAAACTTCTCTTATAGAGCCGAGTGTAATTGTTATACGCCACAGACGTATTTTAATGATCACTTTAAATTAAGAAGTGAGTTGTCTTATAATAAAACTAGTTTGAAACATTTTGGACGTTGGGTTGATGGCAACAATAATTTTGCAACGCAACTTAAAGCGATGAAAGGGAGTACGGCGGTAACTAACGTGGGAATGCAATTGGAATTTTATCCTTTAAGCATTAGAGATTTTACATCAACCGTTGGGTCTTTGGCACCCTTTTTTAGTCTTGGAGGGCAATTTAGTTTTTATGATCCAGAAGCGCATTCTGATTTAGGCCCTATGAATACTCAATTTTCTACTCCTATTAAATATATTGGAGCTACTACTAACCAAGGAGGGACTGTTTGGTCTATCGTATCCAGTGTAGGTTGTCGTTATAAATTAAATGACTTATCTGATTTAATGCTTGATGTGAGATGGCAGTATTATTTCTCCAATTGGGTTGATGGTTTAAATCCTGATCCTACCAAGTATCCTGAAAACAAAGCTAACGATTGGCTGGTTTGGGTTAATTTTGGGTACATCTACTATTTACAATAGGTAGTAGGAATTTTTTCCTATTTTTCAATAGCATCTTTATAATCCGGGTATAGGAATTTGTTGTAAGGGAATCGTGTAATGTGAATTTCTCTAACGGATTCGTATGCTTTTTCCCTGAACTCTTCAAAGTTTTCTTTGTTGGTTGCCGAAATGAACAGGGCATTTTTTTCCCCTACGGTTCCCATCCAAGTGGCTTTCCATTCTTCAAGGGTGTAGTGTTTGGTTGTTTTTTCGGTAATTAGATCATCGGCATCAATCACTAAATGTTGGTATGCATCAATTTTATTAAAAACCATGATGACCGGTTTGTTGTTGCTTTTAATGTCTTGCAGAATTTGATTTACGGAAGCGATATGTTCTTCGAAATCGGGATGAGAGATGTCTACAACGTGCAGTAGCAAGTCTGCTTCTCTTACTTCGTCAAGGGTGCTTTTGAATGATTCGATCAGTTGGGTAGGTAATTTACGAATGAAACCTACGGTGTCAGAAAGTAAGAACGGCAGGTTTTTGATAACCACTTTGCGGACGGTGGTGTCTAGGGTAGCAAAAAGTTTGTTTTCTACAAAAACTTCGCTTTTACTGATGACGTTCATGAGGGTTGATTTCCCCACATTGGTATATCCTACTAAGGCTACACGAACCATGGCACCACGATTGCTTCTTTGCACGGACATTTGCTTGTCTATTGTTTTTATTTTTTCTTTTAGAAGCGCAATTCGGTCGCGTACAATTCGTCTGTCGGTTTCGATTTCCGTTTCTCCGGGTCCTCTCAAACCAATTCCTCCTTTTTGTCTTTCTAAGTGGGTCCACATTCCGGACAGTCTAGGCAATAAGTATTGGCATTGCGCTAATTCAACTTGGGTTCTGGCATAAGAAGTTTCTGCACGTTGTGCAAAAATGTCTAAAATCAGATTGGTTCGATCTAGGACTTTACAATCTAAAATTTTGGAGATATTTTTTTGTTGGGAAGGGGATAATTCATCGTCAAAAATTACGGTAGAAATATTGTTTTCTTTGATGTAATAATTGATTTCGTCCATTTTCCCTGTACCCAGAAAAGTTTTGGGATTTGGGCGTTCTAATTTTTGAAAAAACCTTTTAATTACTTCGCCACCTGCGGTGAATGTTAAAAACGCCAATTCATCAAGATATTCGTTTAATTTTTCTTCGTTTTGCTGTTGCGTTACGATGCCAACAATTACCGTTCTTTCAAAATTGATTACTTCTTTTTCTAACATTTGACTTAAATTGTTTTGGCAAAATTAGGTTTTGAAATCCGAATATTGATGTAAAAACAACAAGAATTTAATACAAACGCTCATTTATTTTACCAAAAAAAATATAAATTCAGTTTTTTTCAGTTTTTTTACTAAATTTGGACTTCATTATCCAAAAAAATTATAATCAAACAATTAAATTTTCATTTCATGAAAAAAATTACTTTACTACTATTGTTGTTATTAGTATCTTTCAGTGGTTTTGCGCAATTTACGCCAGCTGTAGAGGGATTTGAAGCAACAACTGGACCTGATGCATTGCCATCAACTAACTGGACATTGGGCACAGGAGGCTGGGCTGTTTTTGACAATGGTACCGGATTAGCGCAACGCTGGGGTATTAATGCTGCGCTTCCTTATCAAGGTGCCAATGCGGCTTATATTAACCGTGAAAACATCGGTGCTGGTAATACCTCTGAGGATTATTTGGCCAGTCCATCGGTCCTTGTACCTACCAACGGGAAGTTGCATTTTTTCACTAGATCTTTTACTAGTGGTAATCAGGGGACCATTTACCGAGTTATGGTGGCAAATAGTGCTTCGGTTCGAACAAATCCTTTGTCTTATATTCCGGTACAGGAATGGACGGAAGGTACCTTAAACACAACGTTTAACGTGTACGAAGAGAAAATAGTTGATTTGTCTGCTTATGCGGGAACCAACGTTTACATTGCTTTCGTTATGGTATGGAATCAAACGGGTACCGCTACAGGAGATCGTTGGTTAGTAGATGACGTAAGTTTGACACAACAATGTGATGCACCTACTTTGCCGGTATCAGGTTCGATAACGCAAACTTCGGCGACCTTGTCATGGACGGGAACCGCTACACAATATGAAGTGGAAGTCATTTCGCAACCAGGAACTTTTACAGGAACCGGTACGGTGGTTAACACCAATAGTTTTACTGCTACGCAAACCACTGCGGGAGCTGCATTGCTGCCTAATACCACTTATGCCTTTAGAGTAAGAGCGGTATGTACGGGTAATAATAATAGTGCCTGGACGACGTCGGCGACCTTTACAACGTCTTCGCCAGGTATAAGTTGTAGTGCTCCAATTACGGTTACTACTTTACCTTATGTTACTACAGATAATACTGCCAACTATACAGATAGTACGGATGTACCTCAGCCAACAGCTTGTGCGGGCGGTACTACTAACTACATGGGCGGTAATGATGTTTTTTATTCCTATACCGCTACTGCCAATGGTACTATTAGTGTTACAATGACACCAAGTGCAGGAAATGCCAACTCAAGTTTATTTGTTTATGATGGTTGTGCCAATGTTGGTGTAGCTTGTTTGGGTGGTGTTGCTGATACAGGAACAGGAGTTCGTGTTTTACCGAATATACCGGTAGTTGCAGGACAAACTTATATTATAGTAATATCCTCTAGTGGCCTTACGCAAACGGTTGGCTATAATTTAGCGATACAAGCAGTTGCTTGTGCGCAACCAGCAGGTTTAGGTGCTACAGGAATTACACAAGATGCCGCTACTTTAAGTTGGGCTGCTGGTGCTGCTACCTCTTGGGAAATCGTTTGGCAGCCTGCAGGGGGACCAATTCCTACTGCCGCTGGAACACAAACTAATAATAATACGGCATATCCACTTACAGGTTTGACGGCTAATACACAATATGAGTATTATGTTAGAGCGGATTGTAATGATGGAAGTGGTAACTTTAGTGCTTATGCCGGCCCTTACACTTTTACTACACTATTAGCTCCGCTAGGATGTGGTGGTAATTATGTGGATTCAGGAGGTTCTGGAGCAAATTATTCTAATAGTGAAGATATTACTACAACCGTTTGTCCTGATACCGTAGGAGACGTAGTTACAGTAACTTTTACTGCCTTTAATACGGAAGCTACTTGGGATGGATTATACGTATTTGATGGAAACACCATAACGGCACCTCAAATTGCTAGTACTAACCCAGCAGGAAATGTACCTGGTGGTGTTACTGGTTCCTATTGGGGTACTACTATTCCTGGTCCGTTTACGTCTTCAAGTGCGGATGGGTGTTTGACTTTTAGATTTAGAAGCGACCCTTCTGTAAATAATCCAGGCTGGGTTGCCAATGTAACGTGTGCACCACCGCCACCTTGTAGAAAGCCAACCGCAATTTCGGCTTCAACAGTACTTTCGGATTCGGCAACAATCAGTTGGGTACAACCGATTAACCCGGATACTACTGTGGCTACTTCATGGGAAGTATTGGTAGTACCATGTGGGTCACCTGCTCCTGATGCAACCGCTACAGGGGTACAAACTTTTGATAACCCTTATCCTTTAAGTGGACTTACGCAAGTTACTTGTTATGATGTTTATGTTAGAGCTATATGTAATAACCCAGACAACAGTGTTTGGGGAGGTCCAGTAACCTTCACAACTCAAGTGACGCCACCAGCTTGTGGTGGGTTATTTGTAGATCCTGCGGGAGATGCTGCCAATTATGCTAATACTACCGATTCAACGGTTACTATTTGTCCGGATGTACCGGGCGATGTTGTAACGGTTACTTTTACTTCTTTTGACATACAAGCCACTAATGATGGATTGTATGTATTTGATGGAAACTCTATTGCTGCTCCACAAATTGCTAGTACTAATGGTGCTGGTTTTGTGCCAGGAGGTTTGGCAGGAGCTTATTGGGGCACTAGTGCTCCACTGCCGTTTACTTCTTCAAGTGTTGACGGATGTTTAACGTTTAGATTTAGAAGTGATGGTTTTACCAATGCTGCAGGATGGGTTGCTAACGTAACGTGTGGTTTGCCACCAACGTGTAGAATCCCTACTGCGATTACCGTTGATGCTTTGAGCATCACCTCAAACTCAGCTTCTGTAAGTTGGACACAGCCACAGAATCCAGATGGCAGTTTTGCGACACAGTGGGAAGTATTGGCCGTGCCATGTGGGTCTCCGAATCCAGATGCTGCTACAGTTCCAACCTTTACCCCTGCGAGTAATCCTTTTACTATGACTGGCTTGACTTCTGGCAGCTGTTATAATATATATGTTAGAGCGGTATGTAGTGCATCAGACACTAGTGCTTGGGGTGGTATTGCTAGTTTTACTACGCAAGTAGCTCCTCCAGTATGTGGTGGAAACTTTGTAGATGATGCTGGTATTTCAGCTAATTACGCTAATAGTTCAGATTCAACCGTAACGATTTGTCCTGATATTCCAACGGATTTAGTTACGGTAACCTTTACTTCCTTCTTTACAGAAGCAAACTGGGATGGTTTATTAGTTTATGATGGAAATACCATTGCAGCGCCGCAAATTGCTAGTGCGAATGTTGGTGGTTTTGGACCAATTGCTGCTTTCCCTGGTTCGTATTGGGGTAACTTAACAGGCGCTAATATTCCTGGTCCATTTACTTCTTCTAGTGCGGATGGTTGTTTGACATTCCGATTCATCAGTGATACTTCGGTAAATAATCCAGGATGGGTTGCCAATGTTACTTGTGGACCGCCGCCAACTTGTAGAAGACCAACTGTAGTTACGAATTCAAATGTTGGTGCTACTACAGCAACCATAACTTGGACACAACCTCAAAATCCTGATGGTAGTACTGCTACTGCATGGCAAATGATCGTGTTACCTTGTGGATCGCTTCCACCAGCGGCAAATGCTACCGGCTATTTTGATGTTACTGATAATCCTCATGTTTTAACAGGATTAACTTCAAATACGTGTTATAATGTATATGTAAGAGCGGTTTGTAGTGCTACCGATAGTAGTACATGGAGTGCTGCTACTGCATTTACTACTTCTTTTGCCTGTGGTGGAACCTATACCGATGGTCCTGGTGCTACAGCAGATTATGCTATTAACAGCAATTCCGTTTCAACTATTTGTCCGGATATTCCAGGCGAAGTTGTTACGGTAACTTTTTCTTCTTTTGTAACTCAATCCAATTCGGACGGTTTATACGTTTATGATGGTAATTCGATTACAGCTCCACAATTATCAAGTTTGAATCCAGGTGGTTTTGCACCAAGTACTGCTCCTGGAGCATACTATGGTACTTTAACAGGTGGAAGCTTACCAGGTCCGTTTACTTCTTCCGCAGCAAATGGATGTTTGACTTTTAAATTCCTTTCGGATGGATTTGGAACGGCTGCAGGTTGGGTAGCGAATATCACTTGTGGACCAGCACCATTATGTCCGAAACCAAATACATTGACTGCGAATCCAATTACGTCTACTTCTGCTTATTTAGGATGGACTGAAATGAATCAACAGGTGTCGTCTTGGCAAGTATACCTTGTTTTACAAGGACAGCCAGCTCCACTGCCTGATACTACTACAGGATGGGTAACGGTTACGACTAACCCCGCTTTATTTACAGGATTAACATCTGGTACTCAATATACCTATTATGTACGTTCTATTTGTCCGGATGGTAGTTACAGTTTGTGGTCTACGCCATTTAACTTTAGTACCTTAATTATTAATGACGATTGTTCTGGAGCTTTATTTGCGCCAGTTAACTCTTCGGTAGAATGTGGTCAAATTACTGCGGGTACTATTACTGGGGCTACGGCTTCGGCAGTTCCATTGGATGCTCCATGTATCGGAACTCCTAATGATGATGTTTGGTTCCAATTTATTGCGACCAACCCTTACTTGAATGTATCGTTACAAAATATAGTAGGTACAACAACGGGATTAAACTTTGCGGCCTACTCAGGAGACTGTGGTACCTTAACGCAAATCTTTTGTAGTGCTGTCAATTTGACTGCGGGCGTTTTGAATAACTTAACGGTAGGACAAACGTATTACTTACGAGTATATTCTAATGGAACGGCGGCTGAGACGGTTAATTTTAACTTATGTATCTCTACTCCTTCTACTTGTCCTACGGCTTCTACAGTATGTAGTCTTACGGATTATGCTAATACTACAGGGGTTACTAGTTTAGGAACTATAGGTTGTTTATTTACTTCGCCAAACCCTGCTTACTTTACCATTCAAGTCGATACTACGGGACCTATTAACTACACCTTGACGCAATCGAATCAGCCTTCTGTTGGCGGCGTGCCGGGACCAGCCAATATCGACGTTGATTATGCTGCATGGGGACCTTTTGCCAATCAAGAGGAAGCTTGTACCTTTATTGGAAGTGCGCAGCCTTATGCTGCTCCAGGCATTGGAGTACCGGTAACACAACAAACAGGTTGTAGTTATTCTGCAGCTCCAACAGAAACCTTAAATATTGCGAATGCAATAGCGGGTCAATACTATATCATCTTGATTACGAACTTCTCGAATCAAGCCGGTTATATCACCTTAACGCAAAACAACGTTGGTACTGATCCGAATCACGGGACGACTAACTGTTGTCCTAATGCAACATTTGGTTACAACCCAGTGACCTATTGTAGAGAGGCTGGCGCACCTAATCCGGTGCCTACTATTTATAGTGGATCTGTAGCAGGTAACTTTACCTCTAGTCCTGCAGGTCTAGTATTTGCTAATAGTGCGACAGGAGAAATTGATTTGGCAGCTAGTGCAGCTGGAAATTATATAGTAACCAATACTTTAGTAGCAACGGCCACATGTACTGAAAAAAGTTCAACGACCACAATTCAAATCGTTGAGCCGGTAACAGCATCGTTCAGTTATGCTGCTTCATCGTACTGTAATGTATTGTATACCACTCCACAGCCTGCTACTTTAACTGGCGCGACTGGTGGATCATTTGGAGCGTCTCCTAATGGAGGATTATATATAGATGTCGTAACGGGTGCAATTACACCTAGTTTGAGTTCGCCAGGTATTTATACAATAACCTATTATTTACCAGGTACAGGATCTTGTATTTTGAGTAATCCATCTGCTACGGTTGAGATTATTGGAGCACCACATCCTGCGTTTACTCAAGTGCCACCTATTTGTCCTGGAGATCCTTTGGCAGATTTGCCAACTACTTCTACAGATGGATTTACAGGTACTTGGTCGCCGGCCATGAATAATACGATCACCACAACTTATACGTTTACGCCAACTGCAGGTCAGTGTGCTACAACGTCGACCATGACTATTGGTGTAGGATCTACTACGCCAACCTTTACTCAGGTTTTACCAATTTGTCCGGGTGGTACCTTTACCTTACCGACGACTTCCAATGCCCCTGAATTTGTAACGGGTACTTGGTCACCAGCTATTGATAATACGCAAACTACTACTTATACCTTTACGGCAACGTCAGGTGTTTGTGTGGCGCCAGTTACAATGACTGTAGTGGTCAATACTCCAACAATCATTCCGACCTTTAATGCGGTTCCACCAATTTGTCCGAACGGGACATTGGCTGCCTTACCAACGACTTCAATCAATGGTATTACAGGAACATGGGCACCAGCTTTAGATCCTACACAAACGACTATTTATACGTTTACACCGGATACGGCACAATGTGCGGTTTCAACTACCTTAACGATTACGGTTAATCCGGAGTCGCAAGTAACGGTAAACAGTTCGTCGATTTGTCCAGGTTCTTCTACGATCGTTACGGCTACTCCTGCTATTGCTGGTTCATACTCTTATGTGTGGACAGTACCTGCGGGTGCAGCAGATCCAGGTGATGTAGCTTCGTTTACCACGTCGACTCCAGGAACATACTCGGTGGTTATTACACCAATCAATACGTTCTGTAACTCTGATTTTGAGACTCCTGTAGCTACCGGAACTTCTCCTAACTTGGTTGATGAAGCTTTAGTACCTTGTTGGGATACTACTTCAGCGGATGGAATCATAGAAATATGGCCTCCAGGATTTGAGGGTGTTGCTCCGTATTCAGGAAATAACCTTATCGAATTGAATGGAAATACCCCGGGAACTTTATTCCAAGATTTCTCAGTAATTCCAGGTACTTCTATTTCAGTATCTTTTGCACACAGAGGACGACAAGGTGTTGACGTAGTTGGTGTAGAAGTTGGGCCAGTAGGCGGACCATACACTAGTTTAGGTAACTTTAGTGATGGCAATACAGCTTGGGCATTACATACGGTTAATTATACTGTTCCAACAGGAGCGGGTACTAATTATACGTTGCGTTTTGTTTCAATTTCTAGTGCTGGAGGTGCTCCGAGTATAGGTAACTTATTGGATGCTATTTCCATCTCGAGTTTAGGCTGTCCATCACAATCCGCTTCGGGTGTGGTAAGTGTACAAAACTTACCAGATCCTACGGTAACGGTTACACAACCAAGTTGTGCAGTGCCTTCAGGAACAATTGTAGTTACTAGTCCGCTTAATGGAACAGGAACAGGAACTCCTGCTAATTTATTTATATCTGAAGTTACCGATGCTACTGCTGGATCCCTAACTTATGTTGAATTATATAATGGAACGGGTGCTGCTATTGATTTAGCTAATTATAAATTGAAAGTTTATAACTACGGTACTACCGTAGGTAATCCAGTAAACTTATCTTGTAATTTAGATCTTAGTGGTATGATTGCGAACAATACCACTAAAATAATTAAAGTTAGTTCAAGTGCTGAAATTCCGGGAATTACTCCTGATTTAGTATTTGGAGGCTGTGGTGGAGTTAATAATAACGATTACATTAAGTTAACTACTAGCGCAGATGTAGATGTAGATTTATGGGGATTGACCGATGGTTCTACATGGACACCAGCAGGCGCTGCAGGCTATACCTATAGAAGATTGAATACTGCGGTAGCGCCAAGTACAACTTGGAATGACGCTGAATGGACCGCTCTTGATCCTGAAGACTATAGTAACATTGGTACCTATGCAATCAGTGCTGGTACTTATGAGTATAGTTTAGATGGCGGTACGTATCAATCGGGTACTACTTTTGCGGGACTTGCTCCAGGTGTTCATACCATAACGGTTCATGATTTGGTTACGGGATGTTATTCATTACCATTCTCGGTAACTATTGATCCATTAGTAACGCCAATAACAACTACGTTTAATGCGATTACTATTTGTAATGGAGATTCATTAGCGTTCCCTACTACTTCAGTAGAAGGTGTAACGGGTACTTGGAATCCTTCTACTATCAGTAATACTACGTCTGCTACGTATGCCTTTACTCCTGCTGCAGGACAATGTGCTTCTACGGCTACTTTAACGGTAACGGTTAATCAAAAAGTAACACCTACGTTTGCAGCCGTTGGACCAATCTGTAATGGCGATGCTTTAAGTGCGTTACCAACAACATCAGTGAACGGCTATACGGGTACATGGTCACCGGCGCTAGATAATACTGCGACTACGACTTATACCTTTACACCGGATGCGAATCAATGTGCTACAACAGCTACTTTGACAATCACTGTGAATCAAAAAGAAACGCCAACGTTTGATCCTGTTGCTACGATTTGTAGTGGTGAAGCCTTGAGTGCGTTACCAACAACTTCGTTAAATGGTTACACGGGTACATGGTCACCAGCGTTAAATAATGCTGCAACTACTACCTACACATTTACCCCAGGAGTTGGACAATGTGCTACAACCACTACTTTAACCATAACGGTTACTCCGAAAACGACTCCTACATTTACGGCAATTGCGCCTTTATGTAATGGCGATACGAATGCACCAGCGCTTCCTGGAACTTCTATTGAAGGTATCACTGGAACATGGTCTCCTAGTACAATTAGTACCACGGCTACCGCTACGTATACCTTTACGCCTGACGCACCACAGTGTGCTAATAATGGAAGTTTAACGGTAACTATATTGGATACTGTTGCTATCGGGGTGATTGGAGATTGTCAAAACAATGATTTTGTACTTACGGTATCACCAGTAACTGGAACATTTGATCCGGCAGTAACGTATACTTGGACTAATGGTTCGGCTGTCTTAGGAAATGCTGCTACTCAGATAGTTGATGCATCAGGAACCTATACGGTTTCTGTTAACCTAAATGGATGTATTAGTACGGCCAACATCACGGTTACCACAGAAGATATTGCATGTACCATTCAAAAAGGTATCTCTGCTGATGGTGATGGTATAAATGACAACTTTGATCTTTCAGGATTCAACGTTAAAAAGATTACGATCTTTAACCGTTACGGAATGGAAGTATATAGTAAAACGGACTACTCGAATGAGTGGAAAGGGAATGCTAACAATGGGGATGAATTACCTGATGGAACGTATTACTATGTATTTAATAGAGATAATGGCGAAACCCGTACTGGTTGGATTTACATCAACAGAAAAAACTAGGTCCTAAAATAATTTGCATTTAAAATAAAACAAAACAAAATGAAGAAACTATATTTCATTGCAATTTTAGCTTTATCTGTTTTTACAGAAGTACAAGCTCAACAAGATCCGAACTACACTCAATATATGTATAATATGAGTGTTATTAATCCGGCTTATGCGGGTTCTAAAGAGAATTTATCCGGAGGTTTGTTATACAGATCGCAATGGGTTGGAATAGAAGGGGCTCCCAATACGGGAACCTTCTTCTTGCACAGTCCGGTTGGAAAAAATGTTGGTCTTGGACTTTCTGTGATTTCTGATAAGATTGGACCCGTTCAAGAGAATAACGTATATGCAGATTTCTCGTATACGTTAAATATGGGTGGAGAGCACCGTTTGGCTTTCGGTTTAAAAGCCGGCGCGACGATGCATAAGGTAGATTTTACTACTATATATCCAACGTTACCGCAACAATCACCACTTGATCCATTTAGTGGCAGTAATCCTAATGCAACGTTTCTAAATGTTGGGTCGGGAGTTTTCTACTATACCCAAAAGTATTATGTTGCTTTCTCGGTGCCAAATATGTTAAAAGCTAAATATCTTGATTTTAGTGGAACTAAATATGGTACAGAAGTGTTGCATTATTTCTTAACCGGAGGTTATGTGTTTGATATTAATCCGAATTTGAAATTCAAACCGTTTGCTATGGTTAAGTCGGCGTTGAATGCACCAACTTCCATTGATGTGTCAACTAACTTCTTAATTAATGATAAATTTGAAGTAGGAGCTACCTATAGATTAGAAGATTCATTTGGTGCCATGGTAAATTTTGCCATTACGCCAAGTTTAAAAGTAGGATACGCTTACGATCATGTAATATCTGATATTAAAACTGTGGCACCAGCGTCTCACGAGTTTATTTTATTATTTGATTTGAATTTCCCGAAAAAAGTATCACGTTCACCAAGATATTTCTAACCATAAAGTACTCCTAAAAATGAAAAATCTATATATAGCATTAAGTTTTGCAGCCCTTAGTTTCTCGGTTACGGCTCAAGATAAACAAACCAAATCAGCCGACAAAATGTTTAACCGATTTGAGTATGTTAATGCCTCTAAAGCTTATTTAAAATTAGTGGAAGATGGTAAGGCTACAGCCTATGTTTACAAACAGTTAGCGGACAGCTACTATAATATGTTTAATTCAACTGAAGCGGTTAAATGGTATGCTAAGGCTACTGAAATGCCGCAAGATGCTGAAACGTATTACCGTTATGCTCAAATGTTGAAGGCAAATGGCAAATATGAAGATGCTAACAAACAAATGCAAAAATTTGCCGCAGCAGCTCCGACGGATATGCGTGCAAAAGCGTTTAAAGAAAATCCAAATTATGTTCCTAGATTATTGGATAAGTCGAAGTTATATAATGTGAACCCTTCTGATTTAAGCAGTGATAAATCTGATTTTGGTGCGGTGCTTTATGACAACACCGTTTATTTTGCTAGTGCTCGTAATGGTGCTCGTAAAAATTATGGTTGGACAGACGAGCCTTATTTGGATATCTACATGGCTGATTATAATACAGACGGCACTATCACTAATCCTAGAACCGTTACAGAAATCAATACAAAGTGGCATGATGGACCTGCGTCTCTTAGTGCTGATGGTAAGACCGTGTACTTTACAAGTGAAAGTTATAATGAAAAAGTATCTACGAAAGTAAAGTCGGCTAATGCTAAGTTTAGTCAAGTATATTTGTACAAAGCTACCAAAGATGGTGAAAAGTGGAGTAATAAAGTAGCGTTACCTTTTAATGGAAAGGATTTTTCTACTAGTAATGCTACTATCAGTAGAGATGGTAAAACGTTGTACTTTGCTTCTGATCGTCCTGGTACTATGGGAGGTTCTGATATATGGAAAGTTTCTGTGAATTCTGATGGAACTTACGGAGAGCCACAAAACTTAGGTAAAAATGTGAATACGGAAGGAAGTGAAAATTTCCCATTCATTGCAGATGATAACAAAACTTTATTCTTTGCTTCAAGTGGTAAACCAGGTTTAGGTGGATTGGACATCTTTAAAGTGGACTTGTCTGCTGGTGCCGATGCAACCAATCTTGGAAAGCCAGTTAACTCTGAAAAAGATGATTTCTCATTTACCTTTAATGGGACTAAAAATCTTGGATTCTTATCTAGTAACCGTAATGGAAACGATGATATCTTTGGTGTAAGTCCTATTTGTGGAGTTGACGTAATGATTTTGGTTACCAATGCTAAAACAGGGGAAATTTTAACTAATGCTAAAGTTAGCATCTTAGATGAGAAAAATAATGTAATTGCTTCTGAAGTGTCTAATGCTAAGGGAGAAGTTCAGTACCGTGTAGAGTGCGACAAGCCTTATGTTGTTCAAGCTTCTAAGGATGGATTTGAAGGTAATTCATTTGCCGTTACTAAAGGCAAAGCCCCTTCTACGAAAGTGGATGCTGCGTTACAACCTATTGACGTAATTGTTAAAGAAGACGAGATTGTATTGAAAGAAATTTTCTTTGAATTTAACAAAAGCAACATAACACAAGAGGGAGCATTTGAATTGGATAAGTTAGTTCAAGTTATGAAAAACAATGCTGACTTAGTAATTTTAGCTAAATCTCATACGGATAACCGAGGTAGTGATCAATACAACTTAGCTTTGTCTGATCGTAGAGCTAAAGCTACTGTTCAGTACATCATTTCAAAAGGAATTGCTGCGGATAGAATTTCTGGTAAAGGCATGGGAGAGTTAGAACCTAAAGTTGATTGTGGTGCTACTTGTACGGAAGAGCAATTTGCTCAAAACCGTCGTTCAGAATTCTTGATTGTTAAGAAATAAGCTAGACTATAAATAGAAAAAGCCCCGAGTGAACCTCGGGGCTTTTTTTTATTGTTTCCGTTCGCTGCACTCGGGTCAGTCTCAGTCTCAGTTTCCAGTCTCAGTCTCAGTTTCCAGTCTCAGTCTCAGTCTCAGTTTTGAGTTTAAGAGCAGTTGATAATTAATGCTCTTATGTGGATAGACCGCATATGTATTACAGGCTTTTTTAGTCGATTTAAGCGATGTTTTATACATTCATTTCAAGTAGTGTTGTTGAGTCTAAAATTATGCGTTAGGCTTGGCCTTTGAATCCGCTCATGTATTGTTGTTTTTTTAAGAGAAGTAGACCCACGGTACTATTATGAACTGGTCTATTGAAAGTAGGATTTTATTTTACGTTATAATGGATATGCTTTGCGTTACAGCCCGTTTGTTTTGATAGAAGGATTTATTTGTAGATTGCTTTAACCTTATTGTGTTAAGAATTTAAAATAGGACATTACTACTAGATTTAAAAATATAGCAGTTCTTCTTTACATTGGGTTCTTTCTCTAATTTTTTTGATACTGGTAGCGGGTGGCTTGTGTAGTAGGCTTGATCGTTGGGATTGTTTTTCAACGGTTCAATTACCATTATACTGTTTAAATTATTGATAGCATAAAAAAAGCCACTCGGTAAGAGTGGCTTTTTGATTATTGTAATAAAGTAATTATTCTTTTATGAAACGTTTGGTTGCGGTTCCTTTTTCGCTGCTTACTTCTAGTAAGTAGGTTCCGGTTCTAAGGGCGCCTACCATGATGGTATTGTTTTCTATAGTTCCTTTTGAAACTTCTTGTCCCATTAAGTTGTAGATGGTGTAGGTAGCTGCGGCATCTAAATTAGCTATAGACAATACCTCTCCTTTAACTGGGTTAGGATATAACGAGAAGCTTAGTGTATTCTCATCTATTAATTTTGCTGTAAGAGAAATATTTACGGTATAGTCTTCTACTTGTCCAAATGACATTGTTTCACAAGAGGTTGGTATCGCATTATACTTCATGGACACTCTCATGCGCGTAGCTCCTAAAGTGGCTGTAGCTGGTATAGTGAACGTTCCAGTTACAGGTGTAGTAGTTGAAGCAGCTTTGGTCCATACGGTTTCACCCGCATCAGCAAAATCGCCATCACCATTGTAGTCAATGAACACGGCATATCCTTCTTTGAATTTAGTGGCAGTCCAGCTAGGCGTTATAGTAATTGTGTAGGCAGTTCCTCTCACCGCATTGCTACTTAAAGCTGTAAAGTTTTCATATCCGGCAGTACCTGTAGAAGTATTGTTAATGGTTCCGAAAACCACTTTGCCAATTTTCTCATCAGCAGTGCTGTTAGAAGTAGAAGCACAATAAGCTATGGTAACAGCTGAAGTTGTAACGCTAACAGTATTACTAGCTAAAGAAGCATTTCCTGCCGCATCTTTTGCTTTTACCGTAAAGGTGTATGTAGTAGCTGCTGTTAAGCCGGTTACGCTATAGGTAGTTGCAGTTGTAGTTGAAGCTAAAAGAACTCCGTTTCTATAAACATCGTATCCTGTAACGGCAACGTTGTCTGTAGCAGCTGTCCAAGATAAGTTGGTTGCCGTAGAAGTGGTTCCTGAAGCACTTAACGTAGGCGCAGTAGGTACAGTGGTGTCAGGTGTCAAGGTAGTTACCGTAACGGTATTACTAGCGAGTGAAGCATTTCCTGCAGCATCTTTCGCTTTTACTGTGAAAGCATAAGCGGTAGAAGCCGTTAAACCTGTTACGGCGTATGTAGTAGCCGTAGTCGTAGATGCTAAAAGCACTCCGTCTTTATAAACATCGTATCCTGTAACCCCTACGTTGTCTGTAGCGGCTGTCCATGATAAATTGGTTGCCGTGGTAGTAGTACCAGCAGCGCTTAAAGTAGGTGCTGTTGGTGCTGTTGTATCAGGCACTGGAGCTAGTGTAGTTACACTTACTGCATTGCTTGCTACAGAAGCATTACCTGCAGCATCTTTGGCTTTTACAGTGAATGCATAAGTAGTTGAAGCGGTCAATCCTGAAACGGCAAAAGTAGTAGTTGCTGTTGAGCCTAATAGTACTCCGTCTTTATAAACGTCATAGCTTGTAACCGCTACGTTATCGGTAGCGCCAGTCCAAGACAATGAAGTAGTGGTTTGTGTAGTTCCTGAAGCTGTTAATGTTGGTGCTGTAGGTGCTACAGTGTCGGTTGAACCCGCTGTGATCGTAAAGTTGGTGTTAGAAACATCAAAGAAAATATGGTTGGTTCCTTTTACCATGATACGGTTGGTTGTGCCTGGTGTGTTTGGAATGGTTACGGCTTCTGTACCATCGTTTGGTGTTGCAGCCAATAAAGTGGTCCAAGTTGTACCTGCATTGTTTGAAATAAGGATGTCTACATTGGCACAGTTAACACCATTCGCAGTAGTACCTGCCACAGCCCAAGTGATGGTTTGTGAACTTCCACCCACATACGACACTGCTGTGTTTGGAGCCGTTACGCTGAACGGACCTGCTGTAGCGTTTACGGTAACAATCATATCGTCACTGTTGTTTGCTGGCCCACCGGCGTGGTTATCTCTTACCGTAACTCTGAAGTTTAGCGTGCGCGCTACAGAAGGTAGTGCTTCTACAGTAAGTTCAGTACCTGCAGTAGTAGTAGCTCCTGTTAAAACAGATGCCATTCTAGGGAAATAACGTGTTGGAGCGGTGGTAGAATTGTATGATCTAAAATTTACACCTGTAGTTTTGGTTGCACTAGGCGCGGCCGAAGTCGTTTGGTTGTCCATTTGTTCCCAGTTGTAGGTTAGGGCATCACCATTAGCATCGGTACCTGTTGCTGTTAGCATAAACGGCGTGCTTTTTGGGATGGTAAAATCTAAACCAGCATTAGCAGTTGGAATCGCATTTCCTGTAGCGGAAGCTACTGGACACGTTTTGGTTTTAATATTGTTGGTTACTTGTTGGATACTCACCGCGTGAAAAAACGCATCTGAGTGAGGTTGTACATCCAAAGTTGTAATACCCGCGTACCCCATGATGGTTGAACCAGAGCCCGGTTCCATTTGAACTCCCGTTCCTTCGTTACTGTGTGTGAAGGTATGGTTTGCTCCAAATTGGTGTCCCATTTCGTGAGCTACATAGTCGATATCAAAGTTATCTCCAGAAGGTATTCCGTCTGCTGGCGAAGTGATTCCGCTTCCTTTTGAACCGTTGGTACAAACGCAACCAATACATCCTGCATTACCACCACCACCGGTAGCCCCGAATAGGTGACCGATATCGTAGTTAGCTTCTCCAATCACTGAAGTTAAGGTAGATTGTAATTGTGCATTCCATTGTGACATGCTTGCTGCCGCTGCATAGGGATCGGTTGATGCACTAGTATAGATTACTAAATCGGTATTCGCGATTAATACCATACGCGCTGAGAAGTCGGTTTCAAACACTCCGTTCACACGAGTCATAGAAGCGTTGATAGCAGCTAAAGCCAAGGCTTTAGTGCCTCCAAAATAAACGGTATACTCACCAGTACAAGACATGGCTAAACGGAAGGTTCTTAGTAAACCATCGTCGGCATTAGGACGTGCTGTACTAGCGGAAACAGTAGGTGTCACTACGTCAATAACTTTACACTCAAAAGACGTTAAAGTAGCTGTTTTGTCTTGTTTTCTATATACAGTATAGGTTGTTAAATCTTGTGATATCGGTTCGATGAACACAGCAGGCTTATCGGAAGCTAATACCATCGATTTAAATCCGAGCGGTGACACGCTAAAATAAGCTCTTGCGCTTGGGTCGGATATCCCAACTCCTAAATAGGATTTAATTTCTGGGAATTTTGCTTCTAGCGCTGGATCCATGTTAGAATTTTCGAAGATGCGGTAGCTTTCTAGCGTTCCATCTGCATTTGGAATGGACAAAGTAGTCGAAGACGTGCTTAGGTCGGTTCCTCTTTTTGGTGTGTTTTGAAGCGTTGATTTTAAACCGTTAAGGTTTAAAGTAAACAGGTTACGCTCCGGTAAATTCATTCTGCTGTCAAGCGGCGTCATGTCGCTTTTCTTAGTAGTAGCGTTCCATACTGAATTTTTGTTTTGGGCAAAAGCCACGCAACTCACAGCAAGCCATACAATCGAAAGTAATTTAAATTTCATAATGTGCTCAATTAGTTAAAATTAGAAGTCAAAAGTAAAATATAATATTAAGATAATGTTACGTAAATTATGAAAAATACTAACAAATCGATGAACTACCTTCTTTGCCGTTCAAGAATGGGTAAAATTTGAGTAAAATAGCTGATGATTTGATAAATTTAGTTTACAAGAGTGTGTTGTTTTCGCTGAAAAAAGTAATTTTAAGGCAAAATTAGGGGTATGAACTTAAGTTATTGGGAGCTTAAAAATTGGTTTACTGGGGTAGATTATACTATAGTGGGCAGTGGTATTGTAGGTTTGCATGCTGCTTTGGGATTGCGGGAACGATTCCCAGAGGCGAAAATACTGGTTTTGGAAAAAGGGATGTTGCCCCAAGGAGCCAGTACTAAAAATGCAGGTTTTGCTTGTTTTGGTAGTCTTTCAGAAATCATAGACGATTTAAAGACCCATAGTGAAGAGGAAGT
>CANFZC010000007.1 GCA_947451475.1 Flavobacteriaceae bacterium | reverse complement strand
TTGGCTTTTTCAAACAGTTCTTTGGCTACCGCCGAAGTCTCATATAATTCTTTACCCATTCCAGTAAATTGAGCGCCTTGCCCAGGAAAAACGTATGCTTTCATCGTATGCTGTATTTAGTTCGACATCGCAATAATGCCGAAGATTAGGTTTGTTTTGTATGCCAGCAAAAATAGTATTTTATTTAATTACTGTAACGATAATTAAAGGCCTACGTCTAATAGGCGAATTTAACCCAACAAACCATGAAAAAAAGTATTCTCTTTATCGTCATTGCCTTTGTATTGTTTTACTTGAACTTACCGGTGCTGAGCTACGGATTCTTAGGGTTGCCAACCATTCTGTTAGCACTATGCGGTATCGCCATCGTCCTCTTTACCCGCCTCCAAGTCGGAGCCGATAAAAAAGTACGCCTTCTAGAAAAACCTAAAAAGATTTTCTTCATTTTAGCCGGTATCCTCCTTGTGTACCTAGTGGTATTCCCACTGTGTACCAGCTTACCCATGTTCCGAAGCGAATCCTATAAAAACCTAATCGGGAAAGTAACCGACGGCAAGAAAATAGCCAACCATATCGCACCCATCTCCATAGACGAAATCCGTGTGGTAGATGAAGATCTAGCCTATTTACTAGGGGAGAAAATTCTAGGGTCCCAACCGGCCCTTGGAAGCCAAGTGGAACTAGGGCATTTCTGCGTGCAAAAAGTAGGTAAAGACCTTTACTGGGTAGCACCGCTATTGCATTCGGGCTTCTTCAAATGGCTCAATAACCAAGAAGGAACCACCGGCTATGTCATGGTATCCGCCACCAACGAGCGCGATGTAAAACTAGTGCAAACGGTAAACGGCAAACCCATCAAAATTAAATACCAACCCGAAGCCTTCTTCCAAAGTGAAATCGAAAGACATCTCTATACGAACGGCTATGCCACAGTAGGGATGACCGACTTCACTTTCGAAATCGACGACGCCGGAAACCCATACTGGGTGGTGACCAAATACGATAAAACAATTGGCTTCAGCGGTGACGATGCGACCGGAATCTTAGTGGTAAATGCAGAATCAGGGGCCATCCAAGAATACGGCATCGATAGAGCACCACTGTGGGTAGACCGCATCCAACCCATCGATTTCGTAGAAAACCAATTAAACGACTGGGGCGAATACGTACACGGCTACTGGAATTTCTCGAACGCCAACAAACTCCAAATCACCGAAGGGCTGACTCTAGTCTACGGACACAACAACCGCTCGTATTGGTACACCGGACTAACATCCGTAGGAAAAGATGAGTCAGCGGTAGGCTTCGTCCTTGTCGATACCCGTACGAAAGAAACCACCTTCTACAAACAAAGCGGAGCAACCGAATTCGCCGCCCAAAGCTCCGCCCAAGGGAAAGTACAAGAAAAAGGATATAAAGCTTCCTTGCCAATTCCGTATAACATTAACAGCATCCCAACCTACGTCATGACTCTAAAAGACGATGGAGGCCTAGTAAAAATGTACGCCATGGTAGCGATAAGCGACTACACCATAGTAGGAGTAGGGAATACCATGCGTGAAACCTTAATGTCCTATAAAAACGTATACAACATGGCAGGGAACAAAATCAACCCCAATGCCGAAAACAACAAAAAGTTCCTGAAATCCGTAGTAACCCGCATCCAAAACGATGTCAAAAACGGCAACAGTTTCTACTACTTCACGGTAAAAGATTATCCAAACATCTTCGTGGGGTCTTCGCAATTGTCTAGCCAACTGCCTGTTACTATAGTAGGGGATAGCATCAAAGTGTCCTTCGACCTAGACCTAGAAGAAGTCATCGACGTCTCCAGCTTTGAAAACCTAAACATGACGAAGAAAAAATAAGCAGTTAATACAACTAGAAAGCGTCCCGAAGGGGACGCTTTTTTTATTTAAAAGGAAATCGATTCTATAAGGGAAACCAACTGCTCCTTAAGCTCCGGATTACTAATCCCGCGCTCGGCATCGAAATTGTCATTAAAGCTCGGCAAAGAAAAACTGCCTTTTAAATCCGCCCCCTGAAAAGGAAACCGCTTCGTCGCAATCTCTAAAACACTAGCACCGCCACGGGCACCCGGCGAAGTAGCGAGCAACAACATTGGCTTTTCCTGAAAGGTTTTGCCGTTAATACGGGAAGCCCAATCCAACGTATTCTTAAACGCCGCCGAATACGCCCCATTATGCTCCGCCAAAGAAAGTACAATCAAATCAGCCGTGCCCAACTTCTCATAAAAAGCCTGCGCTGCCGCCGGTATCCCCTCCTGCTGCTCCAAATCCACAGAAAACATAGGCAACGCATAATCATTCAAATCCAACCCCTCCACTTCCGCCTCCTGAAACAACGAAGCCGCATACAACGCCAACTGTTTATTAATCGAACTCCGACTCGAAGAGCCACCAAAAGCAATTATTTTTTTCATAAGGGTATCTTTTTATTTTTTTACTGACCTATTTTAAAATGCTCCGCAATCCTAAACACTATGAGTAAATATTCCTCACACCCACCGTCACTTCGAGTGCCTCGCTAAAAGCGAGGTGTATCGAGAAGCTTATGTATCCTTGCGAAAGCATGTCCCTCCTTAGAACTGCAACTTCACCACTACGGATTTGCAATAATGCCCACAATCTACCTCAATTCACAATGGCCAATACTTCTTAATATCTTACAATTTCTAATTAATTATTTAACGGCTCCCCTCTTAAATTAGGAGGGGTGGCGCCGATGCAATCGGTGAC
This sequence comes from Flavobacteriaceae bacterium, assembly GCA_947451475.1. GTDB lineage: Bacteria > Bacteroidota > Bacteroidia > Flavobacteriales > Flavobacteriaceae > Flavobacterium. The sequence continues at coordinate 59,080 of CANFZC010000007.1, read as the reverse complement.
GGGGTGGTCCCTCGTTTAACGGGTTTATGATATTAATCCGTTCCCACAATCTAAATCCTTCTCAATTAATTGACATTAGAATAAAGACTGCCGAAGGCAAGATTCCGCCATCTTTTGATTACTTTCACATGGCACTAAATTGAGAGCTAAAAATAGTAAGAATATTTTATTGTACTAAAGCCTTGTTCGATCTGGTCTCATACTATTTTAAATCTATATTACCAAGTAGAGTTCGGGTCATAATAATATGAATCTATTTCCCATTTTTCTTCTTGATTTTTTTTTAGTAAAGCAGTAAATATGTTTATGGTATTAAATCCCAGTGAACTATCACCTAATTTAAAACTGATAAATGCATTATTTTTTCCAATTAATAAAGGTTTTGAGAGATATAATATCATTTTTTTTTGGAGGTCTGTATAGGCATTTTCTTTAATAGTTTTTATTAAGTCACTAGATTCTATAATAGAAACGTTAAAACTTGTGAAATCTGAAACATTCCAATTATAGGACTTCTCAATATTTAGTGTTTCCTTTATTTTTTGTATTTGATCTTCGTTTAGAATCCAAGCATTATTTGTAGAATTTTTTATTGGTAAATCCCTTCCATTATAGCAGTTTTCATATATGTTTAATGAATATAATTTTGTTATACTTTCTTTAATAACGCTAATCGGAAAATCAGAATATGTTCTATAACGTTCTTTTTTGAGTTCAACTTCTAAAAAACCATTAACAATATTTTTTTCAGTTGCAGAAATTTCGCTTCTATCCAAAACGGAAGATTCTGTTTTTATTAAGGAGTTGTTTTTTTTTACGGAACATGACAATGAAATAATGCTTAATCCAATTAACAGTACTTTTTTCATAATCAATTATTTAGTTACATGGTTGTCCTACTGGGTTTTGTTGAGTTGTACTCCGCTACCGCGCGAAATGCAATTCGACGAAGTCAATCCTTTCACGTGGTTTCCCGCTTTTAGTGGTAGTTTTTATCGTAATATATTAAAAACCAATAAATTAATTTCTTTTGTCTTTTCAAAAGATAAATCCCTACCGTAAACTTATATTGTTCGTTTGTATTGTCAGCCTCAAAGTCAAAAGCTCTTTTTAGATTTCCATTTTTTATTAAATAAATTTCGACTTCCGAATCATTTGGTGTCGGAAGTGGCAATACTTCATCATATTCTTTTTCAATACTTGGAAAAGCGCTGTTTGTGTCTTTTGAGTAATAAATATTAGTTGAATCTTTTTCCTCAAGTGAATTGTTATAAACGCGTTTGAAGTTTTTAATTTTATTTTTTAGAATTTTTTCACTTTCAGAATTAAGTTCATAAATAATTGATGCTCCAGAATTACCAAATACTTTAAAGTACGGATAGTAATTATAGCTGCCAGTTAAACTTGGAAAATTAATCAATGGTGAGTTCTGTTGAAATTCTCTAATTGATTCTGTGCTAAGCTCTTTTTCAAAGTTTACCAAAGCCACGCTTTTCGATTGACTTTGGCACGAAATTCCTAAGGTTAGAAAAGCAAAAAGTGTAAATAGTTTGTTCATTTCTTAAAAATTATGTTGCCCCGCTACTACGCAAATCCCTTCGCGTGGTTTCTATTTTAAATATCTAGTTTTCAAAAAAAGTTTTGCCTTGACTGCGGCTATTAGAAGTTACCTTTACTTATTTCAAATTTTGATTAGCTATTTTTCCCAGGTTTTCTTCAGTAAAAGTATCCTTCAGCTTTTCTATTTTGTACCTAATGTTTTTGTTTTCATAAATATAAAGAACCCAATCTTCGGTGGATCTATACATCTTTTTTTTCAATTCGAAATGAACTTTTTCAAAGTCAATAGTTATCTTGTTATTGCTGTTCAATATAGTTAAATAAGAAACTTCAAACTTTCTTTTTTCAAAATCAAAGCAAACTTCTGTTGTCAATTTTCTCAAACTAAAATATACAATTCCGATTATTCCTATAATTATCTCAACTGCCCAGGAATTGAATGAGTAACTATGTTTTTTAAAATTGAAAACTAGATGCAAATAATGAAAAACAAACAGCAATGAGATTATCCCAATCATGAATTTTACATAGGAATATTTTGAATTTTGTTTTTCGGGAAAATATTTAATTTCATTCATTCTCTACTATACTTTTGAGCTTAAAGGTTATCGCTAAGTTGTCTATTAATCCCCTCGATGCCGCGCGAAATCGAAGATTCGACGGAGTCAATCTTTCGCGTGGTTTCAATTTTGTACTACACTGTTACCGCAAATATAACATGAGCGAAGCGAAATAAATTATTTATTGGAATTTGGAATTTGGAATTTGGAATTTGGAATTTTTTTTATTGGAATTTCAACCCCTTCCCACTGCCACTGTGACTGCGACTGCGACTGCGACTGAAAACTATTGCTCATTCAAATAATACGTCAACGCCCCCGAAGGACACTTCTTTACCGTCTCAATAATCTTCTCCGTAGTAGAGTTCTCGGCATGAATCCAAGGCTTCTCCTTCGGTTTAAAGACATCCGGATTGTTCTTTACACATTCGGCTGCGTGCTTGCACAGCGCATTTTTCCACACAATGGTAACCTCTCCATTGCTGTATTCTTTAGTTAAATCTTGTGCATCCATAAGTTAGATCGTAGTAGAAATTAAAACTTGATTTTTTAGTATTTTCGAAACCGGACATTTATCGGCAATAACCAACAAGCGCTCTTTGATGTCAGCCGAGACCGTGCTAGAGAAACTAATATCCCGGCTAATGGTAGTGACCAGGTCGCCCTCGGTCGTTTGCGTCAAATTCAACGAAATAAAGATCTCGGGAATGTCCCAACCCTTGCGGTCGATATACATCCGTAACGTGGATAACGTACAGCCCGCCAGCGAGGCCAAGAACGTAGAAAAAGGATCCGGCCCTATGTTCTGCCCACCAACCACCTCCGGTTCGTCCATCAACAAAGTCCCATTCCGCCAAGAGATCGTGCACAAGTACTTTTGCGTACCAATGCTGCCTTCAATGTTTTGTTCTAATAAAGGGGTCATAAGGGTTATTTTTAGTTCCTAAAAAGGAAGATTATTATTCATCACTACAACGTAATACTCTCGTAAACCATTCAAATCCTTCTCTTGTCATTCCCGCGAAGGCGGGAATCCATCAACTGCCACTACCCAAAGCTTAAACTTTTTGGAATTTGGAATTTGACACGAGCGAAGCGACTGATGGAGCGAAGCGGAATAATTTTTTTTATTGGAATTTAAACCCCTGCCCACTGAGACTGCGACTGCCCAAAGCTTAAACTTTTTGGAATTTGGAATTTGGAATTTTTTTATTGGAATTTGAACCCATGCGACTGAGACTGAAAACTGCGACTGAAAACTGCGACTGCGACCATCCTCAACTAAGCACATCCCCATACCCCAGCTCCTTATCAAAAACCCGTTTAGCAAACGGACAAAGCGGTATGATTTTAATCCCGTGCTCACGGGCATAGTCCACCGCCTTCGCTACCATCTTTTTCCCAAATCCTTTCCCCTCATGCCCCGGCTTCACCTCCGTATGGTCAATAATGATCTTATCGGGCCCGGCAAACACAAACGTCATCATCGCCTCATGCTGCCCATCCACATCAATATAAAAGAACCCATTCTTATCCGTAACCTTCAATAATACCTCGCTCTCCATATAATAAAAGTTAAATCTTCAATTTCCAAAATCCAAAATCCCCAATCTGCAATCAACAATCAACAATCAGCAATCTTCAATCAACAGTCTTAAATCATCGGCACTTCCATCAACAACACTTCGGTATCACTCGTAGCTTCAAAGCGTACGCTTTCAAAATCGGTAATTCCTAAACCATCGCGTAGTGCCAATTCTTGCTCATCCACTATCACGCTGCCTTTGATCACAAAAATATACAAGCCATTGCCTTCTTTTTTTCTAGTATAGTCCAAGACCGTTCCTTGGTCTAAATTCCCCATGTGAAACCAAGCATCTTGGTGAATCCATACCCCCGCATCTTCCGCCACCGGCGATAAGATTTGCTGCAATTTATTGTGTCGGTCCGTAGTGTCCAAGGTGATTTGTTGGTAACGAGGCGTAACATTACGGTACTTAGGAAAGACCCATATCTGCAACAAATTGGTGCGCAAATCGTGATTCGGATTGAACTCCGAGTGTTGTATACCCGTTCCCGCGCTCATCACTTGGACGTCGCCAAATTTAATCACCTCCGTATTCCCCATACTGTCCTTGTGGGCCAAATCGCCTTCCAACGGAATAGTAATAATCTCCATATTATCGTGAGGGTGGGTTCCAAATCCCATGCCTGGCGCTACAATATCATCGTTCAACACGCGAAGGACTCCAAACTGTACGCGATTAGGATCATAATAACTGGCAAAACTAAACGTATGGTGTGCGTTTAACCAACCGTGGTCGGCATGGCCTCTAGTATTCGCTTTGTGTAAGACTGTATTTTTCATATCTATAAATGTATTAATTATTATGATACAAATTTACTACCAACTAGCGTGGGAGGCACTTAATCTAGGTTAAGAAATTTAACCGGCCTTTACCGCACCCCTACAATCTTCAACCCACAGCTTTTCAACACATACTCCTTCGCATTTACTTTTTGCGAATACTGCACAAACAACAGCCCTAGGGTAGTAGTAGCCGTTGGTACTGTACTTGTCAATACCAAGGGACCGTTTACTGCGGTATCGGTCAAGTCTAAGGATAAGACCTCACTTTTGGTAACCGTAAAGGTGTCCTGCGCCACAAAATCAAGACCACTCACGATAAATTGCAACGTTAGGTGGGTCGCCGCTTTAGGCTTCTTCAACGCCTTAAGGGTAAAATCCGCCACCGTCAAGGTACCCTGATTCCAATCCACCACAGCCTCAAAAGGAAAGTGCTGACTAAAAGGGGTGGTTCCATCAAATTCAAACGCTTGTAATAAGGCCGCCGCCTGCGCATCCTGCAAGCCTTGCGCCATCAGCCTTTGACCACGAGGGTTCACGGTATCCAACTTCATCAACTCCTGGAATAAGGACACAACCCGGCTGTGCAAGGTAGTTTGACGCATTAACTTCAAATAGGAGATAATACTCTGTCTAAAATATTTCCCCGCTCGTGCGTTTTCGGCAAACTCGCTGCTGTTCTCCCGCACTCGCACATAGTTGGCCGCCGTTTTGATTTTATCGCCCTGAAAGCCGCCCGCTTTGCGCACCACAATCTTATTCTTCAGTTTATAAAAGGATAAACCATCGAAGGTGCCTTCCATTTTTAAGATTCCTTTTAATTCTCCCATAATACCGTATTGTAAAGTTAAACGCCTAGTGTACCAAAGTTATGCTAAGCAATAGATATAGCATGGATATAGCATGGATATAGCATGGATATAGCATGGATATAGCATGGTAAAGATAATAAATAGGTAGCAAAAAAAGAAGTAACACTACTGAAAAACAGTGTGCTACCTAAAAATAAACGATAAAATAAGGGTTATTTACGCAAAAGCTTGCTTTTCATCTTGCTGAAAAACTCAGGGGTGACCCCAATATAAGAGGCAATTTGCTTTTGGGGCACTTGCTGAATCAAACTGGGATACCGCTTGCAAAACTTCTCAAAACGCTCTTCCGCCGTCAAACTTAAATTGTCCATCAAACGCTCTTGATTCGCTACCAAAGAGTTCTCCGTAAGGATTCTGAAAAAGCGCTCCAACTTAGGAATAGCAGTATAAAGTTCCTCTTGATCGGTCTTGGATAACAAGACCACTTCGGCATCCTCCAGTACTTCTATAAAAAGAGTGCCAGGTTGCTGGGAGAGCAAACTGTACATATCGCCAATCCACCAACCCGCACAAGCAAAACTCATGAGGTGCTCTACGATATGATCGTTAATAGTAAAACCGCGCAACAAGCCCGAATTGACAAAGTAGGAATGGGTGCAAACCTCCCCAGCCTGCAAGACCAAACTCTTCGCTTTATAGTGCCTGATTTCCAGCTTCGACAAGAACAAAGCTTCCTCCGCGGGAGTAAGGGCGACATGCTTCCCAATGTTGTCAAGAATAAGGGCCAATAGGGTCTATTTTTTTAAAGGTAAGAGCTTGAAATAGGTAACGACAAAGCGCCCGTCCTTAAACTCACCAATTACTTCGGCTTGGCGTACCGCATTGCAAAATCCGTCTTCCGCATGGGCATCGCCGTGTTCATCAAGTGAAGTGCCATCCACAAAATAGCTTTTCCCATTCAAGCGAACCGCCAAAGAACAGCCGTTAGCTTTCATACCAAACTGGCATTGCCCGCAAGATACTTCCACCACTTGGATTTTAGTTTTGTCTTGGGCCGCTACGGCCAGGCAAACAAACAATAATAAAGTGCTAAGTAATGCTTTCATAAATTAAGGATTTACAGTGAGTAAAGTGGCTGCTGCTTTAGCACGTTCCACAACTTCCACAATAGGAGTGTCCAAGGCATCATAAGTCAAGGCAACACCCATGCGGCGGTAGGGACGCGAACTAGGCTTCCCAAAGATACGGAAATCCGTCTTAGGCAAGGCCGCAATGTCGGCAAGTCCGGTATAAGTAGGGTGGGTAGCGTCCGCTGTAGCCAAGACCACCGCACTAGCACCAGCGCGCTCCAAAGTGATTTCAAAAATTGGCAAACTCAAAACAGCCCGTAAATGCAACTCAAACTCGTTAAAGTTCTGAGTCCCGGCCAAAGTAACCATCCCAGTGTCATGAGGTCGCGGGGACAACTCCGAAAAGTAAACGCCCTCCGCCGTCAAGAAAAACTCAACGCCAAACAAGCCTGCACCGCCCAAAGCTTCCGTAACCTTACGAGCCATATCTTGCGCTTCGGCTATGTCCTGCTCCGAAACCAAAGCGGGTTGCCAGCTCTCCTGATAGTCTCCACGCTCTTGTCGGTGGCCTATCGGAGCACAAAACAAGGTAGGATTGTTATTCTGAGTTACGGTTAATAAAGTGATTTCCGAATGGAAGTTTACAAAGGCTTCTACGATGACTTCAATAATATCACCTCGAGAGCCTTCTTCCGCATATTGCCAAGCTTTGTCGATATCGGCCTCAGTTTTAATAGTCGATTGCCCTTTGCCAGACGAACTCATCAAAGGCTTCACCACGCAAGGAATGCCCACTTCCGCCACTGCACTGCGCAAGGTTTCCGCTGAGGTCGCATAACGGTAATTCGCCGTGCGCAAGCCCAAATCTTTAGCGGCCAAGTCGCGTATCGCTTTCCGATTCATAGTGTAATTCGCTGCCTTAGCCGAAGGAACTACCCTAATGCCTTGCTGCTCATAATCATAAAAGCGCTCCGTACGTATCGCCTCAATCTCAGGGACGATATAATCGGGTTGATGCTTAGCCACAATGCGGTCCAAAGCCGCGCCTTCCAACATGTTAATGACTTCAAATCCATCCGCCACTTGCATCGCTGGAGCATTCTCATAACTGTCTACCGCAATAACGGTCTGACCAATGCGCTGCGCCGCAATCACAAATTCTTTACCTAATTCTCCCGAACCTAACAATAAAATCTTCGCCATAAAAGGGTGTTTTTTGGGTATAAAAAAGCCCCAAGTTTCCTTGAGGCCTATAGTGTTAAACTAAAGCTTCCTTAATTCTTTTAAATGCCTCACTAAGCAAGGCCTCACTAGTAGCATACGAAATACGAATGCAATTCGGATTCCCAAAAGCATCTCCAGTTACCGTTGCCACATTAGCTTCCGACAATAAATACATAGAGAAATCATCCGCATTAGCTATCAACTTCCCACGCAAGGTTTTGCCAAAATAAGAAGATACATCGGGGAACACATAAAAAGCCCCCTCCGGTACGTTAATCTTCAAGCCCGGTATAGCCTTAGTTAAGCCGACTACCAAATCTCTTCTGTTTTTAAAAGCCGTAACCATCTCATTCAAAACGCTTGGATCAGCATCCACGGCCGTAATAGTAGCGCGCTGTGCAATAGAATTAGCTCCCGATGTCACTTGCCCCTGCATCTTAGTACAAGCTTTAGCAATAAACTCAGGTGCACCTATATAACCGATTCTCCAACCCGTCATAGCAAAGGCTTTTGCTACTCCATTCACCGTAATCGTGCGGTCAAACAAGCCTGGGATACTGCCAATACTACAAAAAGTTCCAGAGAAATTAATATGCTCATAAATCTCATCCGATACGATATAAACTTGCGGATGGTTTTCCAATACTTTGCCAATAGCCGTCAACTCCTCACGATTATAAACCGATCCACTAGGGTTACAAGGCGAACTAAACCACATCATCTTGGTTTTAGGGGTAATCGCGCGCTCCAACTGCTCCGCCGTCATCTTAAAATCAGTCTCCACCGAGGTAGGTACTTCCACAGGAACACCCCCCGATAATTTAATGATCTCATAATACGATACCCAATAAGGTGCCGGTAATATCACTTCATCGCCTTCATTCAACATCACTTGTGCAATATTATATAACGATTGCTTAGCTCCAGTAGAAACTACAATATTCGCTGGTTTGTAATCCAAATTATTGTCACGCTTAAACTTGCGGCAAATAGCCTCCTTCAATTCCATATAACCGTCTACGGGTGAATAGGTACTGTAATTCTCGTCTATAGCCTTCTTAGCGGCTTCCTTAATGAAATCCGGCGTGTTAAAATCGGGTTCCCCCAAACTTAAACTGATAATGTCTTTCCCTTGGGCTTTTAATTCTCTAGCCAAAGCCGCCATGGCCAAGGTCTGTGAAGTAGATAGATTATTAATTCTGTCTGATAAAACGGTGCTCATAGTGTGTTGTAATTAGGGTAAATAAAGAGACGCCACTTAAGGCGTCTGATTGTGTATGTTAGGCCATTTGAGGGGGCCTTCCCAATTCCTTCAAATGCTTGAAGTGCGAGGCAATAGCGGCTCTAGTGGTTTTAAATTCGTAATAAGGCAATTCACATTCCTGCGCCGTTTGCTTAACAATCTCGGCAATTTTATTATAGTGAACGTGACTAATGTTAGGAAACAAATGGTGCTCAACTTGGTGGTTCAAGCCTCCAGTATAGTAGTTAACCAACCAGTTTTTAGGCGCAAAGTTGGCCGTAGTAAACAACTGATGAATCGCCCAAGTATTCTCAATTTCTCCATTCTCATCCGGAATTGGATTTTCCGTTTCTTCTACCACGTGGGCCAATTGGAAGACTACACTCAAGATAACCCCAGCCGTGTAATGCATCACCAAAAACCCTAAAACTACTTTCCACCAAGTAATCCCCATCACCATCGGTAAAACCAACCAAATGGTAAAGTAAATCACTTTAGTAATAATCAAGGTAGTCCAGCGAATCACAGGCTTCTTAAATTCGCCATAAGACAAATTGCGTTTCAAATAACGCTTCATCTGTATAAAGTCGGTCGTAATAGCCCAGTTAAAAGTCAACAAGCCATACAAGAAAACCGAGTAGTAATGTTGGAATTTATGAAAACGGTACCAAGGTGCCTCTTTCGTGAATCGCATGATTCTCCCAGCTTCTAAGTCCTCATCATGGCCCAAGATGTTCGTGTACGTGTGGTGCAACACATTGTGCTGTACCTGCCAGTTGTAAACATTGCCAGCAAGGATGTAAATGCTTCCTCCCATCATTTTGTTAACCCAAGAGATCGAAGAAAAAGCGCCGTGATTCCCATCGTGCATCACGTTCATCCCAACTCCTGCCATGCCAATTCCAATAACAACGTTCAGTACTAGATAAGTCCAAAACGGCATGTCCATAGCCAATAAAAAGAAGTAAGGGGTCAAAAAGATAGAAAACATAACAAACGCTTTAACGTGTAACCTCCAGTTACCCGTCTTGTCCAAATTGTTTTCTTTAAAATAATTGTTTACTCTAGAGTTCAAGGTTCTAAAAAACTTCAGATTATCGCTCTTAGAGAATATAGGTGCAGTGCTATCCATTTACGTATTTTTGTATTTTGCCTCAAAGATAATTATTATAATTTTTTAAAGATTATAAACAAATCATAATTATCAACGAAAACGTTATTTTTGTTCAAAATTCTAACTATGGAAGAAATTATAAATCAATTTCCTAATCTAACTGAAAATCAACTCTTACAGTTTCAAAAATTGGAAGCGCTCTACCACGATTGGAACGCCAAGATCAATGTGATTTCCCGAAAAGACATCGATGAGCTCTATACCAAACATGTATTGCATTCCTTGGCCATTGCCAAAATCCAACCCTTCATGCCTGGTACCTATGTCCTAGACGTGGGGACAGGAGGGGGTTTTCCGGGTATTCCACTAGCCATCCTATTTCCAGAAACCAGGTTCTATCTAATTGATGTCATCGCCAAAAAAATAAAAGTAGTGCAAGCAGTGGTGGACGAACTCCAACTCAAGAATGTCAAAGCCGAACAATTACGAGCCGAGAACGCAAAAGGGGACTACGACTTCATCATCAGCCGCGCCGTGACGAACATGCCCGACTTCGTGTCCTGGATAAAAGACAAAATAAAGAAACAAAACAAACACGACTTGCAAAACGGAATCCTCTACCTAAAAGGGGGTGATCTCACCGAAGAACTAAAAGACTTCCCCAAAGCAACCGAATACAACATAGCCGATTTCTTCGCCAACGATTTCTTCGAAACCAAAAAGGTAGTACACGTTCCTCTAAAGTTCAAAGCATAAAAAAAGCCCCAGCAATGGGGCTTTTTAGTTTTAATTCTTTATCAGTTTCTTGGTAATCGAACCCTGATCATTCGCAAGGGTAATCAAGTAAACACCTTTCGTCAAACTAAGCGGAAGGGTAAACGAACCTTGTATCGTATTGTCTTTCGAAGCATAAATGGTTTTGCCCAATAAATCCGTAACGGTAATAGTAGCATGGTCCAATACCGATGAGGTTTGCAGCACTATACTGTTTTGTACGGGATTCTCAATCCATAACCCAGCAAAATCATTCGTTGGTGCAGCCAGCGTAGTAGTGAATTTCTCCATACTAGTATTCGACTGATCAATTGACAGTAAAGGAACTACAGCAGCGGTAGTAACACTTCTAAAAATCGGATTGTTATTAAACGGGTTAGCCGTGTCATAATAGATATACGAAGTTTGTGTTGCCGTCCCCACATTGGATAAGAAACTGTAATTCAAATTAATATTCAAAACCGTTTTCAAGCGTACTACCGTTCCAGTATAACCGTAATCAGGCAAATTCAAAGTCCCTGTAGCATCAATAGTCGTAGTCAAAGTCCCTGTAAAGGTACCGTTATAGGTAGTGTACACATAGGTCCCTGCTACATTGGAATCCGTATTGGTATAGCCAAAAGGCATTGGAAACGTCCCTAAAGTAGCATTGTTAGTAGAAAAGTTAATGTCCAAGTCCGTACCCGTCACACCGGTGATAGAAAAAGTACTCCCCACGGTTTTAGTATACATATTCGATGTGCCATTAGTATCCGTCGCTACCGTAACTTCAGTAGTACCGGGATAGGTCGTTAAATCCGTTGAAGAGGGTGCCGTATAAGTGTATACAAAACTCCCAGTCGAAGTTAAGCCATTAAAAGTCCAAGTTTGATTGGCTCCCGTCGGACTGTGGTCCAAAGCCGCTGCCGAAGCCAACGAAGTGAAGTTGGAATTGTTGTCGCCATGAAACGAAGGAACGCTCTGAGCCCAAGTAATGACTGTAGTTAATAAGGTTAATAAGAGTAATTTTGTTTTCATATTGTAACAGTTAAAATGAAGCCCGAAGATACAAAAATTTCATTTTCAACAGTATAAAATTAACATTGGCAATTATTTGAGCCTTGATAAAACTAAAAAAGCCCATACGCTAGGGTACAGGCTTTAGTAGTATAAAAGTTTTTTTAGGTGTTTATTCTCCCAAGAAAGGATAGCGATAATCCTCCGGAGTAACCATAGTTTCTTTAATGGTTCTTGGCGAAACCCAACGCAATAAATTCTGCATCGAACCCGCCTTATCATTCGTTCCCGAAGCTCTAGCACCTCCAAAAGGTTGCATGCCCACTACTGCTCCAGTAGGCTTATCGTTGATATAGAAGTTTCCAGCACTGTTCTGTAAAGCCAAAGTAGCTTCTTCGATAGCATAACGATCGCTACTAAAGATCGCACCCGTCAAAGCATAATCTGAAGTACCATCAACCAAAGCCAAAGTTTCAGCCCATTTAGCATCTTCATAAACGTATAAAGTCACTACAGGTCCAAATAATTCGGTCTCCATCGTAGTGTATTTCGGATTAGTAGTAACAATCACCGTTGGTTCAATAAAATAGCCCTTAGACTTGTCATAGTTTCCTCCCACAATAATCTCCGCATCCGCATCTTGCTTAGCTTGGTCGATATAGCTAGCTAATTTGTCAAACGAACCTTCATGGATTACCGCCGTGATAAAGTTGCCAAAATCTTCCGGACTACCCATTTTCATAGACTTCACATCCGTAATCAATTGTTCTTTAACCGCTGGCCACAAACTGGCAGGGATATAAGCTCTAGAAGCTGCCGAACATTTTTGCCCCTGGAACTCAAATCCGCCACGGGTAATGCCTGTTACTACTTGTTTTACAGTAGCACTGGGATGCGCCAATACAAAATCCTTTCCGCCGGTTTCCCCAACGATTCTAGGGTATGTTTTATAAGTGTGAATGTTAGTCCCTATCTTTTTCCAAATTTCTTTAAATACAAAAGTCGAACCGGTATAGTGCACGCCAGCAAAATGCGGACTAGCCAATACCGTATCCGTAATCATCACAGGATCCCCAAAGACCACATTAATTACACCATCAGGAACGCCCGCTTCTTTAAATACATCAATAATGATTTTTGCTGAGAATACTTGACTGTCACTAGGCTTCCATACCACTGTATTTCCCATCAAGGCAGCACTGGCAGGTAAATTAGCCGCAATAGCCGTAAAGTTAAAAGGGGTAATCGCATAAACAAAGCCCTCCAAAGGTCTATATTCAACACGGTTCCAAACGTCGGAAACCGACTTAGGTTGGTCGTTATAAATCTGCGTCATAAACGCTACATTGTATCGCAAGAAGTCAATCAACTCACAAGAAGCATCAATCTCCGCCTGGAAAATGGTCTTCGATTGCGCAATCATCGTAGCCGCATTGATTCTAGCACGATACGGTCCCGCAATCAACTCCGCCGCTTTTAAAAAGATAGCCGCTCTTTGCTCCCAAGCCAAATTAGCCCATTTTGTTCGAGCCTCCAATGCCGAAGCAATGGCTTGCTCAATATGTGATTTTTCAGCCAAATGATAGGTGCCCACCACATGCTGATGATCATGAGGTGCCGTCATGTTACGGGTGTTTCCCGTACGTATTTCTTGATTGCCAATGTAATTAGGAACGTCTATAGTCTCGTTCCACATTTTTTTATAAGCCGCTAATACGGCTGCTTTTTCAGGCGAATTGGGTGCGTATGATTTTACAGGTTCATTGACCGGAGTGGGCACATGAAAGAATCCTTTTGGCATGATATGAAAAGATTAAAAAGGTTAGTATTGTTCTAAGTAAAAGAGCCTTCTATTGAGAATCTTTAATTTGAACACAAAAGTACAAAGGATTTTTTGAATTATTTATAAGAAGAGAACCCAAAAACTTAATTCAATGCAAAAGGGGCACTAAGTTTAAAGGCAGGTACGATTACTTTAAAAGTCTTGGTAGTAGTAAAGTTGATCATGTTAAAATAACCACTCATCGCCCCAAAAGGAGAAGACAATAAACAACCCGAATTGTAAGTATGCTTTTCGCCCGGTTTCAAGACTGGTTTTTTACCAACCACTCCTTCACCGTCTACAATCTCTATTTCATTCAAGGAATCTAATATTTCCCAGTGACGCGTGTTCAGTTGAACCGAATCCTTACTGTGGTTTTCTATGGTAATCTCATAACTAAAGGCAAAATGAATCTTGTAGTTTTTGAAGTAGGTACCTTCAAAACTAGTCAAAACAGAAATCTTAATGCCTCTTGTGATTTGTGAAACCATTTGGGTTTTATTGTTTTATGTTGTCAAATTTACAAAAATTACCATTCGTATTGTAAATTTCATGTTATCTTTTCTTAGTTGGTAATGTCTACAGAACTAGCTATGCCCTTCCCAATAATCCGATCGTATCGCTGATTGTTTTCTTTGTAATACACCAACACAAAATAATTGTTCTCGGTTTGGAAAAAGTTGCCGTCAACGGCTTTTTCTTCCTCTATTTTTTTAGTACCATCCGCTATAACATATTGATAATTCGTAAATCCTTGCTTAATCATGATGGCTTTTTCATAAACCCCTTTTTCAGCATTATAGTCCATTTTGTTTTCGTCGGTCAGCGCATAATTGTTAAACATACCATTCACATAGACATTCCCCTTTCCATAATAATTGGGCGCCGATAAGGTGAAAAACATCCAAGAATAATCGGCCTCCACATCATTGTTTTCAGCATCGATCTTTTGAATAAGATAGCTTCCATCAATATCGGGATAATAGGTATACGGTTTACTCCCCCTAGCTTCGTTAGTATACAAATGGGCATTGTAAAGGCCACCCTTCGAATCAATAGCCGCAATGCTATTATTAGCCGCTCTTATGTTCTTATTCTCAAAAAACAGAAACTCATTGCCGCCCCAAAACTGGGTTTCTCCATCGTATTTATAAATCAAATCATTCCCAATAGTATACTGAGGCTTAATATTCGTAATCGCATTATCAAATTTTCCATTCTGCATCAACAGTACTTTAACATTGGTCAGCGGACTCTGGAAATTTATGGTGGCCGACTTAATAGCAAAATCCAAATTCTGCTTCTGGTCATAAACCGTTAGATTCCGAGCTCTTTTTACCTGTACCGGCACCGATACTAAGTTTTCATAAATGATAAACTTCTTAGAAAAGACTACTTCCTTGTCTTCGTTCAAAATCTTTAAGACATAATTACCACTCACGCGCAATTGAGTAAGCCTATTAGGCAAGGTCAAGCGATAATGGGAATACAATTGTAAGGTGTTAAACGAATTAGTGTAGTCTTGGATTCTTTGATCGTCAAAGCCATTCAAATACTCATTTCTGGAAAGTTGTGAAGGCTTCCAGTCATAATCACAATGGGTTAGCGTATAATAATAATTAGCCTCATTGCCATACAAGTCGTCAAATTGCAGTTGAAAGGGATCATTCAACTGGAAAACGGGAATAGCAATTTGCCCATTCTGAACAAAAGAGATTGTTTTAATATTGAAGGGAGGTGGAACTTCTACTTCTGCTTGAGAATAAGACAGTAGCGTCAGTAACAAAAAACACAAAGAGAAAGACTTTTTTAGCATACGTATGGAATAGGAGTAGTAAAGATATTAAATTTTACTTACTAAAATTCAGCCAAAACTTAGTTTTTACTTAAAACAAACCGGAATAATCTCTCCCTTAGCTAAGCAGTATCGCTCCACTTGGTCAGCAGGGATTTTATGGGTGTAATCTTCTTCCGTTACTTTAAAACCAATACTTCTCAATTTGTCAAAATAGTCTCGGCCGTATACGCGCACATGGTCATACTGCCCAAAGATTTTAGCCCGTTCTTTTTGGTCTACTATGCTGTCATCCGAAAAGGTTACCGCCCTAGTTAAATCTTGTGGTATCTGAAAGATACCCATGCCTCCTGGTTTTAAGACACGATACAGTTCTTGCATCGCTTTAGTATCATCAGGGATGTGTTCCAAAACGTGATTGCAAAAGATGATATCATAACTATTGTCCTCAAAAGGTAAATTACAAATGTCTGCCTTAACATCCGCCAAAGGGGAAAGTAAATCGGTAGTGGTATATTCTAGGTTGGTTTGCTTCTTAAAGCGCTTGTAAAACTCTTGTTCAGGAGCAAAGTGCAATACCCTCTTTTTGGTGGAGGAGGTAAAGAAATCGGTTTCATTTTGTAAATACAACCACAATAAGCGATGCCGTTCCAAAGATAAGGTGCTTGGCGACAATACATTATTCCGTTGATTCCCATAACCATAAGGTAAAAACATCCTGAAACTTTTACCATCAATAGGATCCGTAAATCGATTGCCCTTTAACAACAAAGTCAAAAGTGGACGCATCACGATACTCAATCGTATCAAGATGGGTCTTGGTATCGTATTTAAAATGAACTTGAATATTTTTTTCATACCGCTTTCACTCTGATAGCCACCGAATCGCATAGATTCACAGCGTTTAAATGTTATTTATAAATCGTTTGATATTATTCTTTAAAATTTTACTGTCGAAATTCATCAATAATCCTACAGGGTAATTCCCTAATTTAAGATAGGTCAGGACTTGAGCTTGATGAACCTCAGTAAAGCACTCTACTGTTTTTATTTCAATTACTAAGGTTTTTTCAACCAATAAATCGATGCGGTACCCATGGTCAAGTTTCACTTCTTTGTACACTACAGGCAATGACTTCTCTTTCTCAACATGCAATCCCGCATTTTTTAATTCATATAAAAGACACTCTTGATAAGCAGACTCTAATAAACCTGGACCAAGTTCTCTATGAACTTCAATCGCCAAGCCTATAACCTTATATGTCAACTCATTAATGTCCATCTCTGCGTATCTCTGCGTCTACTCCGTGAATCTCTGTGTAATAACCTTTATATGTCAACTCAACACTATCCATCTCTGTGTATCTCTGCGTCTACTCCGTGAATCTCTGTGTAATAACCTAAAGAACCAAAGGTTCTCTCCTAAACTCCGCCTCCTCATTACTCTCAATTCCTAATGCTTTATAAACATAAGCAAATGTGGATAGCAATTCGGGCTTACCGTTTATTAAGGCCACATCATGCTCAAAATGCGCACTAGGTTTCCCGTCAGCCGTCAAGATCGTCCAACCGTCTTTCAATTGTTTTATGTTTTTAGTCCCCATATTAATCATGGGTTCTATAGCCACAACCATACCTTCTACAAACAATTTCCCTCGACCTCTTTTACCATAATTAGGCATTTCTGGGTCTTCATGCATTTTAGTGCCCAATCCATGTCCTACGAGTTCACGAACCACACCATAGCCATGGGATTCGGTATATTTCTGAATGGCATTACCCACATCTTCAACGCGATTGCCTAATTTGAATTCTCTTATGCCAACATACAAACTCTCCTTAGTGACCTGCAATAACTTCTTAACCTCAGGAGCAACTTCTCCAATCTCAAAGGAATAGGCATGGTCCCCATAAAAACCGTTTTTCAAAGCACCACAATCCACCGAGATGACATCGCCCTCCTGCAATGGCACGTTGTTGGGAATACCGTGCACTACTTGCGCATTCGGACTAACACATAGCGAATTAGGAAAGCCATACATGCCCAAGAATCCCGGTTCTGCACCATGGTCTCTAATGAAGGCTTCAGCCAATTTGTCCAAGTATAAGGTGGTCACACCTGGTTTTATTTCAGAGGCAATCATGCCTAAGGTTTTCGATACGATTAAGGCACTTTCGCGCATCAATTCAATCTCTTCTCTTGTTTTTGGGATAATCATGTACTACAATTTAACGTCCATCCCTGCCATAATTAACTTCGGATGGTTGGCAAAAGTACAATTTTATACTGATTTTGAATAATCAACAAAGACAAATGAGTTTTATCATGTTTTTCCTTAACTTTCAATACTAACTTTGTTTAAAATTTTAGTTATGAGCAAATATGTTACCGCAGCAGAAGCTGTAAAAGTAGTAAAGTCTAACGACCGTGTGTACGTTCAGGCAGCAGCGGCAGCACCCACCATTTTGACAAAGGCGCTCACCGAAAGAGCAGCCGAATTACGCAATGTAGAGGTCTGTCATTTACATACAGAAGGAGAAGCTCCCTATGCTAATCCAGTATTAGCAGAAAGTTTTCACGTTAATTCATTTTTTATCGGAGGAAATGTGAGACACACATTAAAAGCCGGTAATGGTTCGTATACCCCGGTTTTTTTAAGCGAGTTACCACATCTGTTTAGAAAAAACGTTTTGCCTATCGACGTGGCCTTTATTCATGTTTCGCCACCCGATAGGCACGGGTATTGTTCCCTAGGGGTTTCCGTGGAAGCGACTTTAGCGGCTATAGAAAATGCCAAAATCGTAATTGCGCAAGTCAATCCACAAATGCCACGAACCTTCGGAGACGGAATCATTCATGTCGATGAAATTGATTATTTGGTGGAAGTGAACACGCCCATCTATTCTCACGAGGAAATTCCCTTTACCAAAGAGGAAGAACGCATCGGAGAATATGTTGCCTCACTGATTGACGACCGCAGTACATTACAAATGGGTATTGGTTCCATCCCTAATGCTGCTTTAAGCAAACTTAAAAACCATAAGGATTTAGGATTGCACACTGAGATGTTCTCCGATGGGGTAATCGATTTAATTGAAAGCGACGTAATTAATTGTAATTATAAAGGCACTTTAAGAGGCCGAGTACTAGCCACCTTTTTGATTGGGTCTAAACGTTTATACGATTTTGTCAATGACAATCCGTTCATAGAAATGAAAGAGTCTTCTATGGTAAACGATACTGCCCGTATACGTAAGAACCCAAAAATGGTGGCTATTAACTCGGCTATTGAAGTGGATGTTACCGGGCAAGTGTGTGCCGATTCTATCGGAGCAAACATGTACTCGGGCGTAGGAGGACAAATGGACTTTATCAGAGGTGCCTCTTTAAGCGAAGGCGGAAAAGCCATTATTGCATTGCCATCCATCACCAAAAGAGGGGATAGCCGAATAGTACCCTACTTGAAACAAGGAGCAGGTGTCGTTTCAACTCGTTCCCATGTACAGTACATCATCACCGAAAACGGCATAGCCGATTTATATGGTAAAACCTTAAGACAAAGGGTAACCGAGCTGGTAAGAATAGCACATCCTACGCATCAAGAAAGTATAGAAAGAGCCTATTATGATATGTTGAAATAAACGAAGCTAACTATTGTTTACTAACGAAAGCCCCTTCTGTAAGGGGCTTTCGTTTGCAATTATTTTTTTTAAACGGGAAGGCTTACTTTTTCACAAAAGTTGTGGTAGCGATTCCTGTATCAGTAATAACTTGAATGAAATAGGTTCCGGTCGTTAAAGTCGAAAGATCTATAGCAGCCGCTGTTTGATTACAAGGGATAGTAGTGACCATTTGTCCAACGGTGTTATAAATAGCGATTGATTGGATGCTTTGAAACCCATTCAAGTCAAGCTGCAAACTGTTTTTTGCCGGATTAGGATATACCCTAATTGCAGTAGTATAAGCATTTGGCGAGGCACCCAAATTACACAAGGAACTCAATTGACAATTGGTATAGCCATATTGGTTAATTAAAGTCTGAACACTATTGATTTGTTCACCATCAGCACAAACGGTCAACAGATTAGGGTCGTTTGAGAAATCCAAAAAGGGCTCATTACTGCCGTTTTGAATATTTAAATAAGCTAATGAGCTACTATCATGGCAGTTCAATAGCGATAAGGAGGGTAAACCGCTAACATCTAGGGTGGTTATTTGATTAAAGCTGCAATCTAAAACGGCTAAACTTGGTAAGTCAGTAAAAGTAAAAGACGGGATAAGATTGTTGTGGCAGTACACTGATTGTAAATCAGCCATACTAGTAAACGCAAACGGATTGCTAATTTGATTGTATTCGCAATTTAAGAGAACCAATTGGCTTAAAGTAATTAAGTCCAATGAAGTGATTTGATTATGAGAGCAGTTCAGCGTAGTAATGGCATTCAATCCAGTCAAATCTATGGTCGTAAGTTGGTTGTAGGAACAATTTAAGGAAGTCAAATTCACCAAAGCACTTAAATCGATACTGCTGAATTGGTTCGATTGACAGCCCAAGTCCATAAGCTGAGCTAAATTGCTGAGGTTAACAGTCGTCAATTGATTGTAATCAAAGTTTAACGATTGAAGATTATTCAGATTGCTTAGATTCAATGACGTAAGAAAGTTAAACCTGCAACTAATATTTTGTAAACTGCTAGCATTGGCAAAATTGATTTGAGTGAGTATGTTCTCGGCACATTCTAAGGTAGTAAGGTTAGTTAATCCTGTTAAGTCTAAAGAGGCTATCAAGTTAAGACTGCAATACAGGGATTTTAGACTAACTAAAGCACCAACATTCAATAACGGAATATGGTTTTGATTGCAATTAAGTGATCGAAGGTTGGTAAAGTATTCTATTCCGGTAATATCATGAATATTAGCAATAGATACATTCAAACTGGTTACTTGAAGGGCCTCACTAATGTCAATCTCATTGTTATTATTAGCGTCTATTTGTATCGGCGTCATACCATTTACCGCAATACTATTTGAGGCACTTGCAGCCAATAATTTTGCTTTAAAATCAGCATCAGGGATGTTTATAATTTGAGCCTTAGTGGTTAGCGCCACAAGGACAAGTGCCAATAGGGTATATAGTTTTTTCATGAAAAAGATGTTGTACAAATATAGTATAAAAAAACCCCTCTATTGAGGGGTCTTTCTTTATAGTAAAGATTTACCAGTCATTACTTCTGGTTTTTCAATGCCCATTAATTCTAGAATAGTTGGGGCTATATCACCCAAAACCCCATTGTGAATTGTTTTTAATTCAGGGTCAACTAATATAATGGGTACAGGATTAGTAGTATGCGCCGTATTCGGTGAACCGTCAGGGTTAATCATGGTTTCACAATTGCCGTGGTCAGCAATAATTATAGTAGTATATTGATTAGCCAAGGCGGCTTCAACTACTTCTTTTACACATACGTCTACAGCTTCGCAAGCTTTTATAGCCGCAGCCATAACCCCTGTATGACCTACCATGTCACCGTTGGCAAAATTCAAACATACAAAATCAACCATACCTTTATTTAGTTCTGGTACTAAGGCATCTTTTAATTCAAAGGCACTCATTTCAGGTTGTAAATCGTAGGTTGCCACTTTAGGAGAATTTCTCAAAATACGGGTTTCACCTCTAAAGGGTATTTCTCTTCCTCCCGAAAAGAAGAAGGTAACATGTGGGTATTTTTCAGTCTCCGCAATGCGTATTTGGGTTTTTTTATGTTTTTCTAAGACTTCACCCAAAGTTTCTGTTATGTTGTCCTTGTCGTAGATGACGTGTACATTTTTATAGGTGTCATCATAATTGGTCATCGTTACATAATACAAATTCAGTTTATGCATGTTGAATTCATGGAAGTCTTTTTGAGAAAGGGCTTCTGTTAATTCTCGTCCGCGATCCGTTCTAAAATTGAAGAAGATCACTACATCATCATTTTGAATAGTTGCAATTGGATTATCATTTCCATCAACAGCTACTAGAGGTTGAATGAATTCATCCGTTACATCCTCAGCATAACTTGCTGCGATACTAGCTACTAAATTGCTGCTGTGTGTTCCTGTTCCATTTACCACTAAATCATAAGCTAATTTGACGCGTTCCCATCGCTTGTCGCGGTCCATCGCATAGTAACGGCCTATGACTGTTGCAATCTTTGCTGTAGTATTTTGAAGGTAATTTTCTAAATTTTCTATATATCCTTTACCTGATTTTGGATCCACATCTCTACCGTCGGTAAAGGCATGCACAAATACTTTTTGTAAACCAAAATCTTGGGTAGCATCGATTAATCCGCGTAAATGAGACGTGTGTGAGTGTACCCCACCGTCCGATACAAGTCCTAAAAAGTGTATCGCTTTGTTATGGTCTTTTGCATATTGAAAAGCATCAATCAAGGGTTGCTCCTGACTCATTGTCTTGTTGGCAACCGCTAAATTAATTTTGGCTAAGTCTTGATAGACTATTCTGCCTGCACCCAGGTTCATATGGCCTACTTCAGAATTTCCCATTTGACCTTCGGGCAAACCAACGTTGAGTCCGTCGGTCCTTAATTGCGCATTAGGGTATTTAGTATAAAGGCTATTAATAAATGGGACATTGGCATTGTCAATGGCAGATACTTTTGGGTCAGGTGATTTCCCCCAACCATCTAAAATCATGAGGATTACTTTCTTATTCATTGGGATTTATTTTAAACAAAGATACAGCTTAAAATTAGAAGTGGAATTTTTCCTTTGGTTTGGTAAAGGTTTTAGAAAGGGTTCCATTTTTTGCAGTATTGTAATCAATGAAATAGCGAACACTAATAGAGAAAATATGACTCAAATTTTGATTGTCAATAGCATCTTTAAAATTATGTTCAAATTGTCTACTGAATTCTTTGGTAAACAAAGAGGCATTATTACGGTATAAAATAGAAACTTGACTTCCCGGAGCAAACCACCACGAATAGGATAAGTCTAAATTCCATAGATTAAGATTAAAGTTTTTGTTGTCCGTAAAACTGTTATTTTCAATCAAACTTCCATTATCTAATAAGGTTAAAAATTCATGGTTGTTTACATACGACCAATAATGACGCACCGAAAGCGATAGGTTCATTGTGTTATTCAAGGTATATTTTCCTTGAAGTGTATTGACATAAGTTATTCGGTCTCTTTTTCCAAAAATGGTATTGTCAGCACTGTCAAACGAAACCCAACCAGTAGTGTTGTTTTGTCGGTTGAAATTAAAATTATACACGAGGGAGAAATGGTCATTAAAGCGATACCTTGGACTTAACACAAAACCATAACTTACCCTGTCTTTTTCATTCAATAAATTATAGAATGGATTAAAGTCCCAAGCAAATTTCCTATTGTAATTTGAAGAATAATAAAGCCAAATGTTTACGCTTTCCGGAATGGTAACATAATTGGATTGAAAATCTGATCTAGGTTCGTAAAAGTCATAGATTTTTAAGGGTCGAATATTGAATCCTCCTCCGTAATAATCATTCTTTTTGTCGTTGGAGTTAATGTTTAGATTAACCTGCCCTGCTTGAATTCGTCCCGACTTATTATCAAATTCTGAATAAAAATTCAAATTAGTTTGAAAAGTATTGAAGGTATTTGTTGGCTTTAAGATTCTGTAACTTACATTGCCATATAAGGAATGGTAGTGGGTTTGAAAATTAATGCCTAAATCATTAATGTCATAATCTTTGGAATAGTATTCTCCTCCTAAACCATAACGATATTTCCCGCCGGTCTTGGCAAAATAAAGTTCAGAAGTAAACCCTTTTTTGTCCTCTACATTTGGATTGTCATTTATATAACTGTATTTAATCCCTCCGTTTATGTTGTACGTGTTCTTAATGGTGTTTAAATCGAACACTAAGCCTGAGACGTTAGCATCTCTGTAGGAGCCATTACGTGTAACATTAGTATTAACAAAAGATATTGAAGAGTTTTTTCGAAAGCGTTGGTCTAATACTAACACATTATAGTTTGTCAATGGAGACAAAACTTCCATTCGCGATTCGTTAGTGTCCGTATTTTTTATGACGACACTTGTTTTTTCAGAAACAGCATTTAAAACCCCAACACCTAAACCATTTTTTGTCCTTCCCGAAATTTTTAAAGCGTTTACCAATTTAATAGTTCCTGGTTTGTCAACTATCTCTTCATTATCAGTTGTAGTAATAGAAGGGGTCTCTCCAATTCGTCGAGTATAAAGTAAGCCACCTTTATTGAACAAATCGGTTCCTTCAGTAAAAAAGGGACGGTTTTCACTAAATTGTTGTTCAAATGCACTTAAATTTAATTCTACATTGTCAAACTTTGTTTGACCAAAATCGGGAATCAATATGGCATCTAAGGTAAAGGCGTCATTAATGCCATATTTTATGTCTAGCCCTCCTTTGAACTCTCCGTAAGGTTTTGATTTTTCACGCGCATAAATATATTGAGAGGCATAAGGAATAAGGAAAAGGCGCGTAGGTGTTTTTATATTTTCAATACCTTCCAAAATTCCTGCCTGTGTACTTTCATTTACAATTTTATTATCAATAAAATTCCAAGAATATTGTTGTCTGAATCTTCTAATTTCACGATAGAAATTCAATCCCCAAGTTTGTTTTTTTTCAGTTGAAAACCGCAAAGCAGCATAGGGAATTTTCATTTCAACGGTCCACCCATATTCGGTTAACTCTACATGGCTTTGCCAAATAGCATCCCAAGAAAAATCTTCTCCACTAGCTTCGGTATATACTCCATCTTGTTGAACACCAGCGGCACTTACAAAAAAGCGAAACTCTTGTTGACCATCATTATAGCCATTTAAAAAAACACCAAAATGATCGGCAGTAGCAAAGTCATCTCTTGTAGCTAATTCTTTTAGAATTTTATTTGGCTCATTGTCAAAAAGAGTCGCTGCAATATAGACCGCTTCATTGTTGTAGACTACTTTAACTTCGGTCTTTCTTTCAGGTGGAATTGATTTGCCATTGTCAGGATTTAGCATTATGAAATCAGTTGCAAGGGCTGCTTGTTGCCAAATGGGTTCATCAAACTTACCATCAATAGTAATCTTATCCTCTGTAAATAAGGTTTGCAATGTTTTCTTCTGACCAAACGACCAAATTGTAAGAAAGAGGAAGATATGTAAAAAACGATAAGTTTTTTTAGACATAAAGTAGGGCGTTAGTCGAACAAAAATAATTATTTAATTGATTCTTACAATTCTATTTGCCAATAATACTACTTTTTAAGAAAAATAATATAAGCAATTGAATTATTTTCAAGCGTATTTTGTTTTTTGGTATTTTATATAATTCAAAAGAAAGAGTTGTTTAATTTAGTAACTAAATGGTTTTGTTTGGGTTATAGGGATTGAATTTTTTAGTTAAATTTTTTAGATAAAAAATTTGCATCTAAGGAAACTTATTCTATATATTTGCACTCGCAAACAAGTTCAGTGAACCACTTATTCTTAATAAGCGCTTTGCAAAGTAATGCGGAAGTAGCTCAGTTGGTAGAGCTCCAGCCTTCCAAGCTGGTTGTCGCGAGTTCGAGCCTCGTCTTCCGCTCTTTAAAGTCTCAAACGTTAGTTTGAGACTTTTTTATTTTCCTAAAAATGATAAATCAGATTCAGGAGCTACTTCTTTTGCTTCCTGATTTTGTTGAAATAATCGGGCAGATAAATTACCTTTTAAAGTTATAGTGTCACCGTTTACTTCCAGCCAACTTCCTTCACGTAATCCTAAAACCGGAATAGTGTTAAAGGCATGAAACTCCTTAATTCGAGTTTCTCGGGTTTCTCCCATGTGCTTGCTTCGACTATCGGGGTCTAGGTAATGTGGATTCAAATTAAATGGAATCACGCCCAATGTTTTAAAGCTAGGCGGATAAATGATAGGCATATCATTAGTCGTTTGCATCGTCAAACCCGTAATGTTACTTCCCGCACTGGAACCCAAATAGGGTGTTCCGTTTTCAACGACTTGGGCTATAGAAGCCATGATATTGTTTTCATGCAATTGGGTCACTAGCAAAAAAGTGTTGCCTCCTCCTGTAAATATTCCTTGGGCGTTTTGAATGGCAGCTTTCGGATCGTCAAATTCATGTAAGCCCTTAACTGTTTTGTTGATTTTGGCAAAAGCCGCGCTTACTATAGTTGTATAGGCCTCATGTGAAATTCCGCCAGGACGGGCGTAGGGAACAAACAAGATTTCGTTACAATCTTTAAAATGATTTTCTATAGTTGGAAGTAAGTACTCAAGATAATTTCCACCATGCAAGGTTGAAGTGCTGGCAATAATAAGTTTTTTCATTTTAAACGGTTCTTTGACCAAAAGTACTGTTTTTCGTATTTTTATTTAACAAAAAATTACCAAAGCATTGGGATTTATTTAGGATACGGCTGAGATAATTTTACCAAATACCAGCAAGCCAATGAAATACACGATACTATTACTGATTTTGATACTAGCTACTGATGTGCTTTCGGCTCAGGAAAATAGTGTCAAAGAAATCAATGGGAAGGTGGTTTCTGAGGCCCCCGAATTGGAAAATATTTATGTAATCAATCTAAAAACAGAAATTACCGCTACTACAGGGAAAGGAGGCTATTTCAGGTTGCAAGCAGCAGTAGGGGATACTTTAATGTTTTCTGCAGTTCAAGTCAAAGGACGAAAATTTGTACTTATTGAAAAAGACTTTACAAATGATTTAGTGCTGTTTTCTTTAGATCCAGTAATAAATAGATTAGATGAAGTAATTGTCAAACAATATAAAAACATCAATGCTGTTTCTTTGGGAATAATTGAAGCAAATACGAAGCATTATACCCCAGCGGAGCGTAAATTAAAAGCGGCTTCTGGGGCTGATCTAAAAGGAAATGAAGACGGGACTATGGGAGCTTCGGCAAGTTTAGATCCATTGTTTAATTGGATGTCTGGTCGAACGGCCATGCTCAAGAAAGAACTCGAGGTAGAGAAAAAGGAAACCCTTTTGGAAAAGCTGGAGAATCAATTTGGGTTGGATTATTTTATAGATAAATTAAAAATCCCAAAAGAATATGTAAAAGGATTTTGGTATTATGCTATTGAAGAAAGACGATTGGTCAATGCTTTGAATACCAAGAATAAAACTATGGCTTCTTTTGTATTAGCAGAATTGTCTACTAATTATTTAGAATTGCAAAAGGGTGTGAATAAATAGTTTTAGTACTTTTGAAATCCCGGGTCAAATCAGTTTAAATGAAATACCAACTTCTATATTTATTTTTTTTACTATCTACTGCTGGGTATTGTCAGTCAGCAGAGTTGGTTTTTTTGAGGGGAAAAATAGCGTCTTCAGTACATGAATTGAGCAGTGTTACTGTTTACAATCTGCGTTCAGATTCAAATACAACTACCAATGAAAACGGTGATTACTCGCTTTTTGTAATGGCTGGCGATACTTTAAAATTTTCTAGCATACAGATTGAAACTAAGAAGATAGTCATTACGCAGGTTGATTTAACCAAATCCATATTGGTAACCTCTTTGCTGCCAAGTGTAATAAGTTTGGATGAAGTGCAAATTAAAGAATACAAGAATATCAATGTGGTATCCTTGGGTATTCTCCAGAAACCCGCCAAACAATACACCCCAGCAGAGCGAAAGTTGCGCGCTGCTGAAGAACTACATTGGTATAGCCCTCTATTAATTCCTCTAGGAGGAATGAGTGTTGATGGGATGATCAATTCGATTAGTGGGCGCACCCAAATGCTGCAAAAAGAAGTTGCAATTGAGAAAAAAGAGAAGTTACTACAAAAAATAGAATATCAATTTGGGGTGAATTATTTCACCAAAAAGCTTAAAATACCTGCAGGAAATGTAAAAGGATTTTGGTACTATGCTGTAGATGACCCTAGGTTAGAAGAAGCTTTAAATGCAAAAAACAAAACTAAAGCCTCCTTTATTTTAGGGGAGTTAGCTACAAAATATAAAGAATTACAAAAAACAGCTCTCAATTAGTTTGTCTATTTTTGAAGGATGAAAAAATCACGAAATATCATTTTGCTAATAGTATTAGTTTTCGGATTGACCGCAGTGACCGCGCATCGGTTTTATGTAGCGATATACCAAATAAACTTTATACCTCAGAAAAAAAGGATAGAAATAACAACGCGGATCTTTGTGGATGATTTAAATGAAGCGTTGCAAAATGAATATCATCAAAAAACGTTTATTGGAACTGAGAAGGAGACACCTGAGGCTATTGCTTTAATGAAAAAATACTTGTCGGAAAAATTTAAAGTATCCATTAATGGAAGGTTCAGATCAATGAGCTATTTGAGTAATGAAATCGAAAACAATGTAATTATTTGTTATCTAACCATCAAAGATATTCCTACGGTTAATATGATGGAAGTGGATAATTCAGTACTAACAGAACTTTATTCGGAACAGCAAAATATTGTTCAGTATAATAATAATAGTACGAAGCAAAACTTATTATTGACAAGTGAAACCACTAAAGGAATGTTAAAATAATTTCTGAAATCTTGGCGCCACACAAATTTATTTTACTTTTAACTCCTTAATAAAATCAATATGAAAGGAATAGCTACTATTTTGTCCTTGGTGTGTTTAATATCTATGGGTTTAGTGCAAGCGCAGGAAACCCCCAAACCATCCAAAACAGAAGATAGGAATCCAGATAAGTTTAAGCAGATGTATGATTTGCTAGCCACTCCAAATATGTACCGTACAGCTTCTGGAGCACCAGGACCAGAGTATTACCAGCAACAGGCTGATTATAAAATTGATGTGGAGTTGGATGATAAGAATCAAAAGTTGTACGGTGTTGAGACTATCACGTATACCAATAATGCCAAAGAAGCCCTGGATTATTTGTGGATTCAATTAGATCAAAATGAAAAGGCTAGAAATTCCAAATCTCCATTAGTAGAAAGTAATAAAACCGATTTGTCTATACCGGCTCAATCTTTTTCCCGCAGGTATTTAGAAGAAGATTTTGATGGTGGTTTTAAAATTGAATACGTGAAAGACTCCGAGGGAAAACCTATGACTTATACTATTAATCAAACCATGATGCGTTTAGAAATCCCTAAATTTCTAAAACATGGTGATAAGATTTCGATATCCATAAAGTGGTGGTATAATATAAATAATTACTTGTTAGACGGCGGTCGTTCCGGATATGAACATTTTGATAAAGATGGAAACAATCTTTATATCATTGCTCAGTTTTATCCAAGGATGGCTGTTTATAATGACGTGGAAGGATGGCAAAACCAACAATTTTGGGGTTCAGGTGAATTTGCTTTGCCTTTTGGAAATTTCGAAGTCAATATTACAGTTCCAGCAGATCATATTATGGAGGCAACGGGAACCTTATTGAATAGAAGTGAAGTATTTACACCAGCTCAATTAGCGCGATATGCCGAAGCCGAAAAGTCATTTGATAAGCCAGTAATTGTGGTAACACAAGCTGAAGTAATGTTCAAAGAGAAAAGCTTTTCGGTAGCCAAAAGAACTTGGAAATTCAAAGCCGAAAACGTACGTGATTTTGGAATTGCCACTTCAAGAAAGTTTATTTATGATGCCATGGCTGTCAAGTTAGGAAGTAAGAATGTTATGGCTATATCAGTTTATCCAAAAGAAGGAAATCCGCTTTGGGAGCAATATTCAACGCGAGTAGTTGCCCATACCTTAAAAAGTTATTCGAATCATACGTTTGATTTCCCTTATCCAAAGGCAGTTTCTGTTCATGCGCAAGATCAGGGGATGGAATATCCAATGATTTGCTGGAATTGGGGAAGACCGGACCAAGATGGTAAATATACAGATCGAGTAAAAAACGGAATGATAAGTGTCATAACTCATGAAGTAGGACACAACTTTTTTCCTATGATAGTAAATTCAGATGAGCGACAATGGACATGGATGGATGAAGGACTAAATTCTTTTTGCGAATACATGGCTTTAATTGAATGGGACCCTAATTTCCCTGCAGACAGAGGTCCTGCAAAGGCAATAGTCCCCTATATGAGTGGAGATCAAAAAGGACTAGAACCAATTATGACTAATTCAGAAAGTATTCGTCAATTTGGTAATAATGCCTACGGAAAACCAGCCGCAGCTTTGAATATTCTTCGAGAAACAGTTATGGGCAAAGAACTGTTTGACTATGGATTTAGAACTTACGCAAATCGATGGAAATTCAAACACCCTACACCAGAAGATTTTTTTAGAACAATGGAAGATGCTACTGCATTTGACTTAGATTGGTATTGGAGAGGTTGGTTCTATACCACCGATTATAATGACATTGGAATAAAAGAAGTAAAACGTTATTATGTCAGCAATGAACCTTCAGCAGAATCAAAAGAAGCAAGCAGCAGAAGAAGACGTAGAAACTCTGATCCGGGCCCGTTGGTATATATGATAACAGAAGGAAGTTCTGACTTCAAACCTGAAATGAACAAGCCTTTTGATAGTAAAGAGGTAAAGACATTGGACGACTATCTACAAGCTCATTTTACAAAAGAAGAACGAGCCAAGTTGACTTCGCCAAAATACTTTTATCAAGTAACTTTCAACAAACCAGGAGGCTTAGTGATGCCATTAATAGTTGAAATATCTTTTGAAGATGGGACTAAAGAGAATTATCAGTTTCCTGCGCAAATATGGCGAATGAATGATCAAGAAGTAAGTAGAATATTTGCTACTCAAAAAGTAATTTCTAAAATTGTTATTGATTCAAAATTAGAAACAGCAGATATTGATATAACTAATAACACTTGGCCAAAAACAGAAGAAAAATCAAAATTTGATTAAGAGAAGTTTGTAACTTTGTAATTCAATTGAGAAAATTAAATTATGTTTGGAATAGGTGGGGGTGAATTAATATTCATTATTTTTATTGCATTGATGTTATTTGGTTCTGATAAAGTTCCTGATATTGCTAGAACTTTGGCAAAGGGAATGGCACAAGTTAAAAATGCCACGAACGAAATTAAGTCAGAAATACAAAAAGAAGTTAAAGCGAATGGAATTGATAATTCTTTAAAGGAGTTGAATGAAACTTTTACATCAGAAGTTAGTAAAGTAAAAGAAGGTATAGATACGAATCTAAATAATTCATTGCATGAAATCAGTAATGATATTGATGATGCTACTGGCCCGATTAAAAGACAGATGTAATGCTGGATAAACTTATTGACCTCGACAAACAGGTATTCGTTTTTCTAAACGGATTAGGTTCTGATAACTTTGATAGTTTATGGTTGTCTATTACAAAACAGGTATATTGGACTCCCTTTTTTTTATTTATTTTTTATTTATTACAAAAAAAAATAGGTTGGAAAAATTTTGTATTCTACTTGATATTTATGACTGTTTTAATTTTACTCTGTGATCAAACAACAAATATTTTTAAGGAGTATTTTCAACGACTCAGACCCTGTAATAATGAAGAAATTAAAAGTATAATCAGAATAGTCAAAACAAGCGATACTTATAGTTTCTTTTCTGGTCATGCCGCAAATTCAATGGCGTCTACTTTTTTTTCATTTATGATTTTAAAAAAATATTACAATCACGTTTATGTTTTATTTTTATTTCCTTTAATCTTTGCGTACAGTAGAATATATTTAGGATTGCATTTCCCAAGTGATATTTTAATTGGATATTTGGTTGGTGCAATTTTTGGATATTTGTGCTTTAAAATATTTCTAAAATATACATTTAAGAATTAAATCACTCTTGATATTGTTAATCCATCACGAATAGGAAATAAGACTGTTTCAATACGAGAGTCTTCTTTTAGGAGTTTATTGTATTCTAAAATAATATTCGTCGTTTTATCATTTATTTTTACATTTTCTAAAACTTTCCCACTCCATAAAACATTGTCTGAGAGTATAACTCCACCTTTATTCATAATTGGAATTATAGCATGAAAATAGTTGATGTAATTATCTTTGTCAGCATCAATAAAAACCAAATCGTATTTTTTGTTTAAGGACGGAATGATTTCTAATGCTTGCCCGAGATGTTGTTTGATTTTATTACTCCATAAACTTTTATCAAAATATTTTCTTTGAAAATCTACAAGTTCTTCATTAACGTCAATTGTATCTAGGGAGCCATTTTGTCCCAAGCCTTCCGCCAAACAAAGTGTCGCATAACCAGTATACGTTCCTATCTCCAAAATATTTTCAGGTTTAATAATCTTTGAAAGCATACTAAGTACTCTTCCTTGAAAATGACCACTAAGCATGCGAGGTTGAATGATTTTTTGATAGGTCTCTCTATTTAATTGTGCTAGTAATTCAGGTTCGTTTTCTGAATGACAAGTGACATAATGATCTAATTCGTCAGATATGAAATGCATACTATTTTTATTTTTACAAAAATACAAATATCTAACTAACCAAAATACTATAAATTTGCGCTATGGAAATTGATAAAAAGGATATTCGAAGTTTGACTAAATCCCAGTTACGTGATTTTTTTGTGGCAAATGGTGAAAATGCATTTCGCGGGAATCAAGTTTATGAGTGGTTATGGAACAAAGCAGCTCATAATTTTGAAGATATGACTAATATCTCAAAAGAAACTCGCCAAATGCTAGAAAATAATTTTGTTATTAACCATATCAAAGTTGATGCGATGCAACGAAGTAGTGATGGAACTGTGAAGAATGCAGTTCGATTACATGATGGTTTAGTTGTAGAAAGTGTATTAATTCCAACAGAAAAAAGAACAACGGCTTGTGTCTCGAGTCAGGTTGGATGTAGTTTAGATTGTAATTTTTGCGCAACTGCTAGTTTAAAAAGGATGCGGAATTTGGAGCCTGGAGAAATTTATGATCAAGTGGTCGCTATTGATAGAGAAAGTAGATTTTATTACAACCGTCCATTGTCAAATGTCGTTTTTATGGGTATGGGAGAGCCTCTGATGAATTATAATAATGTTATGAAAGCGATTAATATGATTACCTCGGAAGAAGGATTGGGTATGTCGCCAAAACGCATTACCGTTTCTACCTCTGGGGTTTCAAAAATGATTAAGAAGATGGCAGATGACGACGTTAAATTCAAATTGGCAGTTTCCTTGCATTCTGCTGTAGAAGAAACTCGAAATCATATTATGCCTTTTACTAAAAATTTTCGATTGCCTGAATTAAAGGAGGCTTTGCAATATTGGTATAAAAAAACAAAAAGTAAAGTTACTTTCGAATATGTAGTATGGAAAAATATTAATGATGATAAAGCTTCCATTGATGCTCTAGTTAAGTTTTGTAAATATGTACCTTGTAAAGTCAATTTAATTGAATATAATCCTATTGATGATGGGGAATTTCAACAAGCTTCAGACATTGTAATCAGCAATTATATTAAAGCATTGACTGATAATGACATAATTGCTAAAGTAAGGAGAAGCAGGGGAAAAGACATTGATGCTGCATGTGGACAATTGGCTAACAAATTGTAAAAAAAACCCATCTCGTTGAAATTCGAGACGGGGTTTATTAAATAAATCAATTTTTAGTTGCCGATAACTATATTATAAGTGTTTCCACTTACTGTTAGTACTGCTAAATTATCACAGTCACCATTGCCATAATCAAGTGTAGCGGTGTTCCCATTTCTAACAATTGTTATAATACCAGAAACAATAAGTGGTTTGTTTACAGCCACACAACTCATTTTTATTTTTAATGGTGTTGAAATTGTACTGGTTTGAGTTCCTCCGTTTGGACCAGTGGTTATCCAATTGCCCGTTATTTTGTATATGTTATCAGAAAAAGCAGGAGTGGAATATCCTTCAATAATTTCTCTGGTTCTTTCTCCAACTCTATGATAAACAAGGCCATTTGTTAAAGTAGCTGTTAAATCTAAAGTCATACTTACGTGAGGGTGCAAGCTAGGATTGTCAGTAGTTGTTATCATTGTTCTGGTAAAGGTTTTGTTGCCTTCAAATTTGATCGAGTTGTGATAGAAGTTTTCAAAAGTGTAGTTAATAGTATGTGAAGTCGCATCTGGTTCGTAAACATAGGTTATAATGATTTTCCCCTTTACTATATTTCCGTTGCTTAATGTACATCCTATGGCGCCAAAATCAATTGTTTTAATTACAGTTGTTCCCGGAATGATTGCAGTGCCAAATTCTGGAACTCTAGTGATAGTGGCACAATTTGAAAGCATCGAGTTTGTTGATTCAGTTGTTTTTCCATTGGCCACATCTGAATAAGTGTTGGATTCCTGTTCTTCTACAATATTACTTACATCATCATTCATTGCATCAATTTTAGTACTTGCTTTAGCATCATCAGTACTCACATTTGCATCATTGCTGTCATTTTTGCTGCAACTTAGGAAAGTTAACGAAAGTGCCAAACCCCAAATTAAATTCTTTGTTTTCATAATTTTATATTTTTAAGATTTAAGTATTAGACAAAACAAAATCAAAAAGGTTTAATCCAAAGGTAATTTTTTTTTTCAAACGATTGCATTATTGTATCTTTGAAATCAATGAATATTACTTCTCAAATTAAAGAACCGATACATGTTGAGATGGAGCTTTTTGAAAAAAAGTTCTATGAATCGATGACTTCTAAAGTAGCTTTACTTAATAGAATTACATATTATATCGTAAATCGAAAGGGTAAACAAATGCGCCCGATGTTTGTTTTTTTAGTAGCCAAAATGATTTCTGCTAAAAGTGAAGTAAATGAAAGGACTTACAGAGGCGCAAGTGTTATAGAGCTGATTCATACCGCTACCTTAGTGCACGATGATGTAGTAGATGATAGTAACCGTCGACGTGGATTTTTCTCTATTAATGCGCTTTGGAAAAATAAAATTGCAGTCCTTGTTGGGGATTACTTACTGTCAAAAGGATTGTTACTTTCTATAGATCATGGTGATTTTGATTTACTAAGGATTATTTCGGTAGCCGTCCGTGAAATGAGTGAAGGAGAATTACTTCAAATAGAAAAAGCTAGAAGACTAGATATTATAGAAGATGTCTATTATGAAATTATCCGCAAAAAAACAGCAACATTAATTGCGTCTTGTTGTGCTCTTGGGGCTAAATCAGTTTCGGAAGATGAGGTCCAGGTGGAAGCCATGCGTAAGTTTGGGGAACTCATTGGAATGGCTTTTCAAATCAAAGACGATTTGTTTGATTATACTGATGATGCCATTGGAAAACCAACCGGAATTGACATAAAAGAACAAAAAATGACTTTACCATTAATATATGCTTTAAATAATTGTAACAGTAAAGAAAAAAACTGGTGTATCAATTCGATCAAAAACCACAATAAAGATAAAAATCGAGTTAAAGAAGTCATCCAATTTGTAAAAGATAAAAATGGCTTGTGCTATGCAGAACAAAAGATGATGCATTTTCAGCAAGAAGCACTCCAAATCCTTGTCAATTTTCCCCAATCAGAATACAGAGACGCACTTTCGTTGATGGTAAATTATGTGATTGAAAGAAAAAAATAAAGTTTTTTTAAAAATAATGACCTCTGTAAAGCCTTTTTTTTATTGAGTTTGTTATTTTTTTAATTTTCAAATCGAATAATTTAAAACCCCATGCAACCATTTGCAATCGACTCTCGTCTATGCTTATAGTAAACTCTAACAATAGGTTTTGAAAGTTATCAACTTATATAAAGATGAAAGAGAATTAATCGAACTGGCAGTCGAGAACAATCGTCATGCACAGCATCAGATTTATTCCAAATTTGCTCCCAAAATGTTGAGTGTTTGCCGTCAATACATAAAAGATGTACATCAGGCAGAAGATATTATGATCACGGCTTTTATGAAAGTATTTACCAACTTGAAAAATTTTGAATACAAAGGCAGTTTTGAAGGTTGGATTCGCCGGATAATGATTAACGAATGTATTTCTTTTATCAGAGTAGATAAAAAAGTGAAGTTTACAGAAGATGAGAATTTCTTCGAAGAACGACACAATAATATAGAAAGCCAGTTTTCGGTAGAAGACATACAGTTTCTAATTGACAATTTGCCCGAAGGTTACAAAATGATTTTCAATTTATATGCGATTGAAGGATTCAAACATCAGGAAATTGCAACGATGATGGGCATTAGTGATGGCACATCAAAATCACAATTATCACACGCCCGAAAAATGCTACAGGAAAATATAGCTAAATTAAAAAATTATGAAAATGGAACCGAATAAAATAGAAAAACAATTCAGAGACAAGTTGAATACCAGAGAAATTCAACCCTCAGCTCAAGCTTGGGACAGATTAGATGCTATGCTTTCGGTAACCGAAGAAAAAAAAACAATGCTACCTTTTGGCTTTTTGTTTATTGCTGCTAGCATTTTGGTTTTCGCAACACTTGGTTTGTTTTTTTTTACACAAAACAGTAAAGAAATAGAACCCACAAATACAATCGTTGGAACAGAAATTAAAAAAGACACTGATCAAAAAGAAGCTAATAAATTTCAAGAACCTATAATTGAAAAACCCCAAGAAAATACAATTGCAATCAACCAGTTTCAATCATCACCTAATACACAACAAAACAGTATGGAGCGTAGCGGTAAAAATCAAAAAGCAACAGTAAATAAATCAACTAATGACAATCAAAATCAAATCAACAAAGACAAAGAAATTGAATATTTGTTTTCGGGTGATGTTGCTATTAAAGACATTCCAAAAATAAGCACTCAAAGAGAAATGATAGTTGTAGGGAATGCAAGTATCAAATCAGATGAAGCTTTATTGGCCGATATGGATAAAGTAGCCAAACAATCAACTACTCAAAAAATGGTTGTTAAAGTTGATACTAAAAGGCTACTTTCTCAAGCTGAAGGAGAAGTAGAAAATACTTTCAGAGAGAAAATAATAAATAAAGTAAACAAAAATTACCAAGAAGTAAAAGTGGCTTTGGCCAATAGAAACAAAGAATAATCATTAATCAACTAAATCAAACATCATGAAGAATTTCACTATTTATGCCGTAATCCTAATGAGTTTATTAGTCAGCAAAGCGTCAGCACAAGAAACTTTTGAAGGTAAAGCACATGCTATTGCGGTTAAAATCGAGAACATTACCAAAGAGGAAAAAGCAGCATTAAAAATAGAAATAGAAGCGATAAACAAAGAGCTTGAAGCAGGTACTCTTGCCAAGGAACAAGCTGATGCCAAAAAAATGATCTTAGCGGAAGCCCGCTCAAAAAATATAGAAAACAGAATTGCTGAGGTTCAAGAAGAATTAAAAGATTTGGTTCAACAGAAAGTTGATGGGAAAATATTTGCGCCTGAAATGCAAAGTAGAAATTCAATAGAGTTTATTGGAGTAAAGTTGAAAGAGAAAGACAGCATATTTTATAACGGGATAAAATATAAAGTTACTTATAAAACTAGTGATAGTCTATATATAGATATTAATGGAATTAGAAAAGCGGTTAAGAGCAGAGGACGAGTTGGGGATCGACGTACCACTTCACAATTTGTATTTGCAGCTGGTGTAAACAACTTGGTTACCAATGGGGCTATAGCCAATTCTGATTACAGATATTGGGGTTCTCACTTCTACGAATGGGGAGTCACTTGGAATACAAGACTATTAAAAAATAATAATTTATTACACTTAAAATACGGAATGTCTTTAATGTATAATAATCTTCGTCCAACTGATAATCGTTATTTTGTAGTGAATGGTGATCAAACTAATTTAGAAGTAAGCTCAATTCATTTAGATGATTCTCGCTTTAGAAATGTATATATCGCTGTGCCACTTCACTTAGAATTTGATTTTACTAAAGTCAAAGATAAAGATGGAAAAAAAATCTTCAAAACTCATGAAAGCGTTCGTTTTGGAATTGGAGGTTATGCCGGAGTTAGAGTAAAATCTAAACAGATTTTAGAATTCAATGAAGGAAGTCGCGACGTGACTCAAAAGACAAAAGGAAATTTCAACGCTAATGATTTTATTTATGGCGTAAGTACCTACATAGGTTATAAGTCAACTAGTTTGTATTTGAAATACGATTTAAATCCTTTATTTAAAGACAATGCTATAAAACAAAACAATATATCACTTGGTATCCGTTTTGATTTAAACTAATTTGTTTTGATTAATTTTATACTTCGAAAAGATGTTTCAGCAATGAAGCATCTTTTTTTATTTTTATGTAATTTTACCTTCTTTAAATTTTAAACAAAACAAATCATTTTGATTACTCGCGAAACCATAGATAAAGTTTTTGAAACCGCTCGGGTGGAAGAAGTCATTGGCGATTTTGTTCAACTCAAACGTGCTGGGAGCAATTACAAAGGCTTGAGCCCCTTCTCGGATGAACGTTCGCCTTCTTTTATGGTGTCACCAGTTAAACAAATTTGGAAGGATTTTAGTTCGGGAAAAGGCGGAAGCGTTGTAACGTTCTTAATGGAACACGAGCATTTTACCTATCCAGAAGCTATACGTTTTTTGGCCAATAAATACAATATCGAAATTGAAGAGACCGAAGTTTCTCAAGAAGATAAAATAGAAGCCAACGAAAAAGAAAGCATGTATTTGGTTTCAGAGTTTGCCAAAAGTTATTTCCATGAAACACTATTAAATTCGGAAGAAGGTAAAGCAATTGGTTTGTCTTATTTCAAAGAAAGGGGCTTTACCAATGAAACCATTGCCAAATTTGGTTTAGGTTATTCGCCCGAAACTTGGGATGCTTTTACCAAAGAAGGATTGTCCAAAGGCTACCAGTTAGAATTTTTAGAAAAAGTAGGACTGACCATTGTTAGAGAAGACGGTAAGCAATTTGACCGTTTCAAAGGCAGAGTTATGTTTCCTATTCAAAGTTTATCTGGTAGAAACTTAGGTTTTGGCGGTAGGATTTTGATCAATGATAAAAAGGCAGCTAAATACCTCAATTCACCCGAAAGTGAGATATACCATAAAAGTAAAGTTTTATATGGTATTTTTCATGCCAAACAAGCTATTGCAAAACAAAACAATTGTTATTTAGTTGAAGGTTATACAGATGTTATTCAAATGCATCAAGCAGGAATAGAGAATGTTGTAGCTTCTTCTGGAACGGCTTTAACGCCCGATCAAGTTCGACTAGTTAATCGGTTGACTAAAAATATTACGGTGCTTTTTGATGGTGATGCCGCCGGATTGCGTGCTTCTGTGCGTGGAATCGATTTGATTTTGGAAGAAGGGATGAACGTCAAAGTATGCACTTTTCCAGATGGTGATGACCCAGATAGTTTTGCTAGAAAGAATTCGTATGAAGATTTAGTATTGTATTTAAAAAACAACGCCAAAGATTTCATACAGTTTAAAGCCTCGCTTTTGATGGAGGAAGCCAATAATGATCCTATTAAAAAAGCCGATTTAATTCGAGATATGGTAGTAAGTATTTCTAAAATTCCAGATCGAATTAAAAGAGAAATTTACATTCAAGAAACGGCACGTATAATGGATATTTCTGAGCAAGTTTTGTTGAATACGCTGGCGCAAATGGTTCAAAAGGATATTTCTGACGCAGGAAAAAAAATCAAATCAGAACAAAAAGCTTTTGAAGTTGTAAAAGAGAACATTGAAGTAAGTAGAGAAAAGTTAGATATCTTATCAACACTTGAAATTAACATTATAAGTATTTTAGTTTTATACGGCAATTTAGAAATCGATTTTGAAAACATTTATATTAATTTTGATGAAGAAGGCAATGAAATTGAGGTTAAAGAAAAAAGCAAGTGTAAAATATCAGAACGAATTTATTTGAGTCTTCAAGAAGATGAAATAAATTTCACAAATCATTTTTTTCAAGAAATATATAATGATCTGATCCATAATTTTGTTAGCAATCAAAGTTTTGATATTGTCAAGTATATTAATTCTATCGAAGAATCAAAGGCAAGTTTTATTTCAAATTTAATAATGGAAAATGAACGTTATACGCTCGCAGGTTGGTTAGAAAAAAAACAAGTATTTGTTAAGGAAAAAGATTCTGAAGAGGTGCTTACTAATTTAGTTTCTGAAACATTAATTTCCCTTCGTGAATATCTCATAAATAAATTAATTGTGGATTTGATGGAAAAGTTTAGTAAAGAAAAAGCAAATGATATCGAAGAATTAAAATCTACAATCAATGATTACAATAAACTGAAAGTCAGTCTAACTAATAAAATAGGACGTATACGGTCTGTTTATTTATAAAAAAACCCCGATTTACGGGGTTTTAATTTTAAACGATTTCTAAAGTCTTAGCTTTGTTAACAAGATCAACCAAGTTAGTCACATTTAGCTTTGTTAATAAACGCAGTTTGTAAGTACTAATGGTTTTCTCGTTAAGGGTTAAAATTTTAGCGATTTCGTTGTTCTTCTTGCCATCGCTTAAAAACCTTAATACCTCAATCTCTCTGTTAGAAAGTTTTCGGTACAATCGTTCGGATTTGTTTTGCTTAGCTATTAAAGCTAAGTTTCGCTTGATTTCTTCGTTAAGTATAATTTGTCCTTGGTGTACTTTGACAATGGTTATACCCAAATTTTCAAGTTTTGATGTCTTATGAACATAACCTGCACAACCTGCTTTGATAGCATTTGGTGCATAAATGTGTTCTGACAAGCTACTAAAAACGATAACTTTAGTTTTTGGAAAATTTCTGATGATTGACTTGATTTCATAAATACTCTTTAATCCTTCAAGTTCTAAATCGATAATTAAGACGTCAATTTCTTTGTTTCTTAAAGCATCTGGAACCATAAAAAAATTTCCTACGTTGGAGACGATACTTATCTCAGGATGATCCTTAAAATAAGCTTTCATTCCAAAGTGTACAACTGGAAAGTTATCAGCAATACATACATTTATCATAATTGTGGTATTTGATAAAAAATTAATAGAAATTTACTGTAAAGTTAAATAATTATATTGTAAAAAAGTTAATTATTTCATATATTTTGGGATTATACATACAGGAATTGGATTCATTTTATGTTGGTTAATTCTGTTTAATTTCTCATAAATTTCAAAAACATCTCTTTCTCGACCGATAAAATCTCCTGCTGTTTTGTTATTCTCTTCTTCAATCATAGCCCATTCCAATTCGTCATAACTTGCACCAATTTGTTCCTCATCTGTTCTTGAATCTCCAAATAATCCATCGGTTGGAGCTGCATTTTGTATTGATTTTGGAATGTCTAAAAATTCACCCAGCGCAAATACATCACTTTTCATTAAGTCTGCTATCGGACTCAAATCAACACCACCGTCTCCATATTTAGTATAAAAACCTACTCCGAAATCTTCTACTTTATTTCCAGTTCCAGCTACCAATAGGCCATGAACTCCCGCAAAATAATATAAAGTAGTCATTCTTAATCTAGCCCTTGTATTTGCTAATGATAACTCTAATCTTGTAGTGTCAAAACTAGAGGGTACCTGTTCTTGAAAAGAGTCGAATACGGAAGTTAAACTGACCTCTATACTTTTTACATTTGTGAATCTTTTCTTAAGTTGTTCTATATGCTCTTTCCCACGGCTTACTTGTGTGCCATCTTGATGAATTGGCATTTCAATACATAATGTAAGTAATCCTGTTTGTGCACATAAAGATGAAGTGACGGCTGAATCAACTCCGCCAGATATTCCTATTACAAATCCGTTCGTCTTTGATCTCTGCGAATAATCTTTCAACCATGAAACAATTAAAGTATTAACTTCCCCTACCTTGATTTTACTTTTTTTAGCCATTTGTTATGAAAATTTATTAAAACTGCAATGTATATTTGCAAAAGTAAAAAAATCAATTTCGATTCAAATTGATTTGAACCTTATTAATTGCTTAATAGATGAGAAAGTTTATTTTAGTATTATTTATGCTGTTTTTTTTGATTTCCTGTGATAAAAAATCAAAAGTAGAAAAGGCTGTTGAACAAATTTCTGTTGATGTTAAAGTGGATCGTTTCGATAAATCTTTTTTTGAAGCTACACCAAGAGGTTTACCAAATTTAAAAGCAAAATATCCTTTTTTCTTCCCCAATGGGATTGATGACAAGATTTGGATTGAAAAGATGCAAAATCCACTTTGGCAAGAATTATATCAAGAGGTTGAAAAAAAATACTCAAATTTTGACAATGAAACGAATGAGATTGAAGATTTATTTAAACATATTAAATATTACTTTCCCGAAACTACAACGCCAAAAGTTTACACTGTAATAGCTGAAATGGATTACAATAACAAAGCTATATATGCAAATGATAAATTAATTATCGCGTTGGAACTTTATTTAGGCAAGGATCATAAATTTTACGAATTTCCTAAATATCTAAAACAAAATTTCGAAGAAAGACAAATATTACCTGATGTAGTAACTAGCTTTGCGTATCGAAAAATTGCTCCACCGACCGATAAAACATTGTTGTCTAATATGATATATTACGGTAAACAATTGTATTTAAAAGATATTTTGTTGCCAGAATATACAGATGCTGAAAAGATTGGTTATTTGCAGGAGCAAGTTGTTTGGTGTCAAGATAATGAAAGTTACATGTGGCGATTTTTCATTGACGAAAATTTATTATTTAACTCTGATTCAAGATTGCCAAATCGCTTCATCAATGTAGCCCCTTTTTCGAAATTTTATCTTGAAATCGATAATGAATCGCCGGGAAGAGTTGGGCAATGGCTTGGATGGCAAATCGTTCGTTCGTATATGAAAAATAATGAAGTAAGTTTACAGGATATGCTTAAAATGGATGCAAAACAATTATTTGAAAAATCAAAATACAAACCTAATAAGAATGAGTAATACGATTAAGTCTGAAATAAAATTTGAAGTTGAACTTGACCAAAACAGGGTGCCTGATAAATTATCATGGACTGCCCAAGAAGGAGGAATTGAAAAAGAAGAAGCAAAAGCAATTATGTTATCAATTTGGAACAGTAAGCAGCAAGAAACACTACGTATTGATTTATGGACTAAAGATATGCCAGTTGATGAGATGAAATTATTTTTTCATCAAACTCTTGTAGCTATGGCTGACACTTATCATCGAGCAACAGCTGATGAAAAAATGGCTGACACGATGAAGGATTTCTGTGAATATTTTGCAGAAAAATTGGAATTGAAAAAATAATAAATAGTTTAAAATTGATTTTTACAATAAATTGTTTTTAAACATTTCATTATTAACTTCATCGATAAAATCTAATACTTTTTCTCTTCCAGTAGATTCAAGAGCCGAGGTTACAAAATGCTGTGGCATCTCTTCCCAATTATTTGACAATAATTCTTTGCGATAAGCTGCAATATGAGAATCGATTTTTGTTTTACTTATTTTATCTGCTTTAGTAAAAATTATGCAGAATGGGACTTCAATTTCTCCAAGGTAATTAATGAATTCTAAGTCAATTTTCTGAGCTTCAAGTCTAATGTCAATCAAAATAAAAGCACAGACCAATTGTTCTCTTTTCTCAAAATAATCAGTTATGAATTGTTGAAAGACTTCCTTGGTTTTCTTGGAAACTCGAGCGTAACCATAACCTGGTAAATCAACCAAAAACCAATTTAAATTGATTTTAAAGTGATTGATAAGTTGCGTTTTTCCTGGTTTTCCTGATGTTTTTGCCAAATTCTTGTGGTTTGTCAACATGTTAATTAAGGATGACTTCCCCACATTGGATCGACCTATAAAAGCATATTCTGGTAAAGGATCCTTAGGACATTTGCTTACATCAGAATTGCTAATAATAAATTCGGCGGAATTAATTTTCATTTAATATTTTTTAAAAATAAAAAAGTCCTTATAAATAAGACTTTAAGTCTATAAATGCACCTCTTTTAACCACTCATTTAACAAGCGATTAAATTCATCAGGATGTTCCATCATTGCCGCATGGCCACATTTGTCTATCCAATATAATTCGGAGTTCGGCATTAGTTTATGAAATTCTTCTGCAACTTCAGGAGGAGTAACTTGGTCATTTTTACCCCAAATAATACATGTTTTCACATGCATTTTAGGTAAATCTTTGGCCATGTTGTGGCGTATAGCGCTTTTAGCAATAGTTAATGTCTTTATTACTTTAATGCGGTCATTTACAACAGCAAATACTTCGTCGACAATTTCTTTGCTAGCAACTTTCGGGTCATAAAAAACTGCTTCTGCTTTTTTCTTGATGTATTCATAGTCTCCGCGTTTAGGGTAGCTATCTCCCATAGCACTTTCATATAATCCAGAGCTTCCGGTTATTATTAATCCAGCTACTTTTTCGGGATACATTTTTGAATGGTATAAAGCAATGTGCCCTCCAAGAGAATTTCCCAGCAAAATAACTCTGTCAAATCCTTTATAAGTGATAAAGTCTTTAACGTATTTAGCAAAGGCTTTCACGTTGGTTTTTAGAATATTTTGAGTATATATTGGCAATTCAGGAATGACAATTTTATATCCT
This sequence comes from Flavobacteriaceae bacterium, assembly GCA_947451475.1. Taxonomy (GTDB): domain Bacteria; phylum Bacteroidota; class Bacteroidia; order Flavobacteriales; family Flavobacteriaceae; genus Flavobacterium. The sequence continues at coordinate 15,241 of CANFZC010000007.1, read as the reverse complement.
CTAGTCGAGAAATAATCTGCGACTCCACCAAAGTTACTTAACCCCCCCATTAACCCATGCAAAATTACGATGGGTGTACCTTCGCCTGCTTCAAAATAGGAATATCTACCTTCTTTTTTAAAATTTCTTTCCATATGTTTTCTCCGACTTTACAACGGCAACAAATATATGATATTATACCTTAAAACCCCTTTCAAACAAAATTATTTACAGCATAAATTGACAATTTCATCCTAAACTTTTTATATGCACTAGATGTAATATTCTAATTCGGTTTTTTTCTGTTTAGAAGAAAATAATTATTGTTTCAATTACGAATGACTTTAAAATCAGAATTTTAGACCTTTTGAATTTTGCGGATTGTTTTTTTTAGATAATCTGTAGAAAAATGGAGACGGTTGATTTTATTGTGTTTTTCACTCAAAAGGGATTAAAGCGGTAAAACTTATTAACAAAGTGGTAATTTGTGGTAATTTGTGGTAATATATTTTATATTTTTGCTAATAATCCAAATAAATTGCAAGTGAACTCCATTATCGGAACATATGAGTGCAAAGCTGACGCAAAAGGAAGACTAATGATTCCTTCTGCGTTGAAGAAGCAATTGTCTGTAGCTCTGCAAGATGGATTTGTTTTGAAGCGTTCTGTTTTTCAGCCTTGTCTAGAATTATACCCTATGACAGAATGGAATTTAATGATGGATAAAATCAATAAGCTTAATCGTTTTGTGAAGAAAAATAATGACTTCATTCGTCGATTTACCGCAGGCGTTAAAGTAGTAGAAGTGGATGATTTAGGACGGCTGTTAATTCCCAAAGATTTGGTTGTATTTGGTCATATTACGAAAGATATTGTGCTTTCCTCTGCTGTGAATATAGTTGAAATTTGGGATAAGGATTTGTATGAAAAAGCAATTTCGGGCGATGAGGTTGGTTTTGCTGATTTGGCAGAAGAAGTAATGGGGGGCCTTAATAATGACAATAATGGAGTATCATAATCCGGTTTTATTGAAAGAAACTGTTGATGGTTTGAATATCAAACCTGACGGAATATATGTGGATGTAACATTTGGTGGAGGTGGCCATTCGAAAGAGATCTTGAGTCGCTTAAATTCAGCTGGAAAATTGTTTGGATTTGATCAAGATGAAGATGCATGGGGAAACGCTTTGCTAGATGAAAGATTTGTTTTAATACAAGAAAATTTTAGATATATCAAACGTTTTTTAAGATTTCATGGTGTTAAAAGTGTGGATGGTATTTTAGCAGATTTAGGTGTTTCCTCCCATCAATTTGATGTTCCAGAAAGAGGATTTTCGACCCGCTTCGATGCAGATTTAGATATGCGAATGAGTAAAAGAAATGATGTCAATGCATTTAAAGTGATTAATGAATATGATGAAGTGAATTTGAAAAGGGTGTTTTTGGATTATGGTGAATTAAAACTTGCGCCAGCAATTACTAGAACTATAATTGAAGCAAGAGAAAATAAGACAATTAATACAACTGATGAATTGAAATTGGTTTTGGCAAGATTTTTACCAGATCAGTTTAAAAACAAAATCTTGGCACAAATTTATCAAGCTATTCGAATCGAGGTAAACCAAGAGATGGAAGTTTTAAAAGAGTTTTTAGAACAGTCGCTAGAAATATTAAAGCCTGAAGGTAGATTAAGTGTAATCTCTTATCATTCGCTTGAAGATAGACTTGTAAAACGTTTTATGAAAAACGGATTGTTTGAAGGTGAACCTGAAAGAGATTTTTACGGAAATTTTTCTGTTCCATTTAAATTAATAGGAAAGTTAATTGTACCCAATGAAGCTGAAATCAAAATTAATAATAGAGCTAGAAGTGCGAAATTAAGAATTGCGGAAAAGAGATGAAAAACGGAGTTTACAGTATATTAAAAGCGAGGTTCTTAGTTAATGAAGATGCTACGAAGAACTGGAGATTTATTGTGTTTTTAATAGTTCTCGCTATTTTAATGATTGCAAATGAGCATCGTTATGATGAAAAGATTTTTAAAATAGCAGAATTGACTAATGAGGTTAAGGAACTCCGATCTGAATTTGTTGATAAGCGTTCTGAATTAATGAAGTTAAAGATGGAATCGACCGTGTCCGACAAGATGAAAGAAAGAAAAATATTTCCGTCATCGGTTCCACCTCAAAAAATAAAGGTCATTAAACCAATTGAAAAAACTTTCTTCCAAAAAATATGGAAATAGGAGATAAACATATTTCTTACCGCATTTATCTTGTGGCTTTTGGCATCTTTTTGATGGCAATAGCCGTTGCATTTAAACTTTCCAAAATTCAATGGGTAGAAGGACCAAAGTTGCGTGAACTTGCAAAAAAAGAAACAGTAAAAAGTTTTGTAATCCCGGCAAATAAAGGAAATATTTATTCGTCTGATGGAAGTTTATTAGCTACATCTATCCCTAATTATAATATACGTTTTGATGCTGTAGCACCAAAACGGGAAGCATTTGATAAAAATATAAAATCATTGTCAGATTCATTGAATTTGATGTTTGGTAAGCCTAGTTCTTATTATCAGAATTTATTTAGTACTGCAAGAGCCAGTAAAAACAGATACATGTTTGTGGCACGTGACTTAAGTTATACAGAATACATGCGAATGAAATCATTTCCCTTATTCAATTTAGGTCCAAATAAGGGTGGAATGATAACAGAACAAGAAACTATTCGCAAATATCCTATAGGAAAAATAGCGCTAAGGACTATTGGTTATGATAGAGTAAATGAAATCGGGAAACGAGAAGGAAAAGGAATTGAATGGTCTTTTAGAAAATATCTAAATGGAAAAGACGGTAAAGTATTAAAGCAAAAAATTGCTAAAGGTCAATGGAAACCTATTCGAGACCAAAATGAAGTTGATCCTCAAGATGGATTTGATGTTATTTCAACAATTGACGTTTATATACAGGATATTGCCCATCACGCATTATTAAAACAATTACAAGATTATAAAGCTGAGCATGGCTGTGTTGTAGTTATGGAAACTAAAACGGGAAAAGTGAAGGCGATTTCTAATTTAGGAAAATTAAACCCAAAAGATTCTACATATTTAGAAACCACAAATTATGCTATTGCAGAGGCACATGAGCCTGGTTCTACTTTTAAATTGGTAGATATGATTGCTTTGTTAGATGACCACAAAATTGATACTAGCAAAGTATATGATAGTCAAGGAGGAATTATTGAATATAGAGGAAAGAAAGTTCGTGATTCGCATGAAGGGGGCTACGGGCGTATTTCTTTAGCTAGAGGATTTGAAGTATCATCCAATACTATAATGGTTCAAGCAGTTTACGAAAATTATAAAAAAAATCCTCAAGAGTTTGTTGATAGAATTGATCATATGGGTCTGAATAAACCGTTAGGATTGCCATTTCAAGGAGAAGGAAGGCCCTATATTCCTCAACCTAAAGATAAACAATGGAGTGCTATTTCGTTGCCATGGATGGCTTTTGGTTATGGCGTGTCAGTAACTCCTTTGCAAACATTAACATTGTACAATGCAGTAGCCAATAACGGTGAAATGGTTAAGCCACAATTTGTGTCTGAAATAAAAGAATGGAATAAAACAATCAAAAAATACGATAAAGAAATTATCAATCCAAAGATTTGCTCTGATGAAACTATTAAAAAGTTGAAAGCAGTGATGCAAAATGTAGTCAAGAGAGGTACTGGCGCTAAATTGTATTCAAAAGATTTTTCAATGGCAGGAAAGACTGGAACTGCCCAAGCTAATTATGCAAAGAATGGCGGTTCTGAGAAACATTATATATCTTCTTTCGTAGGTTTCTTCCCCGCAGATAATCCAAAGTATTCATGCATTGTAGTTGTTCATAAGCCAAATACTTCTGGTAATAATTACTATGGAGCCGATGTGGCTGGACCAGTATTTAAACGTATAGCTCAAAAGATTTTCACAGATGCCCCATCTACAAATGAAATTAAAGATCTTAATCGGAAAGTTAGTAAACAAGAAATAGCTTATAACTCGTTTAATGCTAAAGTTCAAATAGACGTAAAAGTAATTCCTAATCTAAAAGGAATGAGCGGAATGGATGCTGTAGTTCTTTTGGAAAATTTAAAATTGAAAGTAAAAGTTATAGGAGTAGGAAAAGTTAAAAAACAATCTATTCCAGCTGGACAGCCAGTAGATAAAACCCAAACAATCATACTTGAATTATCGTGATTATTTTAAAAGAAATATTATATAAAGTAGCAATTGAAGTCGTAAAGGGTTCGACTGAAATAGCTATTCATAAAATTGAATTCGATTCTCGATTAGTTAAAGAAAATGATATGTTTGTGGCAATACGTGGAACAGTATCAGACGGTCATTTGTTTATAGAAAAGGCGATTAATTTAGGTGCTGTTGCTATTGTTTGCGATTCAATGCCTGAAGTAATTATAACGGGTATTACATATATACAAGTTAAAGATACTAATGAAGCTTTAGCCTTTTTAGCTTCTAATTATTATAATAATCCTTCCCAAAATTTAAAATTAGTAGGTATTACGGGTACAAATGGTAAAACAACCATTGCCTCACTATTGTACCAATTATTTAAAAAAGCGGGATATAAAGTAGGTTTACTTTCCACTGTTAAAATTATGGTGGATGAAATTGAATATAAAGCAACACACACAACGCCAGATTCATTGACTATCAATTATTATTTGGCTGAAATGAATACTGTAGGCGTAGAATATTGCTTCATGGAAGTAAGTTCACACGGCATTCATCAAAAGCGAACTGATGGGTTACAGTTCGCTGGCGGTGTGTTTACCAATTTGTCACACGATCATTTAGATTACCATCCAACGTTTGCGCATTACCGAGATGTTAAAAAATCATTTTTTGATCATTTGACAAAAAATGCTTTCGCATTAACCAATATTGATGACAAAAATGGGTTGATTATGTTGCAAAATACTTCTGCTCGAAAATTGACCTATGCTTTGAAATCCTATGCAGATTATAAAGCACAGATTTTAGAGAATCAATTGTCAGGATTATTGCTTAAAATCAATGAAAATGAAGTTTGGGTGAGATTAATAGGGACTTTTAATGCATATAATTTATTAGCTATTTATGGTGTTGCTGTAGAATTAGGTTTGGATAAATTGGAAGTTTTAAGATTATTATCTGAACTGGAAAGTGTTTCAGGACGTTTCCAATTTATAGTGTCTAGTAATAGCATCACTGCGATAGTTGATTATGCACATACTCCAGATGCACTTGAAAATGTATTAAACACAATTAATGACATTCGCACAAACAATGAACAACTAATTACAGTTGTTGGTTGCGGGGGTGACAGAGATAAAGCTAAACGACCGATAATGGCACACATTGCTAGTTCATTGAGCAATAAAGTTATCATTACTTCAGACAACCCAAGAACCGAAGACCCTATTGATATTATTGCAGATATGGAAAAAGGGGTAGAACTGCAACACCAAAAGAGAACATTGGCAATAGTTGATAGAAAGCAAGCAATAAAAACAGCTTGTCAATTGGCTGGGCCAAACGATATAATACTAATTGCCGGTAAAGGGCACGAAACATATCAGGAAGTAAATGGGGTTCGCCATGACTTCGATGATATGAAAATTGTAAAAGAACTTTTAGAACAACTAAATAAGTAACCATATGCTATATTATTTATTTGAATACCTCGACAAAACAATGGATATACCTGGGACAGGTGTATTCCAATACATTACTTTCCGATCTGCTTTAGCTTTAATCTTGTCATTAATGATTTCTACCATTTACGGAAAAAAAATCATTACTTTTTTAAGAAACCAACAAGTAGGAGAAACAGTTAGAGAGCTTGGTTTGGAAGGACAAACACAAAAAGCAGGTACGCCTACAATGGGAGGACTTATCATAATAATAGCAACACTTATTCCAGTTATACTTTTAACAAAGTTAAATAATATTTACATCATATTGTTAATTGTGACAACGCTTTGGATGGGAACTATTGGGTTTATCGATGATTATATTAAAATTTTCAAAAAGGATAAACAGGGACTAAAAGGGATTTTTAAAGTTATTGGACAAGTAGGATTAGGCTTAATAGTAGGTTCAGTTTTATATTTTAATCCTGGAGTAACTATAAGAGAAAGATCGAATACTCCTATTACTTTCAATCAAACACAAAGTACAATTTCTCAAGCTCCCACTGGAAGTAAATCAACAGTGACTACTATTCCGTTTATGAAAAATAACGAATTGGACTATGCTAAGATAATCGAATGGACAGGTGATGGTTATGAAAATTGGGCGTGGTTGGTGTTTATTCCAATCGTTATATTCATTATTACTGCAGTTTCTAATGGTGCCAACTTAACTGATGGCATTGATGGTTTAGCGGCCGGGACTTCAGCAATTTCAGTACTAGCTCTTGGGATTTTTACATTTGTTTCAGGTAATCTTATATTATCCAGTTATCTTAATATTATGTATATCCCCAACTCAGGAGAAATGACTGTCTTTATTTCGGCATTCGTTGGGGCGTTGATTGGATTTCTATGGTATAATTCGTATCCAGCGTCAGTATTTATGGGTGATACAGGGAGTTTAACAATCGGAGGAATTATAGCAGTATTAGCTATTTCTGTTAGGAAAGAAATGTTATTACCGGTATTGTGCGGAATCTTTTTTGCCGAAAACTTATCTGTGATATTGCAAGTGTCTTATTTTAAATATACAAAAAATCGCTATGGTGAAGGGAAACGAATTTTTCTTATGTCACCATTACATCATCATTATCAAAAAAAAGGATATCACGAAAGCAAGATTGTGACCCGATTTTGGATTGTTGCAATACTGTTAGCAATAGTCTCTATTGTTACATTGAAAATGAGATAATGTAATGAACATTGAAAACATTTTTTATAAAAATGTATAGCGTTAGAATGCAAAAATAAAATTAAAGTGATGAAGCGATTAATAGTCCTAGGCGGAGGAGAAAGTGGTGTCGGAACAGCCATATTAGGAAAGAAACAAGGGTTTGATGTTTTCGTATCTGATTTTGGAAAAATAAAAGATAATTATAAAGACGTTCTTAATAAAAATGAGATTAATTGGGAAGAAGAAAAGCATACAGTTGAGTTAATGCTTAATGCCGATTTGGTGATGAAAAGCCCAGGTATTCCTGAAAAATCTACTATTGTAAGGAAATTGTTAGAAAAGCAAATACCTGTAATATCTGAAATAGAATTTGCCGCCAATTATACTAAAGCAAAGACTATAGGGATAACAGGTAGTAATGGGAAAACTACAACAACAATGTTGACCTATCATTTACTTAAGGAAGGTGGATTAAATGTGGGTTTAGGGGGCAATATAGGGAAAAGTTTTGCGTGGCAAGTAGCCGAAGAAAACTATGACTATTATGTGTTAGAGTTAAGTAGTTTTCAATTAGATGGAATTTTTAATTATAAACCCGATATCGCTATTTTAACAAATATAAGCCCTGATCATTTAGATCGCTATGAATATAAATATGAAAATTACATAGCATCAAAATTTAGAATTACTATGAACCAAACAGAAGATGATTTTCTCATTTATGATGCTGATGATGAAGCGATTTCAGAATGGTTCAAACAAAATAAAACAAAAGCAAAATTAATTCCATTTTCATTAACTAAAACTTTTGAAATAGGAGCATTTATAAAAAACGACACTATGGATATTATCATCAACAACGAGGAATTTGAAATGAAAACTGGAGAGGTTTCATTGGAAGGAAAACACAACATGAAAAACGCAATGGCAGCAACTTCTGTTGCCCAGTTGATGAAAATCAGAAAGGAAACAATTCGTGAAAGTTTGTCCAATTTCCAAGGGGTAGAGCATCGTTTGGAAAAAGTGCTTAAAATTCAAAATGTGCAGTATATAAATGATAGTAAGGCAACAAATGTAAATGCAACATTCTTTGCTTTAGATAGTATGACCGTTCCTACAGTCTGGATAGTAGGAGGAGTTGATAAAGGAAATGATTATCATGAGTTGATGTCATTAGTGCGTGAAAAAGTAAAGGCAATTATTTGTTTGGGTGTAGATAATAAAAAGATTGTAGATGCTTTTGGAAATGTAGTAGATATGATGGTCGAAGTTGACAATATGCGTGATGCAGTAAATACTGCTAGTCATATTGCAGAAAAAGGAGATGTTGTTTTATTATCGCCTGCTTGTGCAAGTTTTGATTTGTTTCAAAATTATGAGGATAGAGGACGACAATTCAAAGTAGCGGTTCAAAATCTATAGTTTTGTTATGAAGGAGCTAATTTATAGTCTTAAAGGAGATAAAGTTATTTGGGCATTCGTGGCTCTGTTGGCTCTATTTTCTTTTATGCCTGTTTTTAGCGCAAGTAGTAACTTAGCTTATATGCGTCATGGTTCTGGAAATGCGTTAACGTATCTTTTAAAGCATGGAGCGCAAGTTTTTGTTGGGTTTTTTATATTGTATAAAGTTCATAAGGTTCCGTACCACTATTTTAGAACTATTTCAAGATTATTGTTGCCTGTCGTTTGGCTACTCTTGATCTATACTTTATTAAAAGGAACTGTAATTGATGGCGCCAATGCAAGTCGTTGGATTCAAATTCCTTTTATTGGAATTACATTTCAAACATCAACTTTAGCCTCAATTGTATTATACGTTTTTGTTGCAAGGTATTTGTCTAAGACAAGAGAAACCCCTGTCACTTTTCAGTCTTCTTTATGGGAATTATGGCTTCCTGTTTTTATAACCATTATATTAATTCTTCCGGCAAATTTATCTACTGCGGCATTAATTTTTTCTATGGTGATGATGTTGACTTTTATTGGAAAATATCCTCTTAAATATATTGGAATCATTATAGGGGCAGGAATTTTGGGTTTGTTTTTTTTTATTCTTGTTGCCAAAGCATTTCCAGGAGCATTTCCAAATCGGGTTGATACTTGGATTAGTCGTATAGATAACTTCACAAGTAATAAATCAGATGAAGATGATTACCAAATAGAGAAAGCAAAAATTGCAATAGCATCAGGAGGAATTTATGGTCTAGGGCCAGGAAAGAGTGTTCAAAAGAACTTTTTACCCCAGTCTTCCTCTGATTTTATATATGCTATAATTGTTGAAGAATACGGATTGTTTGGAGGATTATTAGTCATGGCTATGTATCTTTTACTTCTCTTTCGATTTGTTGTTGCAGCGCATAAAGCCAATTCTCTGTTTGGAAAGCTTGTTGTCATTGGCCTAGGGTTTCCAATTATTTTTCAAGCTTTAACCAACATGGCTGTTGCTGTTGAGTTGTTGCCAGTAACAGGTCAAACTTTGCCATTGATTAGTTCAGGAGGAAGTTCCATTTGGATGACATGCATTGCTCTTGGAATAATATTAAGTGTGACCAAAAAGGAGGAGGAAATTGCAGAAGAGCAAGCCGAAAAACAAAAAAGGGAAGAGGCGTTACAAAAGCTTATTGATAGACAATTACAAGAGGACGAAGCGACTGAGCAAGAAGGCTTTTCTATTGAAGAGACAGCCAATCCTATGGAGCCTATTTTAAAAAGAAATTAGAATGACACAACCAAGATTCATAATAAGCGGCGGCGGAACAGGAGGGCACATCTATCCTGCCATTGCTATTGCTAATGAATTAAAAGCACGTTTTCCTGAAGCCGAGTTTTTGTTTGTAGGAGCAAATGATAAAATGGAGATGCAAAAAGTGCCCCAAGCTGGATATAAAATTGAAGGGCTTTGGATTGCTGGTTTACAACGAAAACTATCATTACAAAACATGATGTTTCCCTTTAAACTCATAGATAGTTTATGGAAATCGAGAAAGATAATAAGAAGATTTAATCCAGATGTAGTTATTGGAACGGGAGGTTTTGCTAGTGGTCCATTGTTACAAGCCGCCAACAGTTTTAATATCCCAACGTTAATACAAGAACAGAATTCATTTCCAGGAATTACCAATAAATTATTGAGTAAAAAAGCAAATTCAATTTGCGTAGCATATGAAAACTTGGATCGTTTTTTTCCAAAGGATAAAATTGTTTTTACAGGAAATCCTGTTCGTCAAGATTTATTAGATGTAGATTTCAAAAGACAAGAAGGAATCTCTTATTTTAAATTAGATCCTAATAAAAAAACGCTATTAATTCTCGGAGGAAGTTTAGGAGCCAGAAGGATAAATCAGTTAATAGCAAAAGAAATGGATTTTCTTTTGAAAAGTGGGGTTCAGGTATTTTGGCAATGTGGCAAGTTTTATTATGAAGAATACCTAGGTTACAATGAAAATGAAAATGTGCAAGTTGTCGATTTCATAGATAGAATGGATTTGATTTATGCAGCTTCCGATTTTGTAATTTCTCGCGCTGGAGCATCTTCTGTTTCTGAATTATGTTTAGTTGGTAAGCCAACTATTTTTATTCCATCCCCCAATGTGGCAGAAGATCATCAAACCAAAAATGCAAGAGCAATAGTAGATAAAAAAGGGGCCCTTTTTTTAAGAGAAAGTGAAATTGAAATTCAATTTGAAGAAATGTTTTTAAATCTCATTTCAAATCAAAATCAACAAATCGAACTAAGTAAGAATATCAAAAAATTAGCGAAACCAAATGCTACAAAAGATATAGTGGAAGAAATAATTAAATTGATTGACAAAAAGTGAATTTAAACCAAATACATAACGTCTATTTTATTGGAATTGGGGGCATCGGAATGAGTGCTTTGGCGCGTTATTTCCAAAATATTGGAAAAAATGTATCAGGTTACGACAAGACACCAACCATGTTGACTGATGAGTTAATTGCTGCGGGGATGAACATTCACTTTGAAGACAATATCAGTTTAATTCCATTAGACTATTATCAAGAAAATACGTTAGTAATTATTACGCCTGCCGTTCCTTTTTCTCATTCTGAATGGAATTATTTTTTGGAACGAAATTATGTGGTAAAAAAGCGAGCTGAAGTATTAGGAATAATAACAAAAGGCACCTTTTGTTTTGCAGTAGCGGGCACACATGGAAAAACAACTACTTCCAGTATTCTTGGTCATATTTTGTATGAAAGTGGTGCTGATGTAACTGCTTTTCTGGGAGGAATTGTAGAAAATTATCATTCTAATTTAATTGGCAATGGAAAAACTATTACGGTAGTGGAGGCCGATGAGTTCGATCGTTCTTTTTTGCATTTGCACCCAAACATTGCCTGTGTAACTTCAATGGATGCAGATCATTTAGATATATACGGAGATAAAAATGCGATTGAAGATTCGTTTCGTGAATTTGCAGATAAAGTAGAAGATAAAAATAATCTATTCGTTCCAAAGGGACTGCCCTTAGATGGTTGTACTGTGGGAATCGATGAAGATTCGACCTTTAAGGCATTTAATATTCGTATCGAAAATGGATTTTATGTTTTTGATGTTCAAACTCCAACTGACATCATTGAAAATTTACATTTTAGTTTGCCAGGAAAACACAATTTAATGAATGCCTTGATGGCTTTAGCGATGGCTAAAACTTATGGTACCCCAACCGAGTCCGTTGCTAGAGCCTTGGCTTCATTTAAAGGAATACAACGTCGATTTTCTTATCAAATTAAGTCAGATGAATTGGTGTATATCGATGATTATGCACATCATCCTACAGAAATTAATGCCGTGCATCAAGCAGTTCGTGAGCTATATCCAAATGATAAAGTACTAGCAATATTTCAACCTCATTTATTTAGCAGAACTAAGGATTTTGTTGATGATTTTGCAAAAAGTTTGTCTCAGTTTGACCAAATTTTATTGTTAGATATTTATCCAGCAAGAGAATTGCCAATGGAAGGAGTTACCTCAAATTGGCTGCTTTCCAAGATAGAAAATCCAAATAAGAAATTGAGTTCAAAATCTGAATTAATACCCTCCATTTTAGCTAGCGAAGCTAAAATAATTGTTACAATTGGCGCTGGTGATATTGGTGAATTAGTTCCAAAAATTAAAGAGGCTTTATCATGAAGATTTTTACCTGGATAAATATTCGATTAGTGTTGATGTTTGCAGTTGTAATCTTCCTGTATTCATTCGCTTCTCATCGAAATGCACTAACAAAAATAAAAAAGACAGAGGTAGTTTTTGTGGGTGAAAACACCCTTTTTTTGAAGGAGGAAACGGTTAATAAATTGTTAATAGAAAAAAATACGGACCTAAAAACTTTAAATAAAGTTGATTTAGATTTGAATAAATTGGAAAAGTCCATCAACAAGCAGGAGATGATCCAAAAAGCAGATGTTTTTGTCAGTGTTGATGGGGTTTTAAAAGCGGTGGTGAAACAAAAAACACCCATTGGAAGAGTGTTTGACGAGGCAGGTTCTTTTTATATTGATTATGAGGGAAATAGTATGCCATTATCAGATAATTATACAGCCAGAGTTCCGCTACTATCGGGGGAGATTGCAGTAGTAAAAAAGGAAAAATTATCTGAAGTTTTACGGATGATTGATAAAGATGAGTTTTTGAAAAAAAACATCATAGGTGTGCAAGTTTTGCCTAACGGTAGCCTGATTATGGCGAATAGAAATTATGATTTTCAAATCGATTTTGGAAGAACTATCAACATCGAGCGAAAATTTAAAAATTATAAAGCATTTTTTCAAAAGGCAGTTTTAGATAGCACTTTGAATAAATATACAAGAATCAACTTGAAGTTTACCAAGCAAGTGGTATGCATTAAATAGAAGATTATGGAAAAAGAGAATATTGCAGTAGGATTAGACATTGGGACCACCAAAATTGTTGCCATGATAGGCAAGAAGAATGAGTATGGTAAATTAGAAATTTTGGGTGTAGGTAAATCCAAAAGTCTAGGAGTGGCGCGTGGAGTAGTTAATAATATAACACAGACGATTCAGTCCATCCAACAAGCTGTTCTTGAAGCTGAGAATAATTCGGGTTATAAAATTAACGATGTCGTGGTTGGTATTGCAGGTCAGCATATTCGTAGTATTCAACATACTGATTATGTAATAAGAAATAATCCAGAAGAAGTTATCAGCGGAAAAGATATTCAATTATTGATCGATCAAGTGAATAAATTGGCGATGCTTCCAGGTGAAGAAATTATTCACGTTTTGCCGCAAGAATTTAAAATTGATGGTCAAACAGAAATTAAAGAGCCAATAGGAATGTATGGGGCAAGATTGGAGGCTAGTTTCCACGTTGTTGTAGGGCAAGCTTCTTCTATCAGAAATGTGGGGAGATGTATTCAAAGTTCAGGTATTGAATTATCAGGTTTAACACTTGAACCATTAGCTTCCGCAGATGCTGTTTTGAGTCAAGAAGAAAAAGAAGCTGGAGTTGCTTTGATTGATATAGGAGGTGGCACTACAGATTTAGCCATTTTCAAAGATGGCATCATTCGTCATACTGCCGTTGTGCCTTTTGGTGGTAATGTTATAACAGATGATATTAAAGAAGGGTGCTCTATTATTGAAAAACAAGCAGAATTATTAAAAACCAAATTTGGTTCTGCATGGCCAGGCGAAAATAAAGATAACGAGATTGTTTCAATTCCAGGTTTAAGAGGAAGAGATCCAAAAGAAATTTCTTTAAAGAATCTATCCAAAATAATTCACGCACGTGTTGTCGAAATTATTGAGCAAGTATTCACTGAAATTAAAGCCTATGGGCATGAAGATCCTCGCAAAAAATTGATTGCAGGGATTGTATTGACAGGTGGAGGTTCGCAACTGCAACACATTAAACAGTTGGTAGAATATATTACGGGCATGGATACTAGAATTGGCTATCCAAACGAACATTTAGCAGGGAATTCAAGTGAGGAGATTTCAAGCCCTTTATTCGCAACAGCAGTTGGTTTGGTGATGAATAGCATAGAAAACAATTCAAATAGTGCATACAAAATTGAATTGAAAAAAGAAGTAGTAAGTGAAGTTCCAACGCAAGTTGTTTTTCAGCCTGTCATTGAGGATAAAGAAGAAGAAATTCAAAATCATTTACATGTTGAAGAAGAATTGCCTGTAACCACTATTGCTTCAGAAACTACAGAAGGTAAAATAAGAAGATCATTTTTTGATCGCTATGTAGACAAGATTAAAGATTTTTTAGATAACGCAGAATAAGCATATACAGATTAAAACCTAACAAACACCAAAATAGTATGATAAGCAACTCAGAATTTGGAAGTATCTCATTTGATTTACCAAAGAATCAATCAAATGTGATAAAAGTAATCGGAGTTGGTGGCGGCGGAAGCAACGCGATCAATCACATGTTTAAACAAGGAATAAAAGGAGTTGATTTTATAGTTTGTAATACAGACTCACAAGCACTTCAAAACAGTGCAGTGCCTAATAAAATTCAGTTAGGAGTGAACTTAACTGAAGGCCTTGGGGCCGGTGCAAATCCTGATGTAGGACAACAATCAGCGCTAGAAAGTATCGCTGATATTGAGCAAATGTTAGATACCAATACTAAAATGGTATTCATAACCGCAGGTATGGGTGGCGGTACAGGAACAGGTGCTGCTCCAGTAATTGCTCAATTGGCTAAAGAAAGAGGGATTCTTACCGTTGGAATTGTGACTATGCCGTTTCAGTTTGAAGGTAAAGTTCGTCAAGACCAAGCCGAGTTAGGTGTTGAAAAATTGAGAAAACAAGTTGATTCTTTGATTGTTATCAATAACAATAAATTAAGAGAAGTATACGGTAACTTAGGTTTTAAAGCCGGATTCTCTAAAGCAGATGAAGTGTTAGCTACAGCTTCTCGTGGAATTGCAGAGGTAATAACACATCATTACACACAAAATATTGACTTGAAAGATGCCAAAACGGTGCTTTCTGATAGCGGAAGAGCTATTATGGGTTCTGCTACAGCTACAGGAGATAATCGTGCAAAGGAAGCTATCATTTCAGCGCTAGATTCTCCTTTGTTAAATGATAATAAAATCACAGGTGCCAAAAACGTATTGTTGCTTATCGTTTCGGGTTCTAACGAAATTACTATCGACGAAATCGGAGAAATCAATGATTATATTCAATCAGAGGCCGGTCATAATGCCAACATCATTATGGGAGTTGGTGAAGACGAGACCTTAGGTGAAGCTATTGCCGTTACTATAATTGCTACAGGTTTTAATCCAGAACAGCAAAATGGCCTTTTAAATATAGAGTCAAAGAAAATAATACA
>CANFZC010000006.1 GCA_947451475.1 Flavobacteriaceae bacterium | reverse complement strand
TTTTTTGTAACGACAAAGATACAGGATTAAAAGCAATTATTGGTATTCATAACACAGTTATGGGACCAGCGTTAGGGGGTACTCGAATGTGGAAATATAACAATGAATGGGAAGCATTAAATGATGTGTTACGTCTTTCTCGCGGGATGACTTATAAATCGGCTATCACAGGATTAAATCTTGGTGGGGGAAAAGCGGTTATTATTGGGGATGCCAAATTGCATAAAACGCCCGAAATGATTACACGTTTTGGTCAATTTGTTAACTCATTAAGCGGTAAATATATTACAGCAGAAGACGTAGGGACTACAACTGAAGATATGGATAGAATCCATGAACAAACTAACTTTGTTACCGGTATCTCTATTGAAAAGGGAGGGTCAGGAAATCCTTCTCCCGTAACGGCTTATGGCGTTTATATGGGAATGAAAGCTGCAGCTAAATACAAATTCGGAAGCGATAATTTAGCGGGTAAAAAAGTATTAGTGCAAGGTACTGGACATGTTGGTGAAACCTTGATAAGCCATTTAACCAAAGAAGGAGCGATTGTTTTCGTTTCTGATATTCACCGAGATAAAATGGAGAATATGGTGGCCAAATATGGCGCTCATATTTTTACAGGCGCCGATTTATATGCAGCAGATGTTGATCTTTATTCGCCTTGTGGCTTAGGAGCAACGCTCAATGACGAAACTGTTTATAAAATAAACGCTAAAGTAATTGCGGGTGCCGCTAATAACCAATTAGCCGTTGAACCGGTTCATGGTCAAATACTAAGAGAAAGAGGTATTGCCTACGCCCCCGATTTCCTTATCAATGCGGGCGGAATTATTAATGTTTATGGTGAGTTAGTGAAATATAGTGAAGGTGAAGCCATCAGAAGAACCGAGAATATTTACAACACTACCTTAGAAATCTTCAGTCATGCAGATGCTAATAACATAACGACCCAACAGGCCGCTATGCAAATCGCTCAAAACCGCATCGATCAAAGAAAAAAAGAAAACGGTACTAAATAAGCGATTCTAGAATAAAATAATTACTATTTTTGCAACGCGGAAGAACTTCTTTCGCGTTGTTAATTTAAAAGTTCTTACAGGTGTTAAATAGAAGACATATTCGAGTGAAAGTGATGCAATCCATTTATGCAATGCATCAAAAAAATTCTGATGATTTAGAAAAAGAAGAAAAGTTCTTAATTCACAGTATAGATAATATTCAGGATTTATATTTAATCATGTTGTCTTCCTTGATTGAAATCCGAAAAAAAGAAGTTGTTTTTTTAGAAACCTCTAGTAAAAAACACTTAGCCACCCCCGAAGAGAAAAATCCCAATACTAAGTTTGTCAATAACGCAATTCTACTAGGTTTACAGAATAACAATTCGCTAAGCATTGCTCTTGAGAAACGAAAAATCAATAACTGGTCTCAAAATGATGACTACATTTTGATTTTACTCAACGAGATAAAGAAAAGTGCTTTATACCAAAAATACATCAGCACCAACAAAACAACTTTTGAGGAAGACAAACAATTCATCGTAGACATGTTTACCGATGTCTTGGCTCCCAATGAAAAGTTATATGAGTACCTTGAGGATAATAAACTTACTTGGATAGATGATATTCCTTTAGTAAATACGCAAATTCAAAAGCAATTAAAACAAATCAAACAGGAAGAAGACTTTAAAGTAGTCAAACTTTACAAAGATGAAGAAGATAAAGAATTCGTCAGTCTGCTGTTCAGAAAGACCGTTTTAAATGAAGTTACCTTAGCCAAAGAATACATTGATAAAACACCCAATTGGGATGCCGATAGAATAGCCGAAATAGATACAATTATTCTAAAAATGGCCATTTGTGAGTTTTTAAAATTCCCATCCATACCGGTAAAAGTAACCATTAATGAATACCTAGAGCTTGCCAAAGAATACTCTACCCCTAAAAGTAGTATTTTTATCAACGGTATTCTAGATAATTTGGTTAAAGAATTTGAACGCGAGAATAAAATTAAGAAAACCGGTAGAGGTTTGATGTAAATAAATAAATAAATAAAGATTATGATTAAAAAAATTAGCCTACTATTTGTTGTTGCCGCCCTAGCCATGACAACATCTTGTAAAAAAGAAGTAAAAGGAACCACGGAAATTACTTTTGAAAACACCGAGCATGACTTTGGTACCATCACACAAGGGGATAAAGTAACTTATGATTTCAAATTTAAGAATACAGGTAAATCAGAATTACTAATAAAAGATGCCAAAGGCTCTTGTGGTTGTACAGTGCCCGAATACCCAAAAGATCCAATTAGCCCTGGTCAAGAAGACATCATCAAAGTATCGTTCAATTCAGCGGGTAAGATTGGAGACCAAATAAAATCAGTAACACTTTTTTGTAATATTCCAGAGGGTGTTAAAGTTTTACATATTAAATCTAACATAGTTTCTAAAGAAAAAAAATAATCAAGTTTATGGGACAAGTAACACAGTTTTTACCGTTTTTATTAATGTTTGTGGTAATCTATTTCTTCATGATTAGACCACAACAAAAGAAAATAAAACAAGAAAAAGAATTCGAATCAGCTTTAAAAGTAGGGGATAAGATCATCACCAAAAGTGGTTTTCACGGAAAGATAGCCGAACTAAGCGAAACAACCGTTGTCATCGAAACTATGTCGGGTAAATTAAAATTAGAGCGCTCTGCAATTTCATTAGAATTAACAGCAGCGTTGAATAAGAAAGCCTAATTCATTTTCTAATCAAATAAAAAAAGCCCCATTATTGGGGCTTTTTTTATTTTCGGTATTTGTCATTCAAACCTCTTCCGTCCAATAGCAAAGGTTTTATTTTTTCAAATCGAGTTAGCTTGGTTTTCTCTTGTTTAGCAGTGGCCATGTATTCCCAATATTCTTTTTGTTTGTAAGCAGTCAATTGTTCAAAAGCTGTTGACAATGCCTTATCTTGGTTTAGCTGAGTTGCCAAAAATTCACAATGTAGGGCTTCTTTCTTTTCGGGCTTAATGGAACGTCCGACTTTTTCATTAGCAATGGCTTCATTGATGTAATCCATAACCAAAGTTTCGTTAAGTTCAGTGGCCGACTGGAATCGCCATTGCCGCAGCCCACGGGTCACACCTTCATTGGCATTGACCAAAACCTTAGCCTCATCTTTCAAGAAGACGCCGTTCATAAACCAAATTCCAAAATAACTTTTGAATCCCCCTATTCCCAATACATTCTTATTGTTTAGGGTGTAGATTTCGCCTCCCCATTTGGTGGTTGCAACCAATTCGGTTTTCTGAATAAGGGCTCGCAATAAGCCCAATTCTTCTTCCCATTGATTGACTTTGTCCCAAACGTGCTTTTCTTCCATTGGTGGACCTTTACTACAGAGGCACTTATTTTATTATTTATAGAGAAAACAGCAGTGCATTAATTGTTTAGCATTACTTCTTCTTATTACTTTTTTTTCCCTTTTTCTCTTTCTTTTTAGAAAAATCAGTACACGCAGTTAGCTCGGCAATCTTAACAATTACGTCTACGGCCTTTTGCATGCTTTCTACGGGCACGTATTCATATTTACCATGGAAGTTATGCCCACCTGCAAAAATGTTCGGACACGGCAATCCCATATACGATAAACGACACCCGTCTGTTCCGCCACGTATAGGTTTGATTAAAGGCTTAATGCCCAAAGATTTCATTGCTTTTTCGGCCAAATCAACGATGTACATCACGGGCACTACCTTTTCTTTCATATTGTAGTACTGGTCAGTAATCGTAGTTACTACGATGTCTTCGCCAAATTGTTTGGCAAACTTCTTATTGAATTTAGCCGTTATTTTTTCAACCATGGCTTTCCGTTGCTTAAACAACTTCATATCGTGGTCACGGATGATTAATTCTAATTTGGTTTCTTCAATACTGCCTTGCAATTGGGTTACATGGAAGAAGCCTTCGTAGCCCTTTGTTTCTTGTGGAGTTTCTCCTTTTGGCAATTCATTAATGAAGTCATTCGCAATCAACATCGAATTAATCATTTTACCTTTAGCATAACCCGGATGCACACTTTTTCCTTTAAAAGTAATCTTCACACCCGCCGCATTGAAGTTTTCATATTCTAATTCGCCTATCTGACTGCCATCCATAGTATAAGCCCAGTCGGCACCAAATTGCTTTACATCAAATAAATCCGCCCCGCGACCTATTTCTTCGTCCGGAGTGAAACACACTCTGATTTTACCGTGTTTGATTTCAGGATGCTGAATCAAGTATTCCATCGCGGTCATGATCTCCGTAATACCGGCTTTATCATCCGCGCCTAAAAGCGTTAGACCATTAGTAGTAATCAAGGTTTGCCCTTTGTATAACAATAAGTCTTTAAAATAGCTTGGAGACAACACGATGTTGTGCTCTTTATTTAAAACGATATCACCTCCGTCGTAGTTAGTTACGATTTGAGGCTTCACGTCTTTCCCCGTAAAATCTGGAGTGGTATCAAAATGCGATACAAATCCTATAGTCGGAACTTCAGCATCTACATTAGAAGGCAAAGTAGCCATCACATAGGAATACTGGTCAATAGTGACCTCAGTCATCCCAATGGCCTTTAGCTCATCAACTAGTTTATTGGCTAAATCAAATTGCTTGTGGGTACTGGGCGTGGTCATTGAGTTGGGATCCGATTCGGTATCAATAGTGACATAACTTACGAAACGGTCAATAATATGTTGCATGGTATCTTAATTTTTGACAAATATAATTAATTCGAATTTAGGATTAATGTTTTATAATTTGGGAATTTGTCTAAAAAAAAGGAGCGGGTTAGGCTCCTTTTTCTATTAGTATAAACTCGGGTACTGTTCCGGTTTGGCTTCGTGCATAATAGCATATACTTTTTCAAAAATATCTTCTGCCGAAGGTTTCGAGAAATAGTCTCCATCGGTTCCATAAGCAGGACGGTGCGCTTTAGAAGCCAAGGTTTGGGGTTGGCTGTCCAAATAGTTATAGCCTTTTTGCTCGTCTATAATTTGCTGTAACAAATAAGCTGAGGCACCTCCAGGAACATCTTCATCGACCACCAATAAACGATTCGTCTTAGCGATACTTTTCACACAGTCATGTTTCACATCAAACGGTAACAAGGTTTGTGCATCAATGATTTCACAATCAATGCCAATTTCTTGTAATTCACGAGACGCTTGTTCTACGATGCGCAAGGTTGAGCCATAGGAAACTATAGTGATATCAGATCCATGTTTAATGGTTTCGACCACACCTATCGGAGTTTTGAATTCGCCTAAGTTAGTTGGCATTTTTTCTTTCAAACGATATCCGTTCAAACATTCAATCAATAAGGCAGGTTCATCGGTTTCTAACAAGGTATTGTAGAATCCTGCTGCTTTGGTCATGTTTCTAGGAACCAAAACATGTATTCCTCTAATGGCATTGATGATCATGCCCATAGGCGAACCCGAATGCCAAACACCTTCTAAGCGGTGGCCGCGGGTGCGTATAATTAACGGCGCCTTTTGACGGCCGTGGGTTCTGTATTGTAGGGTAGCTAAGTCATCACTCATGATTTGGATGGCATACAGCAAATAATCCAAGTATTGGATTTCGGCTATTGGGCGCAAACCACGCATGGCCATTCCTATTCCTTGTCCTAAGATGGTGGCTTCACGTATGCCCGCATCGGATACTCTAAGGTCACCATATTTCTCTTGCATGCCCTCAAGCCCTTGATTCACATCGCCGATGTTTCCACTGTCTTCTCCAAATATTAAAGCCTCAGGATATTTGGTAAACAGGACATCAAAGTTATCACGCAGTACCAAGCGAGCATCTACCTCTTCTGATGTCGCATCATAAATAGGGGCTACTTCGGTGGTATGCAATATATTTTTAGCGGACTGTGAAAAGAGATGCGAACTAAACTTAGGTTGTATCTTGTGGGTATATGCCGTAATCCAAGATGCTAAGGCTGCTTTTCCGCTTTCCTTAACCACTAAACGCAATACTTTACGAGCGGTAGTGAGGATTTCTTTGCGAATAGGTTCTTTGATGGATGCTAAATCGTTCGCCTGTTTTTCAATAAAGACTTTATTAGTACTGGAAGCGGAAATCGTATTTAAAAGGGTTACCAATTCATTTTGTTCTTCCTTAAAAGGCGATACAAAGGCTGTCCAAGCGGCTTTCTTTCCCTCTAGCACATCTTTTTTGGCTTGCTCGTCTATGGCCTCTAATTCTTCGGTGGTGGCCAAATTATTATTGAGTAACCACAGACGCATTTGGGCCAAACAATCATATTCAGCTTCCCAAGCTAAACGATCGGCATTTTTATAACGTTCGTGCGAACCCGATGTACTATGTCCTTGCGGTTGCGTTAATTCTTGTACATGAATTAATACGGGAACATGTTCCTCGCGTGCAATGGCCGACGCTTTTTCGTAGGTTTCAACCAAGGCAGGGTAGTCCCATCCTTTTACCGTCATGATTTCATAACCGTTGGTGCCTTTTTCTCTTTGAAATCCTTTTAATATTTCCGAGATGTTTTCCTTAGTCGTTTGATAACGAGCGTGAACCGAGATGCCGTATTCGTCATCCCACACACTCATAACCATAGGAACTTGCAATACCCCCGCTGCATTAATGCTTTCAAAAAACAACCCTTCAGAGGTGGAAGCATTTCCAATGGTTCCCCAAGCCACTTCATTTCCTTCTTTTGAGAAGTTGGTGAAGTCTTCTAGGCCACGTACGTTTCTATATATTTTGGAGGCCTGAGCCAGTCCCAATAAACGAGGCATTTGACCAGCAGTAGGAGAGATGTCGGCACTCGAATTCTTTTGCTTGGTTAGATTATTCCAATTGCCATTTTCGTCAAGGGAATGCGTAGCAAAATGCCCACCCATTTGACGACCCGCGCTCATTGGATCGTGAGTAATGTCCGTATGACCATATAATCCAGCAAAGAATTGTTCAATGCTTAATTGCCCAATCGCCATCATAAAAGTTTGGTCGCGGTAATAGCCCGAACGGAAATCCCCGTTTTGAAATGCTTTTGCCAAAGCCAATTGAGGCACTTCTTTTCCGTCACCAAAAATTCCGAATTTGGCTTTTCCTGTCAATACTTCTTTACGGCCTAACAAGCTGCATTCACGGCTTACTTTAGCAAGGGTATAATCGTTAAGTACTTCTGCTTTAAAATCGTCGAAAGTAATTTCGGTCTTGGTTTGTGCTTCCGTCATAATAGAAATAGTTCATGAAGTAACAAATTTAAATAAAAAGAAGTAACATTTCCTAATTCCGACTAAAAATATAATTTAAGTATCTGTAATTTAAAGTCAGTATTATCCCTGTTGTTTATAAATTATTTAAAGATATGGTTGAATTGTAAAGAATAATATAATTTTAATAGCTTTTTATAGTGACTTAAAACCATTTGCGGGTAAAAAGATTGATTAGGGTTTCAGGTTGGAAAGTGATGATAAAACGGATTCGTTCCCCATAATCTTTTTGACCCACTTCCCAACCATTACTGGAATAAACAGGTAAATACAATTCAAAATAATCAGTAACTAAATTTAGTCTAATACCGCTATCATAAACAAAACGGCTACAGGTTTCTTTGTTTTTTAGCGCTCCAATGTCGCCATAGGCCTCAATCCAATTCCAAATACTATAACTAGCATTGGCGGTGACCATCCATCTATTTGCCGACCGCGTTTGTAACTTTGATTTAAAAAAACCATCCATTACAATCGATTGCTGACTAAATAAGCCTTTCTTCTCAGAACGACCTATATATTCACTTTCAAATAAATAATCTGTCGGTCGGTCTAGGCCAAAATCAAAGTAATCGGAATCCGTTTTGTTGTGCAAAAAGGTACCCGCAAAGATTCGCAAATTCAACTGACGGTTGTCATCAAAAAGTTTGCGGTATTGCATTTCAGAAGCCAATTTTCCGAAGGTGGTAGCGTATTGGAAATCGCCCAAAAAATGAAAACGATGTGTTACTTCAGTATTAGTATTAATGTATTTAGCATTAAAAACTTGATAGGTCTGTGTATCGGGCGAGGTAGTATAGATAGATTTTTGTTTGTCAACCATTACCTCTTTAAGGATTATAGAAGATTTGTGATTATCACGAAAATCATCTGGGCGGAAGTTCAAAAATACCGTAGGGGCTAACTTAGAATAATAAGCATCGGGCGCATAGTGCAGGTAATGTCCACCCAAAACATATTTGATGTTGTACAGATGGCTGTCCCTATTAAACTGATTGACAAACATTATCGCTCTACCGGATAAATTCTGCGTTTTAGTAGATACAGTAGGATTTACATCAAAAATAAACGGTTTATCTAATATGGTTTTATTATGAAAACGAAAACCTGCCAGAAAACCATCATAAAGATTGTATTCTAAAGTGGGAACATAGAGAATTTGGTTATAATTTGGGTCTTCCAAATCCTTCATGAAATTAAACTTTAACGGACGATTATTCAATCGGAACCCGTGTAGTGACCGCCAGTTGTTTCGTAAATTAAACTCGGGAACCTCATTATTGTAATTAATGACAATTTTATCAGCGTCTAATCGGGGAATCGTAAATACTGTGTCTTTCGAAAACGTATCAATCCATTGTTTGAAAACTACGTTCTTATCCTTGAGGCCATAAACGGGTATCGGAACATTCGTTTCAGTTTTATTGTTTAATTTAAAACTGATGCTGTCTTTAGTCCGGATAACCGATTCAAATTTAAAATCAATTAGGTCTCTAGAATTTACGATTTTGTCAAAAAACCAATTAATTTTCTTAGGAGCATTTAGTGTTAAGATGGTTTCAAAATCGTTACTCGTGGTTTGCTTCGTTTTATTCAACAATAGAAATTGCCGAATACTATTGGGCACCACATCATGCTCTAGGTAGCTGTCAAGATAACGCAAACTTAAGCCTGCTCGGTATTTTGATGCTATTTTTTCATTGAACTTGATCAAGGTATTCTTGCTACTACTTAAAGGTTGGTCCAAATTTTTACGCGCCATGAGCATATAAAAATAACTGTACTGTCCGTTGAAATCAAGACTAACCAAATTATATCCCCTTATTAACCGCAGTTTGGCTACACTCCCCATCATTTTAGCATCAGGATGAAACTCTTGTATGTATTTCATCATCACATAGACTTGGATACCATCATAAATCCAATTGTCTTTCCTCGGGTCCAGTTGCTGCGTAGCGTGTAGAAAATTATTCAAATACGTTTTCAAGAACTTTATTTCAAATAAAAACTCATCAGAAAACGGACTAATAAATACCGGCAATTGGTTCAATCCATAAAACGGATTTCGCTCATAATCGGCTTGCGCTACCGTAATTTTTTCATGAGGAAAGCTGCCTAATTCCTGTGAAACATAGTTGACGACTTTATCAATCACCAAGGCTTTTTGTATATCGTTTAAACGGGTATCATGTAAATCAGATACGACTTCAAGCGCTCCATTTTTATAAACAGAAAACACCGATTTACTATCGATAAATAAAGTAAAATCCAAACGATTTTTACCCGTTAATCGATACAGAATTTGACCATTACTTTCGGTATTCTCTAATTGATCCAAATCAGAGCTGACCACTTTATTTTGCGGTATTTTTATTGATACATCATAATCCGATAGGCTGTTGGGAGCATCGTCTAGATTTAAATTATCGTACTTAATAAACGCATGGTTCTCATATCGAGCAGGAACAAGAAAACAGTTTTTAAGGTACATTTTACCATCAGCCCCATAGCCATAATAGGTGAACTTGTCATTCGGAATCTTAACCGTATAGGTGAGGGTAAGGCTTGTCTTTTCATTGGGCAATAGTTTATTTCTTAAACGTATTTGGACCACATCGGGATGGTTACCATCGCGTTCCCAAGTTAAAAATGACTTTTCGTTATCAATGATGGTAATGTTGGATGTTCGCCCTCTGTCTTTTTCTTTAGCTAAATGAAAGCTTCGCTCAAATTCATCAGAGAAGCGCGCAGCCATTGGCGTATTTTTGGAGGTATATCCATTCATCCAATCGTTCAACACGATGTGGTTTAAAGTGTCAGTAGTCTGATTGAAATAGGTTAATTCTTGAATAACCGTTAACGTCTTACTATCACTGTTGACTTCAACCGTTAATTGAGAATGATGTTGGGCAAACGAGAGAAAGCCTAGTAAGTAAATTATGAACTGTAGTTTTTTCAAGGGTTTATTTTGGTTTTGAAGAAGGCGTTAAATACAATTTTTGTAAAAGCTTCAGCACCAGCTTTATTCATATGTCCGCAAGTAGAAAAATATTCGTCGGCAGTCACGGCATTTTCAAAGTTATGGATTTCTGGATATACTTCGTTTATATGATTGAAATAGTCTCTATTTATAGTACTCATGCACATCGGAGTAGTCATAGCAATCAAATTAATATGGTTCTTTTTACACAAGTCCTTAATTTCTTCGTAAGCCTGGTTGCGCTTAGGGTAATATTTAGACAAATCGGCCGGAATCATTTTGCCCTGATGCGATTCCAAAGGATAAAAACCATCATTGTCTAAAGCATTACTTCTCTTATGAACAAGTGAGAAATACATTTCCCTAAAGCCAACCCGAGCATCATAATGCATATAGCGATAAAATGGGATATAGAGTAATTCATTAAATTCAGGAATGCTTTTATAATGGTCTCTTATGGTTTGCGATTGATGCAAATAGGGCATAAATAAAGAGCGGATTGCTTCAGAATGATCATTAGTGTTAATGTTCAAATCGACCTGCAAGATGAGATTCTTTATCTGATAGTTTCGCTCTACCATCATTTTCAACATCAAAGCTGATTCTTCTAATCGTGATCGAGTGATGCCAAAATTAAAAGTTTTGTACCCTTGCTCATTAAAAATTTTCGGAACAAAATGATTATTTACACGCGAAGAGCCTAAGAAAACGACATCGTACTTTTTGTTTTTAGAAGTATATAAATAATCAATTTTACTCCTTTGGGCAGATTGTAAATAAACAGTAGTGTACAGCAAATCAAGCAATCCCATGGTAATGATTAGGACGGCAGCTATCTTAAGTAGAAATACGATAAACTGTTTCATTAGAACTGAAAATATATAAATTCTTTGTAATCAGAAAACACTCCCAACGCCACTATAGCGGCCAAACATAAACTCAGTTTCAACCAACTGTACTTTCCAGAGATAGGCTCAATCTTACTTCTGTGATTCCACTCAACTAAAGCAAAAACCAATAGTAAAGTAATCAGCTCATAATTGTAACGCTCGATACTAAAATACTGTTCGGTAAAAACCCTGTTTTCAAACATCCGTTTGATGTATAGAAAAGCATCAGTGATGGTTTTAGCTCTAAAGAATATCCAAGCCAAGCAGGTAATAGAAAAGGTCAGTAGAATATTAAATAGTATCCTAAGCGAATTCAAATTGAAGCCCAATCTAAAATCGTCTAGGTTTTTTCTATTGCGATTCAACAGCAATAAAGGAAGAAAATATAAAGCATTTATTAGTCCCCAAGCTATAAAAGTCCAACTAGCACCATGCCAAAAACCACTCACGATAAAGATGACAAAAGTGTTACGAACTTTCAACCACTTTGAGCCTTTACTACCTCCTAAAGGGATATAAAGATAATCTCGAAACCAAGTGGTTAAGGAAATATGCCATTTGCGCCAAAATTCCGCTATATCTCTAGAGAAATAAGGATAATTAAAGTTTCTCAATAAGTCTATCCCAAAGAGCTTTGAAGTACCCAAAGCAATATCAGAATAGCCAGAGAAATCGCCATAGATTTGAAAAGCAAAATAAACCGCTCCCAATAGTAAGGATAGCGAATTCATGGCACTATAGTGGTCAAAAATAGCGTTGGCATAATTGGCACAGGAATCGGCTACCACTACTTTTTTTACTAATCCCCAAATGATTTGATAGATGCCTTCTTTAGCTTTATTAAAATTGAATTCACGTCTACGCTTCACTTGGGGTAACAAGTGCGTAGCACGTTCAATCGGTCCGGCAACCAACAGTGGAAAATAACAAACAAAAAGCGAATAATCAACAAAGTTTTTTTCCGATTTAATGCGACCATGATAAATATCAATGATATATGATAAGCCATGAAAGGTATAAAACGAAATTCCAACAGGTAGGATAACATTGAGAAGTAGCGGACTAGAATGCAATCCACAAGAACTCAATAGTGCTGCAAAGGATTCGGCAAAGAAATTATAATATTTAAATACTCCCAAGAAGCCCACGTTAACAGTAACACAAAGCCATAGCCATAACTTACGCAGTGATGGAGTAGCGCTTTGCTCAATTTTTAGCGCACAACTATAATCTAATAGGGTAGAGAATACCAATAAAAACAAGAAACGCCAATCCCAGCAAGAGTAGAAATAATAACTAGCTACTATTAAAATGTAGTTTTGGTTGATTTTTGATTTATGCCCAACAAACCAATACAGTATAAAAACTATAGGTAGAAAAACTGCAAAATGGAAGGAGTTGAAAAACATTAAATCGGTAAAATAATAAGTAAAAAAGCCCGAACCTAAGTTCAGGCTTTTGGTATAGAAATATTAGAAGTTCGGACTTAGGTTGTACTTTTTATAGAAGTTGTCTAAAGCTTCAACCACTTCATCTTCAGTGTCTACAATTTTGATTAAGTTCATATCGTCTACATTGGCATTGTGCTCTCGTTCAATCATAACCGTCTTAATCCAATCGATTAATCCCGACCAGAAATCTCTTCCCACCAATATGATAGGGAATTTACCAATTTTTTTAGTTTGAATTAATGTAACCGCTTCAAACAATTCATCCAAAGTTCCAAAACCTCCAGGCATTACAACAAATCCTTGAGAATACTTGACAAACATTACTTTGCGCACAAAGAAATAGTCAAAATTTAAGTTTTTGTCTTTATCAATATAAGGATTGTAGTGCTGTTCAAAAGGCAACTCGATGTTCAACCCTACCGAGGTTCCTCCTCCATTATGAGCTCCTTTATTTCCAGCTTCCATAATTCCAGGACCACCTCCTGTGATGACACCATAACCCGCTTTACTAATTTTATAAGCAATCTTCTCAGCCAATAAATAATATTTTGTGTCGGGTTTTGTTCTTGCCGAACCAAAGATGGAAACACAAGGCCCAATACGTGCCATGCTTTCGTATCCATTAACAAACTCCGACATGATCTTGAAAATCGCCCATGAGTCATTGGTACGTATCTCATTCCAGGTTTTCTGTTTTAACTTTTCCTGGATTTTATCATCTTCATTTTGAAATTCGTCTTTCACCATTTGTATTCTAATTTATTTATTTTTTATCGTTTAAGCAAACGTGCTAAATTAATTCTTTTTTCAAAAACTGGGCCGTGTAGCTTTTTTTATTTTTGACCAATTCCTCGGGAGTACCTTGGGCAACTACTGCACCACCCCCTTTACCTCCTTCAGGGCCAATATCAATGATGTAATCAGCTAGTTTTATTACGTCCATATTGTGTTCGATAATCAAGATGGTATTTCCTTTGTCTACCAATTTGTTAATCACATCCATTAAAACGCGTATGTCTTCAAAATGCAATCCAGTAGTAGGCTCATCCATGATGTAAAAGGTGTTTCCGGTATCCTTTTTGGATAATTCAGTAGCCAACTTGATTCGCTGTGCCTCGCCACCCGATAATGTAGTGCTTTGTTGGCCCAATGTGATATAGCCCAACCCAACATCCTGTATCGTTTTAACTTTACGGTAAATTTTTGGGATATTTTCGAAGAAAGGTACAGCCTCATCTACCGTCATATTCAATACATCTGAAATGGATTTTCCCTTAAATCGAATCTCTAAAGTTTCACGATTAAACCGCTTGCCCTGACAGGTTTCACATTCTACATAAACATCAGGTAAGAAACTCATTTCTATGGTACGCACCCCCGAACCTTCACATGTTTCACAGCGTCCTCCTGATACATTAAAACTAAAGCGTCCTGCCTTATAACCACGAATCATGGCTTCGGGAGTTTGGGTATACAAACTTCTAATTTCCGAGAAAACATCAGTATAAGTTGCAGGGTTGCTGCGTGGCGTTCTTCCTATCGGACTCTGGTCTATATCAATTACTTTATCAATATGCTCTAAGCCTTCTATTTTCTTATAAGGTTGAGGTTTTTTGACGCCGTTAAAATAGTATTCGTTCAATATAGGATACAAGGTTTCATTAATTAAAGTAGATTTTCCACTTCCAGAAACGCCTGTAACACAAATCAATTTACCTAACGGTAATTCGATCGATACATTTTTTAAATTATTTCCAGTGGCTCCCTTCAATTTCAAATAGTTACCATTCCCTTCTCTTCGGTGCTTAGGAACTTCAATTTTCATCGCTCCATTCAAATACATGGCGGTCATGGTATGCTCTTTATGCAATTCGGCCGGAGTTCCTTTGCTAATAATTTCACCTCCAAATTTTCCGGCTTTCGGACCAATGTCAATGACATAGTCTGCCCGTTCAATCATGTCTTTGTCGTGTTCTACCACTAAAACAGAATTGCCTATATCGCGCAATTGTTCTAAGGAATGAATCAATTTTTCATTATCTCTTTGATGTAAACCAATGCTAGGTTCATCCAAAATATAAAGTACGCCAACCAACTGTGAACCAATTTGCGTCGCCAATCTAATGCGCTGGGCTTCACCTCCCGAAAGGGATTTTGAACTGCGATTAATAGATAAATAATTCAACCCTACATTGACCAAAAAGCGCAAACGGTCTTTGATTTCTTTTACAATTTCAGAGGCTATAATGGTTTGTTTCTCGGTGAGATGCTGGTCTAACTCATCAAACCAAGTACTTAAGTCCGAAATATCCATTGTCGATAAATCAAAAATGTTTTTCTCATGGATACGGAAATACATCGCTTCTTTCTTCAGTCGGGATCCATGACATTCAGGACATTCCACTTCGTCCATAAACTCTTTAGCCCAACGTTTTATGGAAGTCGAATTACTTTCGTCGTACTGGTTTTTGATGAAATGTGATATGCCTTCAAATTCGATTTTATATTCCTTAGTAATCCCCAACGTTTTAGATTCTACTGAGAATTTATCTTTGCCACCATGCAAGATGATTTGCATCGCCTCCTCTGATAGGGACTCTATGGTATCGGTGATTTTAAATCCAAATTTCTCACCTATAATTTCCAATTGCTTGAAGATCCACGAACTCTTGTATTCTCCCAAAGGAGCAAAACCACCACTTTTAATGGAGATTTTTGGGTTCGGAATTATTTTCTTTATGTTGATTTCATGCACAGTGCCCAATCCTTTGCAGTGTTCACAAGCCCCTTTCGGAGAGTTAAAGGAGAATAAGTTGGGTTCCGGATTTTGATAAGAGATTCCCGAACTTGGGCACATCAAATTCCTACTGAAATAACGTACTTCTTTAGTGTCTTGGTCTAATATCATCAACACATTTTCCCCATGATACATCGCCGTCTTAATGCTCTCCGTTAAGCGTTTTTCATTTTCTTCATTGCTTTCAATAAGCATACGGTCAATGACAATTTCAATATCGTGTGTCTTATACCGGTCGAGTTTCATGCCAGGAAGTAAATCTTGTACTTCGCCGTTGACCCTCACTTTTAAAAATCCTTGCTTGGTGATTTGTTGAAATAATTCCGCATAATGTCCTTTACGAGCGCGAATTACAGGAGCTAATATGTTGATGCGTTTGCCATTGAAATTCTCTATAATCAATTTCTTTATTTGATCATCAGAATAGGAAACCATTTTTTCACCACTTACATAACTATAGGCTTCACCACCTCGTGCATAGAGCAAACGCAGAAAGTCATAAATTTCGGTAATGGTGCCTACAGTAGAACGCGGACTTTTACTAGTTGTTTTCTGTTCAATTGCGATGACAGGGGAAAGCCCATCGATCTTGTCCACGTCGGGGCGCTCAAGGCCTCCTAGGAATTGCCTAGCATAAGCCGAAAAGGTTTCAATATATCGACGTTGCCCTTCGGCATAAATGGTGTCAAAAGCCAAAGACGATTTCCCTGATCCAGAAAGACCAGTAATTACTACCAGTTTTTCACGAGGAATAGAGATATCTATATTTTTCAGATTATGCACACGAGCACCAAGAACTTCAATAGTGTTTTCTGTATCTAGCATAGCATTTTAAGCAAAACGCAAAGGTAGTGTTTTGGAAAGAAATTTTGACTAGACAGTTACGAAGTTATTGTTAAAAATGATTACTCAATAATCATCTCTCTCAACCGATGACGATAACTTTCCAGCACGTCAATTTTAGATAGGAAACCAAAGTATTTTCCTTTGTGGATAACGGGTAATATGGTGGCTTTCGAAGATTCAAATAATTTCATGATTTTCTCGGGCTTGTCTTCAAATAGAATGAGTTCCTTAGGTTGACTAATGATTTCATTGATTGTCATGAATTTTACACGGTATGGGTTAAAGATCATCGCTTTTACCTCCTCAAAATCAATTAAACCTACCAAGGATCTATGCTCATCTACAATCGGTATGATTTTTTGTTCGGTAGTGGAGAAGATATCGACTACGTTCTCAACTCCATTCTCTAAGGTTAGCGTCTTATAATTTTGCTGAACTAAATTATAAAAATCAATACTCTGCAATATGTTTTTGTCTTTGTCACTGGTGAATACATCACCTTTGTCGGCTAGTCCTTTTACATCCATTGAATGTTTTTCAAACTGCTTGGAAACAGCAAAACTTACTGATGACACAATCATCAGTGGAACCATTAAGTCATAACCTCCAGTGATTTCACCTATAAGGAAGATTGCCGTTAATGGTGCATGAAACAAGCCACTCAATATTCCGGCCATGCCTACAATCGTAAAATTAGCTATCGGCAAATGGTGGGTAATATTTAATAAGTTGACCGTTTTAGCTACAAAAAAACCAAGGTACGAACCCACAAATAGGGAAGGAGCAAAGTTACCGCCATTACCACCGCTACCGATCGTTAATCCTGTAGCTACTGCTTTTAAGAGCATAGTAACTCCCACAAATAATAATAAAACCCAGCCATTTTTTTTAAAAGGCTCCAACATTGTATTGTCTAATAAAATACTAGGGTTTTTGGAAGCCAAGGTTTTAATGCTTTCATATCCTTCTCCAAAAAGGGTGGGGAAAAAGAAAATCAAGATGGCTAATAAAATGGCACCAAATAAGGCTCTACGGTAACCTTTATTCTTAAAAGTACTAAAGAAATGTTCTATTTTCTGAAAATTACGAGCATGATAGATTGACGCAAGTCCAGCCAAGATACCTAACAAAATGTAGAAAGGAGTATTGTGGTAATCAAACTTTAGAGTTTGCTCAAAATTCAAAATAACATCATGACTTAAAACTACCGTCGAAATCAACGCTCCCGTTGCAGCCGAAATTATAATAGGGATAAAAGCTGCTATAGAAATATCGGTTAATACCACTTCAATCGCAAATAAGACCCCTGCAATTGGCGCATTAAATGCCGCCCCAATTCCCGCAGCAACCCCACAGGCCAAAAGCAAAATTCGATCTTTTTGGGACAAATGGTATTTCTGTGCAAAGTTAGAACCAAATGCTGCACCTGTGATAACAATCGGACTTTCCAATCCAGCGGATCCTCCTAAACCAACGGTTAGCGAACTGGTCACAATTTGAGCATACATTTGCTTTTTGGGAAGTATACCTCCCTTTTTAGCCACCGCATATAAGACTTTGGAACTTCCTTTTTCAAGTTGGTTGTCAAGAAAATTACGTACAACAAAAACGGTTAGAAGGATTCCTATTATAGGTAGCAAACTGTTGATATAAGGCAATTTTAAAAAATGGCTGATGTCACTAGCCCATAGAAATATATTATGAGCAAAACTTTTTAAAATAATTACGGCAAAAGAACAAGTAATTGCTACTAATACACTGGCAACATAGATAAAATTCCGTTCACTCAATTTGTCTTTCAATAGAAAAATTAAGTGCTCCGCTCTTCTGAAAATACTTCGGATAAAGATTTTAAAAAATGAAGCTTTAGTAGACTGCATGAATTCTCAAACATTTGAAAGGCTAAAATACTTCTTATAAAGAGGATTTCATAAAATTACTTTATAATTCGGCTAATTTTTCGTTACAATGCAACTGTAAGGCCTCAAAAAACAACATAAATTCAGCGTCAAACAATTCATAATGTTGTTTCAGTTCCACTATTGATTCATGCATGGCCACACGGTTTTTGGTGCGATGATCCATTTGAAACATAATCATTTCCAAACCTTCTATCGAAGCATAACTTACCAGCCAATTTCTGCCAATCATGTAAGGCAGCATGCCTTTAGCACGATCAGTTAATGAATCAATACGGTCGGTTAAGAGATTGTAAAAAGTTTTGGCATAAGGTTCAAGTGGAATATCCGAATAATTATTCCAGTTTTTGGCCAAAAAATGATCATAAAAAATATCCATGATAACCCCCGAATAATGCCCATATTTATCGTGAAGGCGATGCTTGCTTTTCCGATAAATTGGGTGCGCATCAGTAAAACTGTCTATAGCTCTATGCAACAATATTCCTTTCTTGATATCTGGGGGAAAGTTTTCAAATTGGCGACCACGAATACTATCGGCCATAAAATTGCCAATTTTGACTGCATCGTTATCACCTGATAAATAAATATGTGCTAGAAAATTCATAAAGTTTAGCTCTTCTTCTCAAAGATAAAGAAACTATAGTAACTTCAAAAAAAAAAAAGACCGTATTGGTTACGGTCAATTGATTTACTTTTTTAATAGACTTTGATAAATTGTTATAAACTTGAGTGAATTTTCATTTTCTGAGTTATAAGCGTGGATTACAATGGGTTTTTTAAGTTTTTGTATGGAAAGTGATAACGCTTTAATTTGATCATTGCTATCGGTCTCACCCATAGGGAGATTGAAAAAAGATTGGTTATACTCTTTCATAATTTTTATTTCCGTATCGATTCTCATTTTTTCTTCTCCAACTTTTGGATTCATGATGTTGACAACGGTAGCAATTTTACCATTTAATACATAACCAAAAAACTCTTCATCCGTTGGATATGGGGTATAATAAACATCTTTTTGTAATTTGAATATTTTTCCTCGTTCAAATGCTTTTATTTTTTTTATGTCATGTACTCCAAGCTCGGAAGTGGAAAGTATGTCCTTGTTTTCTTTTTCAATGATATTTCTAAACACATTTGCTCTGTCTTTCCCTAAATAGCAATGTACATAGTATTTTCCTTTGTATTTATGCGCTATTTCTTTTATTTGAGCTACTGAGTTATCATTTTTGGCGATCCAAGGGAGCATCGGAATTGAAATTAATTTAATCCCTGCTTTTTCAGCATTTTCTTTTTCTTTTTCCATTAGAATTGGTTCTGCAGGGATAACCATACTATGCAATAACGAAATTACAGCCGTATAATTTTCATCTTTCAATTGCTCCATTTTTTCTTCATCAGGATACGGTCCAAAATGAAATTCAGCTTCTGCGCTATGATTTACGATACTCAACGCATCGGAAGAAATTAATAGCTCAGGTTTAAAACTAAAGACATAAACCGATAGCAATAATACAACTCCAAAAACACCTAATACAGTTATTTTTAAACTTTGATTTTTACTTTTAACTAATTTGTGCGTTACAAAATAAGACAGTAATACAATAAAAACAAAGAAGAAAAACAATACTATTTTTTCAATTGAACTTTCATATTCTTGTGTCCAATGATTTTTTTTCGCAAAATCCGAAATCATTCTAACTGGCCCAATAGTTAAGGTCAATAACCCTAATGGAAATACCAAACTTAATCCTGTATATAAAAATAATAAGGTGTTTGGGATTGTAAACTTTATAAATTTTTTTCTCATAATTTGGTTTTTTTGGGTCAGAAACTGAAGTACGTTGGTATTGTTATTAAAATTTAGGCTGCAAAAAAAGTTTTGAGCTTCGATTTTAATTCAACCGGGTTAAAAGGTTTTGCCAAGATATCAGTAGCACCTAATTTAAATGCCTCTACTACGGTAATGTCTTCTTTTCCTAAAGCAGAAATAACGATTATAGGTATCAAAGGATTATTGCTTTTAGAAAAAGAAATAATTTCTAATCCTGATTTATAGGGCAATAAAACATCGGTGATGACTAGGTCTGGTTGGAAGGACTTAATTTTAGATAATCCAACTAATCCGTCAAAGGCAACTTCCACTTCATATCCTTCTTTTTTGAGGATAAATTCTATGATGTCTTTGATAATTTTATCATCTTCAATAATTAATATTTTTTTCATGGCAGTAGGTATTTGGGGATTAAAGATTCTAAAATAAGTACTGCAATTGCAGCAAAAGGCTTAATTCATTTTGGTATTTTTTGGGTAAATATTCTTGACGGTTAAAATTTCCTTGAAGTCCGAGAATGAATTTTTTATAGATTACTTTTGAATATCCTAATCCAATTCTATACGAGTTCAACGGTACACGTTGCTCATATTGAGATAAGGTTTCCCGCTCATCCGGCGAAGTACCATAGCCCAAACTGGCCGAGTAATAATCATATCTCGACTTTATATAATAGCGATAGTTAGCGGTAAAACTTGGATATTTTTTTTGTGAATCTAAATTCAAATAAGACTTTAAATTCAGCCATCCAGAACCCATGTATGTTCCTATTCCAGCTGCAACAGCATAATTTTCTGAGGCCGTGTTTCTATTGTAACGTAACCCAACTTCTATTTCCCATTTGGATGCAATTTGGATAAAGGAAGAATAGTTCAATCGTAATTTTGGAAACAAAGTAGCACTGCCTATTCCAATATTGCCAAATGAATAGTGCTTTTTAGTCCATTTAACATAACTCTCTATCTCAGTTAAGGTTCCGTTTCCAATACTTTTTCCATAAGATTGCCTATCAGAATAATTAAAACGACCAATCAAGGTTAATTTTTTTCGTTGTCTTACGAATTGTAAATTACTCAAATACCAGGGACCAATTCCTGAACGATCAAAAGTAGTGAGGGTTGTACCAATTCCTATTCGGTCTGAATTCGAATTCAATTTCAAATCCAGCATCCGACTTTTAATGCGATTTTCATTGGGAAATTTTGCTTCAAATTCTTTTAAATATGCCAAAGTTTTAAGGTCATCATTTTCCAATTCTATAGCGCTTAGTTTAAGCCAATAAAAATCTATTTCCGCTGGATGCAAATGAATAGCCTTATCCAATATAGATTTGGCCTCCTTGGCATTTTTAGATTCTATTTCAATTTGCGCCATATATAAAAAGGCTTCTTTATACTTGGTGTTGTTGGTTATGACCTGATTAAAATAATATCGTGCACTATCAATTTCTTTCGTAAACCTAAAGGCTCTACCTAATGCTATATGAAAATCATAATACGCAGGAGCGAGGCGGATACCGAGATGACCTAGTTTTTTCGCTTCACTATAGTTTTTGTCCACATTGAGATAGCGATTCGTAACCGTCAACAAGCTATCCGTGTCTATTTTTTTTTGTGCAAATAGACCACCTTGCAGCAAACTGAATAGGAATATTAAAGTTAGTTTACGTTTCATGTTAATGATGTTGATTGCTTAAATCCTTGACGTGTCATAACTCCCCATTTTTTTTCTTTATTAGAAAGAAAGTGCATATATCCTTTTAAAGAGGCATATGTGTTTATAGGATGGTATAAAAAGGGCTCTAGAAAGATCATAAAGATTAAAGTCATAATGTCTTTTATATTGGTGTATTGTTTAATAGATTGATCTAAGTATACTGATAGTAAGGTTACCATAGTGTAAAATAAATAGACCGAAATACTTATGATAAAAAGAAAGTAATAATCTAATCCAAAATAGAAAATATCCATGATGATAATAAACAATCCAACAATTTCTAATACAGGTACTAAAAACTCACAAAATATGTAGTACGGCAATACGAGCATCCCCGTAATTCCATATTTAGGGTTAAATATCATGTTTCTGTGTATGAATAAATTTTGAATTAAACCGCGCGACCAGCGAACCCTTTGTCTCATGAAAATTTTGGAGTCTGAGGGACCTTCAGTCCAACATAAGGATTCAGGGATGTATTTTATGGCAAATTTTTCTTTTTTCAAGTGCATATATTTTCGCATTCGAGTGATTAATTCCATATCTTCTCCAAGAGATTCTTTTTTATAGCCTCCCACTTCTATTACGGTCATTTTATCAAACATACCAAGTCCTCCAGATACCAATAACAATCCGTTAAGTCTACTCCAAGCCATTCTGCCATATAAAAACGAACGGATGTATTCTAATTCTTGGAAACGAGCAAAAAAGTTCTTAGGATAATGTGAGCGATATAAAACTCCTTCTTTAAATTCACAAGAGTTTGAAATTCGTATAGCAGCACCCGTAGCCAATACTTTGATAGTGCTCTCTATAAAAGGTTTAACCAACATCGCTAAGGTGTCTTTTCGAAGAATACAATCCACGTCTGTGCACACATATAATGAGTATTTAGCCGAATTAACGCCAACATTACAAGCATCCGCCTTACTCTTGACATTAACTTTGTCCACAATCAATAATTTGTTGTAAATCGGGTTGGTAGAACGATAATGTCCTCGTACTTGCGCGGTTTTTATTTTGTCTTGGTAGAAGAAATCTACTTTGACTAAACTAAACTCATTAATCAATTTTTCCAAAGTGTCGTCGGTACTCCCATCATTTATGATGATAACCTCATATTTGGGATACTCCTGTGATAACAATGATTTAGCATTAGCTACGATAGTTAATCCTTCATTGAATGCAGGGGCAATGATAGAAACTCCTATTGCATTGTTTGATTTGATTAAAATATCTTTATGTAAAAAATTTGAGGACGAATAATATTTTTTGATTTCAATAAATGAAAGTATACCCAATGTACAATAGAATAAAATGTACAAGATGGAATAACATCCAAAAAATACCTCAAGCGATTTGATTATATGGCCTAGTGTGTTCAAAGTAGTAATAGGTTTTAATAAGGAATGGTTTTGACGCGTTCTTAATTTATATAGGGATTCTTGTGATGCAACAATATTTTGGAAATCAACTCAGCCTCTAATCGATCTTTTGACTTATAGTGCGAAAAGAAGTTGTTGTCAATTTGATAAATGCAATTCACAATTTCAAATTTTAAATCCAAGTCATTTTCTTTTGTTAATAATCTCAAAGCATATTCTTTTGTTGACGTATTTCCAATTTTTTGAAACGTTTTGATAATAGAAATCTTGTTACGTAAACTCTTTTCAATTTTATAATGAGCCATCAAAAGAGGATTAGCAAACTCAAGTTTTAATTCTCTAATGGCGATAATAATCTCTTTTCTAACCAGCGGATTGCTGTTTTCTAGTAAATAATTTAGTTGCTCTCTGTTGAATTTAAATTTATATCGCACAGCAAGCTTTATTGCAATAATTACAATAGATTCATTTGTACTCTTCAACCAAGCATTGATATTAGTAGGGATGCTAACCTCTTTTTGATAAATTAAATCTAAAATTTTAAATTCCTCTGCTCTAGTAATTGTGGCTTCATAATGATCTAATACATCGAAATTCTCATCCGATAAAGAGATCATAGCAATCAAAGCATTTGATCGTAAGGCTTTATGATGATTCGTTAAAAAAGGTGCAATCAAGTCTTTCTTAGCTTTATAATCTAAAATTTGATAATGCATGATGCCCTCTGATTTATGCTCCCAACTGCGATCAGCTAATAATTTTTTAGTGAGTTTGTTAAATCCAAAATACTCATATATTAAGATGAATTTCTCTTGGTTTATTTGTTGAACATTCTGCTTAATGTGAAGTAATTTTTGTAAAATAAAGGGAGCCAATTTCTTGTTCTTTTTAAGGGATACTTTTTTAAATGCATCAATCCTAATCTTCAATTCCTCTTCTGAATAATCCGAGAAAATGAGTTCTGTTAAGAACGTATTAACGCTATCTTCGAGCTGAACCCTCTTAAAATCCAGACGGTCTAAACGATATCGCCTAAACACGATTACCATAACGATTGATACCAAAAAAACGATCAGTACAGGGATAAAGAAGTACTTTAAAAACAAGAAAAAGTCTCTTGTTGTTAAAATAGTAGGAAAGTTGTAGTTGGTGATTGAGAGGAGGACCAACTTGGGGTTCATAGAAAGTTGTTCCTTAATACCTGTTTCTTCTACGAGATAGTTTACTAGATCTTTCACGATGCATTGTTTTAGTAGGTTGCAAATCTTTAATTTTTAGGGCATTGGATTTACCGTTAAAAGCTAATCTAGTACGGAGCCTAGTTATTTGTAAGTTTAAATCCTCATCAAAACTAAACTATTAATTTGTTATTACCAAATAAAAAATCGATAAAATGCAATAAAATGCGTTTAAATACATTATTTAGTTCTTTTTTGTAAGATATATAATATTTTATACCTATTTATGCGTAGCAGGTATTTCACAGAATAAAAGTGTAGTCGAAAAAAAATACAATTGAATTTATTAGAGATATATTGAAATCTACCTTCGGAAGTTTTTTTCCTTCTTATATTTGCTTCACTAAAAAAACTAATATTTATAAAATGACACTCATAAAATCAATTTCAGGAATACGCGGTACTATAGGAGGCAAAGTTGGAGATAATTTAACACCAGTAGACGCCGTTAAATTTGCAGCTGCTTATGGAACCTTTTTAAAAAATAATATTCAAAAGGACAAATTAAAGGTTGTAATTGGCAGAGATGCTCGTATTTCCGGTTCTATGATTCAAAATTTAGTGGTCAATACCTTAATCGGACTCGGGATAGATGTTATCGATTTAGGACTTTCAACTACACCTACCGTGGAAGTGGCCGTTCCAATGGAGGAAGCTGATGGCGGAATTATTTTAACGGCCTCTCACAATCCAAAACAATGGAATGCTCTAAAATTATTAAATGCCAAAGGAGAATTCTTAAGCGGCGCCGAAGGTGCTAAAATATTAGAAATTGCCGAAGCTGAAGCTTTCAATTTTTCAGAAGTGGACCATTTAGGGGAGATAACAGCCAATGACGCCTATATGGACATTCATATCGATGAGGTATTAGAATTACCTTTAGTCGATGCCGAAGCGGTAGCTAAACGCAAGTTCAAAGTGGTAGTAGATGGCGTAAACTCCTCAGGAGGCATCATTATCCCCAAATTATTAGAACAAATGGGCGTGGAATGCGTGAAACTGTATTGCGAACCCAACGGACATTTCCCTCATAATCCTGAACCCTTAAAAGAACACCTTGGGGATATTTGTAAATTAGTAGTGGATGAAAAAGCCGATTTTGGAATAGTAGTAGATCCAGATGTCGACCGTTTAGCTTTTATTTCAAATAATGGAGAAATGTTTGGTGAAGAATATACCCTAGTAGCTTGTGCTGATTACGTCTTGAGTAAAACTCCTGGTAATACGGTTTCCAATATGTCGTCTTCGCGAGCCCTTCGTGATATTACAACAAAACATGGTGGAACCTATCAAGCTAGTGCCGTTGGAGAAGTAAATGTAGTCGAACTAATGAAAGCAACCAAGGCCGTTATTGGAGGCGAAGGTAATGGCGGTATTATATACCCTGAGTTACATTATGGACGTGATAGCCTAGTAGGAGTAGCTTTGTTTTTAACACACCTAGCTAGCCTTGACATGACGGTGGCCGAGTTAAGAGCTTCTTATCCTCAATACTATATGAGTAAAAATAAAATCGAATTAACACCACAAATTGATGTTGATGCCATTTTAGAAGCCATGACTGAGAAATATAAGAACGAAAACTGTTCTACTATAGATGGTGTTAAAATTGATTTTGCAACAGCTTGGGTTCACCTCCGTAAATCCAATACAGAACCAATTATCCGAATCTATACAGAAGCTCCCACACAAGGAGAAGCTGACGCACTGGCCCAGAGAATAATTGATGAGATAAAAAGTATCGCCGGTATATAATTAACCAAAATTTCATATAAAATTGGATTTTATTTGAAATAGCCTTACTTTGGCAAGTGTTTAATGGGCGATTGCCTAATAAAATAGCAGATTATTATCTTTAAAATTTAAAATTTATGAAAAGACAATTAATTTTTGTACTCACTTTTATTTCTTTTTTCTTCTTTTCCAATACAATGACCGCTCAAGTAAGCACTAAGAAGAAAGCAGCCACTACTTCGGTAAAAAAAGCCCCAATGGCAAGCAAAAAAAGTTCAGCCAAACCAGCAAAAAACACAACAACAAAGGTAAAAACAACGACTACGGCAGTTCCTGTAACTTCAATAACTAATGTAGCTTCAGGAAGAAATACCTGTAAAGTGACTACGACAACAGAGGGCTGTACGGTTGTTTTCGAATTCAATTTAGATCCAAATTCGGAATTGGCTAAAAAAGGAGATACTTATTCAAAAAAAGAATTTCATGTAAGCTATTTAGATAATTCTGTAACAGAAGTAGGTAAAAAAGACTCCTCAGAAGGTGCTGTAAAAGTTTTAAAAAGCGAAGCAGCCGTTTTGTCGGATGAAGGTTCTAATGCAATTGGCGGACAAATACAAGTGGCTATAAAAGACTTACTATTTGTTTTCGATGTTATAAAGGACAAAAAGCAGCTTCCTATTACAAGTAGTGGCTGTTCATTGCCTGCAAAAATGCCTGATGGGATTTACGTAATGAATGTAAATTGGAATTGGGATACGAATTCCGAAAAGGCGACCAAATTATACTGCGTCACTAAATTCAAGGTTGAAGTAAAAGACGGTAATTATGTAGGTGTATATTACTAGTAATATAGTGCACTACAAATAAAATTAAAACCCTTTTCTTACTAAAGAAAAGGGTTTTTTAATTTATAAAAAGTAATCAATATGAGAAAGTAAAGCAATTAATTGGTTTTACTTACGATATCCCTAATAATTTCATCCAGGCGCTTAGCCGATGCTCCAATGTGATCTATAATTTCCTTATCACTCAACCCCGTATCTATATTCTCTTCAAGTAAGTAGATAAAACCAAGTAAATTAGCCAAAGGGGCTCTTACCACATGAGATTGAGTCCACGAAATGTCTTTTAACGCTTTATCCTGCATTTCAATTTGATTCATCCGTTCTAATGATTCGGTTAAATCAATCATGGCATCAAGGTTTGTGATTACTTATTTAATTTAATTCATGCCGTCAATCTCATTCGTTTTCTCAACGATTTGCTTAATAACATCATCTAAATCTTTTGACACTTGTTCTAGTTTTGGTATGAGTGCTAAATTCATCGGGTCAGCAG
The DNA here is from genome assembly GCA_947451475.1 of Flavobacteriaceae bacterium. Taxonomy (GTDB): domain Bacteria; phylum Bacteroidota; class Bacteroidia; order Flavobacteriales; family Flavobacteriaceae; genus Flavobacterium. The sequence continues at coordinate 38,571 of CANFZC010000006.1, read as the reverse complement.
GATTGTCTTTGTTGATTAAATGCAATATACCAAGGACATTGGCAACAGGTCTCCTTACGATATGCGATTGAAGAAAGGCTACTTCTGTTAATTTTTCATTTTTAAGCTTTAACATTTCTTCCGCATTTTTCCATAGGGTGATGTCGTGTATGGTACCTTCAATGGTTTTGGGAGTTCCACTTTCATCATAGAGTATCTTACTCGATATAATAGCCCTGATCACTTTACCGTATTTGGTTTTGAAATCAATTTCATAGTTTTGCACTTTACCATTTAATTGAATTTCAGGTAAAAACATTTCGCGCTTCTGTGGATCAAAATAAAAATCGGTAACATTTTTTCCAATAATTTCAGAAGCATCAAAACCGGTATGGTCTTTTATGGAAGGGGTAATTAATAGTATCTTACCCTCCATATCGGTTTGATAATAAACGTCCTGAAAGGAGTCAAAAATTTGACGGTATTTTTCTTCCGATTTTTTTCGCAAAATAAGTTCTTCTTTAGCCTCGGCTAGTGCTTTGTTTAGGCTGCCAACCGACATGTATTCGATAAAACACAATAAAAAAATACAAGTGGTTGAATAGACCCAACTAATGAAATCACTATTTTTAATAGGCTCTTTTACAATGAGAAGGTCATAATGACGCGCTATGAGTAAGGAAAAACTGCACATTGATAAAAAAATACCAAAGATCCATATTTGCTTGCGACCTATCGTTAATCCTGCAAATAGTGCCAAAATAGGCAAAAATTGGATTCCATGCCCTTGAATACCTCCACCAGTCACGGCAAACATTAAGATGAAAAACAATAATCCAATGATGTAAAAATAGGCGCTAATTTTAGCATACCCTTTTTGTAATAAAAATACAGTGATGAAACTAACCAAATAGGTCACGACTATCATTGACATATACCGGGTGCTAAATTGCCGTTGAAATATCATGGCTAGGATATAGGTCAACGTTACAAAAAAACAAACTCCTAAAATGATTTTATACAAGTTTTTCCCTAACTGATTAACTTCAGCATGTATAAAAGGAGGATTAAGTAGCCTTTTTAGCATAGAATCTTGGGTTTACATAGTAATCAAATTTAATGTTTTTTTTAATTTTTTTCAAAGAAAAGGCATAGAATTTCAAAATAGCACCCTAGGATGTAGTATTATTCTAGGTTTTTTTATAGTCTTTAAAATCAATAAATTAACTTTTCCCTGTCTTCGATTTTCCTTAAGTTATTTCTTTTGAATCCAAAAACTACCCCCAGTATTTAGTCTGCATAGCGGCATGGTGTCAAATACTTCATTATGGTGTAAGTGTAAATAATCGGGAAATAACAGTATGTTATAGGCCGTATTACACATTAAAAAGGCTCTTAATAAGTAATCCTCATTCCAGTTATATCCATGAAACACCCATTCTTTAGGATATTCAAAAGGATAAAATACATCGTGAAAATGAATGAGTACTCCCGGTTGTAAAACGGGTAAAACATCAAATAAGATATAATTTACATCACTTCCAGTCTTAGAGACATGCGTACTGTCAATGAATAAAATATCTCCTGCTTCTAATTGACTAAAAACATCTAAGGATACTGATTGTACAAAATCAGGAATAACAGTATGTCTTTTTTTGTCTTCAGCATTCATTAACCAATTCAAACGTTCTTCTGGATAAGGTTCTATAAAGGTTAAGTTGATTTCATTATTAAAAAATAATTCGTTGGTGTCAAGCATTAAAGCAGAGCTATGACCCGAACCTATTTCAATAATTCTTTTGGGCTTAAACTGTCTTATTATGGAATACAACAATATGCCATCAGAATACGAAAAATAGCCGTTATTGAATTCATACCTAAATTGAGATGACTTTTCGAATTGAAAGGGCATCTCACTATAAAAAGAACTCAAGCGTTCAGCCAATTGCTTTTGCTCGTTGGTTCTCAAATCAATATTCGAAATCCCCTCTTTGTTTACATCCTTCCAAATGCTATCTTGTCTGAGCTTTACATCTTCGATAGAAAAAACAGGGGAATAATAGTGGCCATTGGGGTGGGTACAATTAGCCGCTTGTTTATACAATGTTTTAACATAAGGAAGTTGATTCGCTAGATGTTTGATTGCATTTTTTATTTTTTTCATAATTGACTTTCTGTTTATAAATAGAAGATTGAATGAAAATGCCTTTATGATTCTCGTTGCTAATTATACTCGCCCTTCTTCGTTCTCTTTGTCCAAATATTCCTGAACAATATTAATAGCATTTGTGACAACATCGCTTAAGGCAGTAATAAAACTTCCGTCTGCCGCTGTATCTATAGCATGCTTGATGGCTTCCACTTCTTTAGAAATGATTTCGTGAGTAACGGTTCTACCCGAGGCAGCAATCCCTTCCATAATCAATCCTATGATTTCTTCTTCAGTGCGTCCACGCAAATATTTCTCTTGACGAATAATGATATGATCAAACATACGAGCCGCAATCATAGCACACTCCTTAATGTCTTCATCACGTCGATCACCAACGCCCGCAATAATCCCTATTTTTTTAGTGGCTTCTACCGATGATAAATATTCTTCCACTCCTTTATAACCTGCGGGGTTATGAGCAAAGTCAATCAATACTTTGAATTTTTTGAATTCAAAAATATTCATACGGCCCGGCGTTTGTGCCGCACTCGGAATAAAGGTTTGTAGCGACAAACTAATATCTTCCGTTTTAAAACCATATAAATAACTAGCCAAAGTAGCTGCCAATACGTTTGAAATCATAAAACGAGCCTTGCCTCCCATGGTTAAGGGAACATGAGTAGCACGCTCTACACGTATTTTCCATTCTCCTTTTTTAATTGTGATAAAACCGTTTTCATACACCGCTACAATTTTTCCTTCTTTGGCAAATTGCTGGACTTTTGGGTTGTTTTCATCCAAACTGAAATAAGCAATATTACAGCTCAATTCATTGGCTATTTTCAAACAATATTCGTCTTCTGCATTTAGGATGGCCCAACCGTCTTTTTTGATGCTGCGAACAACCGTAGCCTTTACTCTAGCTAAATCATCCAAAGTGTGAATATCGCTCAATCCTAAATGGTCTTCTTGTATGTTGGTAATAATACCAATGTCGCACCGACTAAATCCTAAACCAGAGCGCAAGATGCCCCCACGTGCTGTTTCTAGAACGGCAAATTCTACCGTAGGGTCTTTCAGTATGTATTCGGCTGAGATAGGTCCTGTTGTGTCGCCTTTTTCCATCATATGGTTTTGCACATAAATACCATCCGAAGTAGTAAAACCTACGCGATAACCATTGTTTTTTACAATATGAGAGATCAATCGGGTAGTAGTGGTTTTACCATTTGTTCCCGTTATGGCAATGATCGGAATTCTACTAGGCTTTCCAGGAGGATACAACATGTCAATAACAGGCGCCGCCACGTTTCTAGGCAACCCTTCCGAAGGCGCTAAGTGCATTCTGAATCCCGGTGCAGCATTCACTTCCAAAATACACCCTCCATTTTCTTTTAAAGGTTCCGTTAAATTCTGAGCCATAATATCAACCCCGCAGATGTCTAGACCAATAACCCTTGAAATACGCTCACATAGGAAAATATTCTCTGGATGCATCATGTCGGTAACATCTACTGATGTTCCGCCCGTACTCAAATTAGCGGTAGATTTTAAATACACTACTTCATCTTTAGCGGGTACCGTGTCCAAGGTATAATTTAATTTCTCTAATAAATCAGTCGTGTCTCGATCCACATCGATTTGGGTCAGGACATTCTCATGCCCATAACCTCTTCTAGGATCTTTATTGGTTTCTTCGATTAATTGCTGTATGGTCAATTGTCCATCTCCTTTTACATGCGCAGGCTCTCGTTTTGCCGCAGCAACAAGCTTGTTATCTATAACCAAAACCCTAAAGTCATAACCAGTTATGAACTTCTCTACAATGACACGGCGACTGTATTTTTGTGCATAAGCCAATCCAGCCACAGCATCTTCCCAAGTAACGACATTGATAGAGGCTCCTTTACCATGATTTCCATCCAACGGTTTTAATACAATTGGATATCCAATTTTCTTTATAGTGTTTTCCAAATCTTCTTCATCCACACAAATACTTCCGCTGGCAACGGGTATCGAAGCTAAATCAAGCATGCGCTTGGTCTCTTCTTTATTACAGGCTATATCTACTGCTATATTACTGGTTTTACAAGTAATCGTTGCCTGAAAGCGCATCTGATTGACACCATACCCCAATTGCACTAAGGAATTGGTTCCTAGGCGTATCCAAGGGATATCCCGAGCTACCGCTTCTTCTACGATACTTCCAGTTGAAGGTCCTAATCGCACTCGCTCACGTATCTCTCTCATTTTTTGAATGTCCGCTTCAACATCATAAGGTGTACCAGCGATCAACGCTTCAGCGATCGCCACAGCGCTCTCGGCGGCAAACATCCCAACGTTCTCTTCCGTATAACTAAAAACAACATTGTAAACGCCTGGAGTTTTCGTTTCTCGGGTCCTTCCAAAACCAGTTTCCATTCCAGCAAGGGTTTGTATTTCTAAGGCAATATGTTCAATGACATGACCCATCCAAGTACCTCTGTCGATACGAGAAAAGAATCCGCCCCGGCACCCTTCAGAACAACGGTGCTCAATCATCGTAGGAAACATCGCTTCAATGCGTTCTCGAAATCCTTCAATTTTATTCGTAGGGGATTGTTCCATTTCTTCTAAGTCCAAACGCATTTGGATTAGTTTTTTACGTTGGACACTCCAAATATTCGGTCCACGTAAGGCTTGTATTTTTAGAATCTTCATAGTTAGGAAGGGTTAATAAGACTAAATGCTAATGATTTTGTTAAAAATAGGAAATATTTGTTTGCTACTAGTACTTTTTTTGCAGAAAAACTAAAAACTTACAGTGCTAGTACAACAGAACAATTATTGCTCTTGATTTTCAGTTTATTAAGATGCATAAAATCAAACCACAGGCGCCTTGAAATAGACTGCGGTCAATAGTTGAGTAAAGGAATTCCTTAGGAGTAGACAGCGACTATTAGCGTTCTTGTATGAAAAGTATAATTTTTTCGTAAAGCGCCGTATCATGCATGCTATGACCAAGTCCTTGGGTTTCAATGTAAATTGCCTGCTTCCAAGTTTCAGCATATTTTCGGCCTTCTGTAACCGGGACAATTTTATCTTTACAATCATGCGCTATCATAGCCTTATGACTAAAATTTGTGGCAAATTTATGCCCAGCAAAATCGCTAAGGGCAATATGAAATTTACGCTGATAATAAGCTTCCAATCGGCGTTTTATACGTTTGTTCAAACTGAGCATGGAAACAAAATTGTCACTCAGTATTTTAAATTCCGAGGGGGCGCCCAATAAGATGACTTTTTCAATACCGAGATTCTCATATTTGTTAAGGTAAAAAGCCAAGGCAGCTCCTCCAATAGAATGACCTATGACCACCTTAGGTTGGTATTTTTTTGAAACTATATTCAAAAACTCAGCATATTTGGGAGCATTAAATTCGGCACCACTACTAAGTCCATGCGCTGGCGCATCAACTGCAATTATCGTATGCCCCAAAGGTTTTAAATGCACCAACAATTTTTTCCATCGTGAGGAATTACTCTCCCATCCATGCGCCAACAAGATAATGGTTTCATCCCCTTCCCATATATAGGTTTGTATGGTTTCGCTTTTGTATTCAAATTGTTCATGAATGGTATACAAAAGGGTACGCGGTAAATGGTCTTTTTTTAATCGCCCTTTTCTCGGCTGACTAAATAGGGTATAGGCTTTTTTTCTAGCACTTGTAGCATTGAAGTAACTCAGGCAATTCAAGTATAGCCCTATCGTTTTGGTAGCGATAAATAAATATAGTTTCTTCATAAAAAAATCCCGAATAAATCGGGATTAGTATATTATAAATGCGCAAATAATTTTTGCATTTTCTCTCTTTCCTCTTCCGCTAAGGAAGCATCAACCAATATTCTTCCCGAATGCTCATCAGTAATGATTTTTTTGCGTGCCGCAATCTCCACCTGTGTTTGAGGAGGAATCGTAAAGAACGATCCTGCAGAGGCACCACGCTCAATAGAAACTACCGCTAAACCATTGCGAACACTAGAACGAATTCTTTTGTAAGCGGCCAATAAACGGTCTTCAATTTGTGCTTCAAATGCAGCCGATTGCTCCATTAAGAAGTTTTCTTCTTTTTGCGTCTCAGACATGATGTCATTCAACTCCGCTTTCTTATGTTTCAAATGCGTTGACTTTTGATCTAAACGCTCTTTTGAAGTAGCAATTACTTCTTTTTTATGCTCGATAGAGGCTTTCAATTCTTTGATTTGTTTCTCAGCCAGTTGAATCTCTAATTCTTGAAACTCTACTTCTTTAGTTAAGGAATTGAATTCTCTGTTGTTGCGAACTTCCTTTTGTTGAGCAGTATATTTTTTAATTGCTGCTTGATGCTCGTCAATAGCGCTTTTCTTGGTTTTGATTTGCTCTTCTATTGAAACTAAATCACTTTTTAATTTATCTAAACGAGTGCTTAAACCGGTAACTTCATCTTCTAAATCTTCCACTTCTAAAGGTAATTCCCCTCTAACGTTTCTGATTTCATCAATTCTTGTATCTATGATTTGTAAGTCATAGATAGCTCTCAATTTGTCTTCAACACTTAGTTCTTTTGTAGCCGCCATATTTTATAAGTACTTAACTGGATTTGTATTTTCTTCCGAAAAAATGATTGCAAAATTAAGGATTTTTTTCTTAAGAAAATCAACAATATAATTTTTTGTAAATCTTTCACTTTCAAAGTGACCAATATCAGCCAAAATCAATTGATTTTCAGCTTCATAAAAGTTATGGTACTTTAAATCAGCTGTTAAGAAAATATCCGCTCCAGCTTGTTTAGCATCCTTTATCGCAAAACTTCCGGAACCTCCCAAAACCGCAACTTTTTCTATTTTTTTTCCAAATAACCGACTGTGACGTATTCCCCCACAACCCATTTTGTCTTTTACATACAAAAGAAATTCCGTCTCCTCCATAGGCTGCTGTAACGTTCCAATCATTCCCAATCCTATATTTTGATGCGAATTTTTTAATCCATAAATTTCATAAGCAACTTCCTCATACACATGAGCAGAAAACAAAGCCTTCAATACCTTGGATTGCAAATGCTTCTCAAAAGTAACCTCAATCTTAATTTCTTCAGTGGTCACTAATTCAAACTTATTTCCAACGACTGGATTACTGTTTTCGTTACCCCTATAACTGCCTATTCCTTTCGAACTAAAACTGCAATCCTCATAATTTCCAATCGAACCAGCACCAGAGGCAAAAAGAGCATTGCGAAGCGACTCCGCATTTTCAGGGGTAGTGTAGGTCACAAGCTTTTGAATAAAATCGGCCTTCGGAATCAAAATGCGCGTCTGGGTCAAACCCAAAGCATCACAAAAAATCTTATTAACACCTTCTTTATGGTTGTCCAATGCCGTATGCACAGCATAGATAGCAATGTCGTTTTTAATGGCTTTAAGTACAGAACGTTCTACATAATTGGTACCGGTTATTTTCTTCAAACCCGAAAAGATAATAGGGTGGAAGCATACAACCACATTGCACTGTTTCGCTATCGCTTCATCGATCACCTCTTCTAAGGCATCATGACATACCAAGATCCCCGTAATCTCACTTTCGGTAGTGCCTACCAGCAATCCTACATTGTCAAAATCTTCCGCATAGGCCAATGGAGCCATTTCTTCTAATATAGGAAGTAGTTCTTTTAATTTCATACTATTGTTTTTCGACTTATTGTAAACTGTTTTCTAATCATGTGGCCCATTCATATAAGGAGTCCTTTAGGGTCCACTTACCATTTATTTTTTCAAACAAGAGATAACTGCTGTTGTTGTGCTCTATACTTCTGTAAAAAGTAACCTTAACCAAAGCACTGTTATGGTTCGCGAAGTAGAGGGGCTTGCTAATAATCATCAACCGCTGATTGTTTTCGCCATGTTTTGCATAATCAATCCTAAATTCTTCCATCGATTGACAATCGTTAACCTTGCTTTTTAAGTATTGGTTTTGCCCAGTGAATAAAGAGGTGTACGTTGCAGACCAATCCTCGTCTACCGTAACGTCTATCTGCGCCTTAATCTCAGTGGCATACTTTTTTAAATAGTCACTCGTTGCGATTACCGCCAAAACCTCTTCATTATTAGGAGCTTTTTTGCAATAAAAACGCAACAACTGTAACCTGCCTTTAGCAATAACTTTTTCTTCTTTATAGTATTTGCTAAAGATGATTTTTAATAAATCAACTTGGTCTTGTTCCTGCGCAAAAATAGGGGCGGCGCCCACCAAAAATAAAGCAAGTAGAAGGGATAAGGGTCTCATTATATTTTTATAAATAACAATCTTTTCCAAAGATAGAATCTTTTCCCTAATTTGTATAATAACATTCAAAATGCCTCCATAAAAATCAGTACTTTTCGTGGTCTTACACCCAACCCTCAAACTATAATTCTTGTTAAAATAGAATTTACACTAAGCAAACAATAAAATGACGTGCATTCGCCGTTAATATTTTTATCTTTGTTACATGAATGTAGTGAGAATAGTACTTTTCCCCTTGGCCATACTCTATGGCATAATTACTTCAATTAGAAATTTTCTCTATGATACAGGGATTTTAAAATCCCATTCGTTTGATATTCATGTCATTGCCGTAGGGAATCTAAGCGTAGGGGGCACTGGAAAAACACCTCAGATTGAAGCCTTAATTCGCTTACTAGCGCCCCATTACAAAGTAGCAACGCTTAGCAGGGGCTACAAAAGAAAATCAAAAGGGTTTATTTTGGCCAATGAACAATCCAATGCCATGACCTTAGGTGACGAACCGATGCAATACTACATGAAATTCCCCCAAATTCAAGTCGCAGTCGATGCCGACCGTCGTAACGGGATTAACCAACTTTTAAAGCAAGAAGCCAAACCCCAAGTCATCTTGCTGGATGATGCCTACCAACACCGCAAAGTGAAAGCAGGCTTCTATATCTTATTAACAGCCTATGATGATTTATATTACGAAGATTTTATCGTGCCTACTGGGAATCTTCGCGAAAGCAGAAACGGTGCAAAAAGAGCCAATATGATAATTGTCACTAAATGTCCGCCAGCAATTTCCCAAATTGCGCAGAATTCCATAAAAAAGAAAATTGGATTGGATGTCCCTATATTTTTCAGTTGCATCGCCTATGAAGATACCTTATACAGTGGAACAAAGAGCATGTCTGTAGCCGATTGCAAAGCAAATGAGAATGTACTCTTAGCCGGAATTGCTAAACCTAAATCGTTTTTCCAACATTTAGGCGCCAAAAAAGAAAATACCATGGTGTTCGCGGATCACCATCATTTTAGTGAAAGCGATATCATAAACATAAAAAATAAAGCTAAAGGCAAAATCATCATCACAACCGAAAAGGATTTTGTACGTTTACAAACCCCCGTTCTAAAAGAACAATTATATTATTTACCAATTAAGAGCCAACTGATTTCGAATCAGGATTCTTTTGACCAAATTATTACCAACTATGTGGGAACTCGTTCAGGAAACCGTTAATTATATCAAAAGTAAAACCAACTTTGTACCCGAGTACGGGGTAATACTAGGCTCGGGATTAGGAAGCTTTACAGAGGATATTACTATTGAATTCACATTGCCCTATACGGATATACCCAACTTCCCAGTGTCTACCGTTCAAGGCCATAAAGGGGCTTTAGTCTTCGGAACTATAGGCGATAAAAAAGTCGTTGCCATGCAAGGGCGCTTTCATTACTACGAAGGCTATTCCATGCAAGAAGTTACTTTTCCAGTACGCGTAATGAAATACATAGGGGTGACCAAATTAATTGTATCCAATGCCGCCGGTGGTGTAAATCCCGCATACAGCGTAGGGTCAATTGTCCTACTAAAAGACCACGTCAACATGATGCCCGAACATCCCCTAAGAGGTAAAAATGACGACCGCTTTGGACCCAGATTTGTCAATATGAACGAACCCTACAGCTTTAAAATGATTGCAAAGGCGAAAGAAGTAGCCAAAGCAGCCAACATTGAAGTGTTTGAAGGGGTATATATGGCCCTGCAAGGACCCACTTTTGAAACCTTACACGAATACAAAATGGTGAAAAACATTGGGGCAGACTGTGTTGGAATGTCTACCGTTCCCGAAGTTATAGTAGCAAGACACATGGAACTTGAAACCTTTGGTATTTCGGTTATTACGGATATTGGTAGCGAAGAATACCTAGAATCCATCTCTCATGAAGAAGTATTAAAAGCAGCCAATGCAGCCGAACCACACGTACGCCTGCTCATCAAAGAGCTAATTCTGCAATACTAACCCAAATTCATCGCAATGATTCTGTAAAAAGTCTCCGGCTCAAAAGGTTTGGTGATCACATCCGTCATGCCAAACGACATCAGCATTTCTCTATTCTCATTCAACGAGATGGCAGTCAAGGCAATAATCGGTGTTTTCACATCAAACGTTCGTATGTTTTGAGTAGCAATCGTTCCATTAATACCCGGTAAATGCACATCCATCAAAACCAAATCAAACGTATTCTCAGCCTTAAGTAAGGTGACGGCCTCCTCTCCATTGTCAATAATCTTGCACTTCATCCCCTTGTTCTCCAACATTTTCTTAGTAACCATCTGGTTAATTTTATTGTCCTCAACAACTAATAGGTATTTACCTTCCAATACGTCATCCGAATAGAAAATTTGCTTTTCAAGGGTAAGCACACCTTTTCCATGCAGCAAATTCAACTCAAAATCAAAGGTAGTGCCCACATTAACTTCACTAACCAAATTAATGTCGCCCCCCAATAAGTCAACCAACTTCTTAACAATAGTAAGCCCCAATCCAGTGCCTCCATACTTGCGGTTGATCTCAATCGAACCCTGAGAGAAACTGTCAAAAATAGACTCCTGCTTTTCTTCAGGGATCCCAATACCGGTGTCGCTTACGGCAAAATTAATGCGGGAATAGTCATCTCCCGTTTCAACTAGTTTCGCCACCACTTTGACTTCTCCATCTTTAGTGAATTTCAAAGCATTATTAATCAGATTGATGAAGATCTGCGAAAGCTTAGTTGGGTCACCCAACAATACATTAGGGATGGCAGGATCCATCTCCAATAAAAAGGTATTATGATTCTTCGCCGCAATCTCATTCATTGTATTCTGTATGTCAACCAATAATTGCTTGATGTCAAAATCGATGTACTCAATTTCAATATGACTCGACTCAATACGGTTAATCTCCAAGATCTCGTTAATAAAGGTCAACAGGTAATTCCCCGAAAACTTGAGGGAATTAAGATAATGCACCTGGCTCTCCTTCGGATTGTCCTCAATCAAGATATGGGTAATCCCATTAATGGCATTCAAAGGGGTTCGCAACTCATGACTTACCGTAGACAGGAATTCAGCCCGGGCTTTAGAGGCTTTCTCCGCCTTGTCCTTAGCAATCTGCAACTCAAAGTTCTTCTCTTGTAGCAATACATTAGACTGACTGCGAATGATGTTGTTTTTATAGAGCGACAAACTCAACAAGGATAAAATCGATATCAAGGCAATGGCCAAGATACTGATGAGTCGCGCAAACTTATTCGTTTTCTGCTGGGCATCATTCTCCTTAGTCAACTGCTCCAATGCTCGCATGCGTTCACTTTCCTTAAAGGCTTCATAATCGGTAATATCCAATTTAACATTGTTCAAATGGGACAAACTGTCCTTCAACAATAAATGGGCTTTTAAATAGGTGTAGGACCGCTTTACATCCAATAATTTATCGTAGATCTTACTCAATTCTAATAATATTTTGACTTTCTGATCTAAATTTCCATCCTTGGCATTGTCTTCTAAAGCTCTATTCAAATAATTAGCAGCCAAGTTGTTGTGGTCCAAAGAAGCTTCTATAGCACCCAATTGGTATAAAGCCTCCGCTCGGGTTTTAAACAAGTCTTTCACCTCGTTTTTAGAAACGATTTCATTAAAGAGGTTGGTGGCCAAATCCAATTTGCCCTTATTCTTATACAAAATGCCTTTCTGCAAATTCAATATCCCAGAGGCGTCAATTTTTAAGGAATAATAAATAGATTCTGCTTTGTCAAAGTTTTCCTCCGCCTTGTCAAAATCTTCTTGATTCATATAACACAAACCAATATTGTAGTAACACAAAGCATAGCCCGAAGTAGGAGGGAGCTGACTGAAAAACTCAGCACTCTGAGTAAAGGTTTCTATAGCATCTTTGGTTTTCTTTAAATCAAAATAGGTCGAAGCCAAAGAGAATAAAGCAAAGGCTTTTCCCCGAACGTTGTTATGGACCTTCGCATAGTTAAAGGCCTTTTGCGAAAAGGATAAGGCAAACTTATAGTTGTTGGTCTTTTTGTTAAAATTAGCCAGTTGGATATAATAAGAAGTACTGTCAATTTTACCAACAGTTTTCTTTTGTCCGAAACTAAGGGTCTGAAATAATAAAAGGAGCCAAAACCATCTCATAAATTGAAGATTTACACAGCATTAGGGCGCTAAATATAATAAAATTATTTTCGTAATAGTACTATAAGGTCGATTATTCGAGAAGAATACCCTATTTCATTATCATACCACCCCACCACTTTAACCATTTTATCAATGACAGAAGTAAGTTGGGAATCAAACAAACAGGAATGTGGATTTCCCAAGATGTCCACTGATACTATAGGGTCTTCGGTATAATCTAAGATGCCCTTTAAGTGGGTCTCTGAAGCTTGCTTAAAGGCTTTGTTAATTTGTTCTATGGTAACCTGGCGGGTAACATAACAGGTGATGTCGGTCAAGGAACCATCGGGTACGGGTACCCTAATGCCACTCCCTCCAATTTTTCCTTCCATTGCTGGGAAAATCTTAGTCAAGGCCTTTGCCGCCCCCGTAGTGGTAGGTACTATCGACTGACTAGCACCACGTGCCCTGCGCAAATCTTTATGGGGCTGGTCGTGCAAACTTTGATCGGTAGTATAAGAGTGGACCGTAGTGATGTAAGCTTGCGCTATACCACAAAGTTCGTCAATGACTTTAATCATCGGTGCGGCGTTGTTGGTAGTACAACTGGCATTCGAAACTATGGTTTCAGTGCCATCCAAGATGCTTTCATTAACCCCCAAGACCACAGTCTTAATTTCCGATACTTCAGAAGGAGCAGAGAGGATCACTTTTTTAGCACCCACCACTATATGTTGGTTGAGCTCCTCAAAGGTCTTGTATTTTCCCGTGCATTCTACCACAAAATCAATGTCATGGGCACCCCAATCCAATCGGGAAATCTCCCGCTCGTGAAAAAACAAATAGGAGTTCCCATCAATGATGATAGCGTTAGCATCATAGGTAACTGTTTTAGACAATACGCCGTGTATGCTGTCATACTTAATCAAATGCGCCATCGTCCGCACATCAGCAATATCATTAATCGCCACGACTTCCAGACTAGGATGATCCAATAGCAAACGAAACAGGTTCCGCCCAATACGGCCAAAACCATTTATGGCAATGCGCGTTTTTCTATTCATGGGGTTCGATATGAATCAATACTTGTCCCAATTGGGGTAATTCACTCAATAAGGTATCTTTTAATAAATGGGAAATATCATGACCTTCCTTAACCGATAAATGGGCGTCAACCAACGCATGCAAATCCACATGGTATTTCATTCCTGCCTTGCGAATAAAACATTTTTCCGTATCAATAACTCCAGGTACGGTCTGCGATACCCTGCGGATGTCCAAAACCAAATCATCATACAAATGCTCATCCATTATCTCGCCCAAAGCAGGTCTAAAAATCAAATAGCTATTGTACAAAATAAAGCCAGCCGCAAACAACGCCGCCCAATCATCGGCCGATTCGTATCCCTTGCCCATAAGCAGTGCAATGGAAATGCCAATAAAAGCCGCGACTGACGTAATCGCATCACTGCGGTGGTGCCAAGCGTCTGCACGTAGGGACGAACTGTTGGTCTCAATCCCTTTCTTCATCACCTTGCGAAATGAAAATTCTTTCCATACTATGATGATGCCCAAGATGATCAAAGTCCAAGGCTTAGGCAAACTGTGTGGTGTCCCAATGTTTTCTATACTTTCATAAGCAATGATCGTAGCCGAAGTAATCAAAAAGCCAACGACCAAAAACGTAATCAAAGGCTCTGCTCTCCCATGCCCATAGGGATGGTTCTCATCGGCAGGCCGACTCGAATACTTCAACCCAAACAACACCAAAAACGAAGAGAATATATCCGTAGTCGATTCGATCGCATCCGCAATCAAAGCATAAGAGTTTCCAAAGATACCCGCCACTCCCTTAATGAGCGCCAAGGAAGCATTGCCTATCAAACTAAAATAGGTGGCTTTAATAGCCGCTTGGGTGTGGGTAACGTCCATGGTATTCAATTATAAGATGTGCTTCTCAGCGTGGTAAGACGAACGCACCAAGGCGCCGCTTTCTACATGTCTAAAGCCCATCGCTTTGCCAATCTTCTCGTATTTTTCAAACTGCTCCGGAGTAATGTATTCTTTTACCGGTAAATGCTTCTTACTAGGCTGCAGGTACTGACCAATCGTTACAATGTCAACGCCTTGATCACTCAAATCTTGCATCGTTTGGATCACTTCTTCCTCCGTTTCTCCAAGGCCTAGCATGATGCCCGACTTAGTTCTACGAATCCCTTGGTCTTTCAAGTATTTCAATACAGCCAAACTACGGTCATACTTCGCTTGGATACGCACTTCACGCGTCAAGCGGCGAACCGTCTCTACGTTATGCGATACCACTTCGGGATTTGCCTCAACGATACGGTCAATGATGCGTTCTACGCCTTGAAAATCGGGTATAAGGGTTTCCAAAGTGGTCTCCGGATTCATACGACGGATCGCTTGCACCGTTTCATACCAGATAATCGAACCCATATCTTTCAAGTCATCACGGTCCACACTAGTAATCACCGCATGCTTTATCTTCATAATTTTAATAGAACGGGCTACTTTCTCAGGTTCATCCCAATCCACCGTTTCCGGTCTGCCGGTTTTAACCCCGCAAAAACCACAAGAACGGGTACAAATATTCCCCAAGATCATGAACGTGGCCGTTCCTTCACCCCAACATTCACCCATATTCGGACAACTGCCCGAAGTGCAAATAGTGTTCAATTGGTACTTGTCTACCAAACCGCGAAGTTCCGTGTATTTTTGGCCTATAGGGAGCTTTACTTTCAACCACTTAGGTTTTCCCACCGGCAAATTGTTATCAATCAATGATTCCATATTCCAATTTTTTGCAGTGCAAAGATACAAAGGTTGTAATTAGGTTTCAGCCTTTATCCCATAGAAAATTGTTATACAACCAAGGGAAGATTTCCATAAGGATGATTAAGGTTTTTGGCTAATAAATTGGTTAAATACTGGGTCTTTTTTCAAAAATAAATTCAGTTGACCTACGCCATAGGTGTTTAAGTGATTAGCATTCAAATAAAACCTAGCGTGTGAAGTAAAATAAGGGGTGTTTACATCAATAAACGGAATCTTGAGTTGACGACAAATCGTTCCTGTAGCCGAATAAAGCGCCGAATCATAAACTGTTTTATGTACCGGTGTCTGTATGCACAACAATTTAATTTGGTGCTGTATACAAATTTTGTTCAAAGCGCTAAGGGCATCACTAATCCCAGGCAGCGCTTCTTTTTTAAAATATTTTTGCAGTAACAAACGTTCTTTGTTTGGAGCGAGAGTATCCCAATAACGGTCGTTTTTTTGATACCCATAGGTTTTGTAATCGTTAGTGTTTTTTATAAATAAACAATTTCTAAATTGTCGGTATTTGAATAAAGCATACAAGGGAACGTATTGTTCAGCCCACGAGAATTTAAAATACTGGGCATATAATGTATCTTGGTCTTCAGGGAAAAAGGCATACCGCGCAAACTCATCCTTCAAAACAAAATTGGATTTATTAAACCTTCCTCCAGCTGATGTTAAGGGATCAAAATTCAAAATCACATACTTCGGAGCCTTATTGGTCATCATAAAGCGTTGCAGTTGCAGCGAAGCCATCGCAAGATCATGATGCCCACTGATCCCTAGATTAGCACAACTAAGAGAATAGTTAGCCGCAAAAAAAGTGGGGTCAAAATGCATCGAACATCGAGAGTTTCCCAAAAAAAGTACTTCCGCATTCTTATTGCGAGGCACTTCAGACGGATTGTTCTCGGTCAAAATTTTATCCCGTATGCGGTACGATAAGAAGACTTGCAATAACAACGCAATTAGGAATGTCATTCCAAAATATAGGATCAGTTTTGAAAGGAAGGATTTCATACTTAAAATTGGAAATAAATGAATTGCTGATTGTCTATTGAAAGTGCAAAATAATAAATGATAAAGCTAAGCACACCATAAAATGCCCATCGAATGCTTCTTGGAGAAGTAGTAAACAACCGTTGTATCGCATACTGTTGCTCTCGTCCCAACCATTCAATGACCATAAATAATCCTATAAGCAATAAGGTGGGCTTTAGGGTATCGTCTTTGTCAAACTCCGGATACTGTAACACACTTCGGGAAGCTATTTTTGTAATAATCTGCCAAGCTTGTGTGACACTTGCTGCTCTAAAGAATATCCACGCAAAAACCGTCAGTCCAAAGGTAAGTGCCATCGAAAAACTTTCCTTCAGCGTGGGTACTAGCTTTCCTTGCGCAACCGTTTCAAGATGGTTTCTATTAGTGTTCAAAAGGATTGAAGGCATAATGAATAGCGCATTCAGAAAGCCCCAAACAATAAAGGTCCAATTGGCACCATGCCAAAAACCACTGACGATGAAGATGATAAAGGTATTGCGCACTTTCATCCACAGACTCCCTTTACTACCCCCAAGCGGAATGTAGAGATAGTCCCGAAACCAGGAGGACAGCGATATATGCCATCGCCGCCAAAATTCAGCTATGTCTCGAGAGAAATAGGGGAAGGCAAAATTACGCAACAAATCAATACCAAAGAGTCTAGCCGTACCCAGTGCTATATCAGAATAACCAGAGAAATCCCCGTAAATTTGAAAACTAAAGAACAAGGCACCAAGCAAGAGCGTACTGCCCGAAGCATGGTCTGACGAATTGAAAATGATATTAGCATATTCCGCACATTGATCAGCAATAACAATTTTTTTAAACAAACCCCAAAGGATTTGGCGTAAACCATCCACAGCAACGGCATAGTCAAAACTTCTTTTTCTCTTTATTTGTGGCAATAGGTGCGTAGCACGTTCTATAGGTCCTGCCACCAGTCGCGGAAAGAAACTCACAAATACAGCATAATCAATAAAATGCTGCTCCGCTTTGATCCTACCTTTGTAAATGTCAATCACATAGGATAAGCCATGGAACGTATAAAAGGAAATCCCTACAGGCAAAATAACTTTTAAAGTCCACGGATGCACCGCTAAACCAAGATGCGATAAGGATTCCGTAGCAGAATCCACAAAAAAGTTATAGTATTTGAAAAATAGTAAAAAGCCAAGATTAATACTGACACTTAACCAAAACCAAATTTTTTTATGCAACGGGTGCTCCGTTCGACACATCATTAATCCAGTATAGTAATCCAAAAGGGTAGAGAATAAAAGCAAAAACATAAAACGCCAGTCCCAACAAGCATAAAAAAAATAGCTCGAAACCAGCAATAATAAATTTTGTACCGTCAGACTTTTGCGATTCAAAAACCAATACAGAAAAAACACTATGGGTAGAAAAAGCGCAAAATGTAAAGAATTAAATAGCATTTTAGACCTAATTTGATTTTAGATTTCAAGGGCAGCACCCACTGGTTTTCCGAAGCGAATATAACATAATATTCAATAGTCTATAATCTATCGTCTATACTCTATCCTCTCAATCAATCCCAAAACCCAAGTACCTCCGCCGTATGTTCTTCAGTATTAACAGGGTCTAGATACATATTGTCCCAATAAAGCGCTCCGTTTATCTTTACAAAAATGCGGTAATATCCTTCTGTAAGTGATTCTAAATTCACGACTACCTCGGTACTAGTTTGAGCATTTAAGGTAATGCTTGCATGGTTCGCAACAGTAGCTTCACTGTAAGTGTCCGAATGGAGTACCGTGCTAAAATCAACCGACTGATAGATTTTTTGAGCATGGGCTGGTATAATCCATACGTCACTGATGGGGGATTGTGAAACCACTTGGAGATATTGCGTGGTTGGGTTAGGGTAGAGGACAAATTGGTCATTAACCCGCACATTTGGATTGCCAAACGTTTGTGGTAAATCATCTGGTGTTTGTCTAAAAGTAACGCCAGTAACTAAATCTATAGCGGTCTGATCAGTAGCACTATCACTACTACAGCTTATAGCCAGCAAAACTAAACAAACATAAAATAGGTTTTTCATAGGTTTTATAATTAGGAAATGCAGTTTTGTATACGATGGCGCGGATTTGCACACGAGCACAGTGACTGCCGAAGGAATCCGTGCCAACTAGCAATGGTTATTCAAATCTAATAAAAAAAGTAACATCGTATGATTGTATTTTAGGGAATCAATTTGCGAGCACGGATTTCAAATCCGCGCTATATGGGTTTTCTGGTTCCAGCTTTTTAAAGTGGTTTAATGCTTCAGCAATGATTGCTAATTGACGCTCGACTGCACTTTGAGTTTTTCTGTCATTATCGTATAAAGTAAAATCTTTATCGTCAACAATAAATTCTTAATTAATTCAATCGCCATTAAAATATCAGAAAGATACTTTGTGCTCTTTTCCGTCATATAGTAATATTTTTGATGAATCAATACTTTTTCTAAGAATAGGATTTCTAATAGAAGAATTAGTCAGTAAGTCAACTTTCCTTTGAAAGAAATTTTCAAATTTATCCCATAAATCCAGTAGATTTTCTCCACGTTTGATTGGATCTTTTGTGTCTAGTTCAACAAGTAAATCTATATCGCTAGATTCTTCGTTAAATTTATCGTTTGTAGATGAACCAAAAGCATACAACGTTTTTACATCGTGACTTTTGCACAATGATAAAAACTCGTTTGAGTTGCCTTGTATGGAGTCTTTCAAATTCATTTTGCTAAGATAGGAATTTTTGGTTATCGTTCACCGATGCTGTTTTTTTGCCTTGCCACCAATGTGTCGCAATATGTGGAATGGAGCGGGAGCTCAAAGACCGTAGCAACGTTCCGCAAAACGGATTGCGTTCCATCTTGTATATATATGCCTGACAAAATCAGGCTTATAATTGTATTCAAATATATAAAAAATAGTACAAATCATCAAGTTAACCTTAGATTTTCTGTAAACTTTTCGTACTATAATAGATCTGAAGTTTAGTGCTCATTCAACCTAGTGATATCATGTGAAATGCCTACTGCACCTGCAAACTAGATTTATTCCGCTGTGCTCCATCAGTTCGCCTCATCTTGGGACGAGACTCGTGTCCGCCTCCGCGGGAAAGACAAACGTTCTTAGAAGGTGTCTATTAGTCTATCATCAATTAATCCATCATCTAAATCACATCTTCAATCAACAATCGTTAATCAACAATCTAAAATCCTATAGAGTTTACTTAAAGGGTACTATAAGTGTACCTAGACTGTAGACCCATCTAACCTGACACGAGCGAGGCGACTGACGAAGCGAAGCGTAATAAACCTGAAACTTGAAACCTGAAACAAGGATTTCTTAGAATAAAAAAAGCACCGCTTTTTTTATTCTATGAAATCCATATCCCTATTATGCGTCTCTTTTATCGTCAAAGTAGCATAGATGCCCAATGCAAAGGTAATAAGGGCTAAAACAGCCGCAGAATGCGTCACAGAGAGGCTTTGTTTCATATAATCAAAACCCAACAGGAGTAGGGGTACCGTTCCCCGAACCATATTCGGGATGCTGGTCGTGGCCGTACTGCGTAAGTTTGTGCCAAATTGCTCCGCCGCAACCGTAATAAACATGGCCCAAAACCCGCAGCCAAGACCTATCCAAGCACAATAGAAGTAATACATGTTTTCGGTTTTAGCGCCAGTAAAGAGGAGTAAAGCGACGCCCACAAAGGTGAACAGCAACATGTACAATATGGTTTTCTTCCGCGAACGCAACAAATGGGAGATATACCCACAACTAAAATCACTCACTGAAGTGGCGATATAAGCCCACATAATCGCTTTTCCAGGATTAATGGAGGCAATGCTCATTTCCGGTGCAAATTGGTTGGCCATAAACACTAGGATTCCCATGCAATACCAAATTGGAACGCCAATAAGCACACATTTCAAATAACGTACCATCAAGTCCCGGTTGGTGAAGAACATAAAAAAATTACCGCGCTGTATGGAGGCGTCCTTTTTGACTTCCTTGTAAAGGCCACTCTCGGCAACACTGATGCGCAAGACCAATAAAACCAAACCTAAGGAGCCACCAATGATATAGGCTGTGGTCCAACTCCCGGCCAATTCGACCGTAAACTGAGCCGCTACAGCGCCCAAGACGCCAAAACCCGCTACAATCGAAGTACCCATAGCGCGCAATTCTTTCGGCAAAGTCTCTGAGACTAAAGTAATCCCCGCACCAAGTTCTCCTGCCAATCCCACACCCGCAATAAAACGCAAACAGGCATAAGCCATCCCCTTATCCGCTATAGCCATATCGGGCAAGAACCCACAAGCAATATTAGCCAAAGAATACACCAAAATCGATCCAAACAACACCGAAAGCCGCCCTTTCTTATCACCAAAAACACCCCACAAGATGCCGCCTACAACCAAGCCCATCATCTGGTAGTTAATAATCATTGTCCCCACCTTGTCCACATCCAATCCCATAGCATTCAAACTCGGTATTCGCACAATCCCAAACAACAACAGATCATAAATATCAACAAAATAGCCTATGGCTGCAATAATAACAGGGAAACTAAAGAGTATTTTAAGGCGCTCTTCTCGAGTAAATTGCTTCATACGGTGGGTTTTTAGTGCGCTAAATATAAAAATAAAATAAAGAAGCCCGCAAGTTTTTAACGTGCGGGCTTCTCATTAGTATTGGGTAAGGTTACTGTATCCCTAACGACGCTCTAGTTTTCGCAACTAAGCCGTCTTTGTGAAGCAATACAGAGATGGCTTTCAAGCGCAAATACGACACACTCATGTACACAAAGCCATTCTTGCCAGCCTCTTGCCCCCAAGAGTTTTTAACTTTGTAATACACATTGCCCTTCTGGTCTTTGACTTTCCCCACGATATGCATCAAGTGATCATCCGTAGTGTTATAGTTCTCAAATTCCTGCTGACGGAACGCTGCCGTTATGGTTTTTTCGGGCTTGATTTCATTCAAAATGGCTTTGTTGTCTGCCTCAGATTCTGGAATAACGGCGATCCCTTTTTTGCCCGCAAAAGTAGCTTCACTTACATCGGTATCTAGTGCCAAAGTAAATCCTTTATCTAGCGCATTGTCAATATTTTGAACAAATTCATCTAAAGGCATGTTGTAAAACAATCCATT
This sequence comes from Flavobacteriaceae bacterium, assembly GCA_947451475.1. Taxonomy (GTDB): domain Bacteria; phylum Bacteroidota; class Bacteroidia; order Flavobacteriales; family Flavobacteriaceae; genus Flavobacterium. The sequence continues at coordinate 16,933 of CANFZC010000006.1, read as the reverse complement.
AGAGAAATTATCCGGAATATCCAGTAAAAAAGGCTTGTAATATCCTTCATGGGTATAGGAAGAAATAGTCACATAGTCCTTAGGGTTTAACTTAGTGCTTTCCATAAAAGTCTTCGGACTGTACTTCTTGCCTTCATAGGTAAACTCTGTGGGTGCTTTTCCCATATAAGCATCCAATACGCCGTTAATAGCGTCTTTCCAACTCGGCGATAACGCCTTGTCCGGAGTCGCTACGTAGGTTTTAACCAAATTCTCTAAAACGGCTTTCAATTCCACATCACTGTATTCATCCGCAGCGTTCAATTTGCCACTGTAAACACTTTGGGGTACTAGTCCATTATCACGAGCCGAGTTGATGACATCATGGGCCAGTCCGCCTTCGCCAAACTGTGCTTTTCCTTGACGCATGATATAAACCCAAGCTTTTTTAGGGTAAGTCTCACGCACATTATACATTTCCGAAAGGTCAATATGCTTGCCGGTAAGGCGAATTATTTCAGCTTCCAAAAAGGAAGTAGTAGAGAAACTCCAGCATGTTCCAGTGTGATCCTGTGAGATTACAGGGTTTGCTTCTATGTCTTTAATAGTTTGAAATTCATATATTTGGGAATACCCATGTAAACAAAAAGATAAAGCGGCAAAATAAAATAAGGTTTTCTTCATAAGATTATGTTCGGTAATGAGGTTAAAGTCAAAAAATGATTTATTTTTACGCTAAAATAATAGAATTTATACACTCGGTTGTTTTTTTAATAAAAATTTATACAATCCGTTTTAAAACCTTTGTCTATGAGTGAAATACAATGGAAAACCGTAAAGGAATACGAAGACATTACCTATAAAAAATCAGAAGGTGTCGCCCGCATAGCGTTTAACCGACCGAACGTGCGCAACGCATTCCGTCCTAAAACGACTAGCGAACTCTACAATGCTTTCTACGATGCCATGGAAGATACCTCCATCGGAGTAGTATTGCTTTCTGCCGAAGGTCCCTCAACCAAAGACGGCATCTGGTCGTTCTGCAGTGGTGGAGATCAAAAAGCCCGCGGCCATCAAGGCTACGTCGGAGAAGACGGCTACCACCGACTCAATATTCTAGAAGTACAACGACTCATTCGCTTCATGCCCAAAGTAGTCATCGCAGTAGTGCCGGGCTGGGCTGTTGGGGGCGGACATAGTTTACACGTAATCTGTGACTTAACACTAGCCAGTAAAGAACACGCTATCTTCAAACAAACCGATGCTGATGTAACGAGCTTTGATGGGGGATACGGTTCGGCCTACTTAGCCAAAATGGTAGGACAAAAGAAAGCGAGAGAGATATTCTTCCTAGGACGCAATTACAACGCACAAGAAGCATTCGATATGGGGATGGTCAATGCGGTTATTCCGCATGATGAACTAGAAGCTACCGCCTACGAATGGGCACAAGAGATATTAGCGAAGTCGCCTACGTCCATCAAGATGTTAAAGTTTGCCATGAACCTAACCGATGATGGTATGGTAGGCCAACAGGTATTTGCTGGGGAAGCCACGCGCTTAGCCTACATGACCGATGAAGCAATAGAAGGGCGTAATGCATTCCTAGAAAAAAGAAAGCCCAACTTCGGGAAAAACAAATGGATTCCATAATTTAAAAAGACAAAGAGACCATGGCTGAATTCTCTAATGAAACTATAGATACTACAGCATTGCCAAGATACGAACAAGTACCACTTACTAGTCTTCAGTCTAAGTATTGGACAGTCGTGTTACTGACTATAACAGCAGCATTTGTCTTCGTCATCATAGCGCTAATTACGCTATTGTACTTGGTAGATGAGGTAGTCGAGCAAAAGCCAGTACTCTTCGGCGGACTAGGGGTTTTGTTTCTGCTAATCCTGCTCTTGTCTCGTATTTCCTTTCGTAAAAAAGCCTATGCTTTTCGCCAACATGATGTCATCTACCGCAAAGGGATTATTGCTACTAATACAATGGTAATTCCTTATAATAGAGTGCAACACGTTGCTTTACATGAAGGATTAGTTTCTAGATGGTTTGGCTTAGCCAAAGTCGAAATATTCACCGCTGGAGGGGTTTCCAGTGATATAGAAATTCCGGGTATTCTTAAAGAAGAAGCCGAAGATATCAAACAATTGCTAATGGGTAAAATCCAAAAACAACTTTAAAAGAATGTCCGATTTCAATCAACCACAACGGCAATCTGTTATTGGGATATTGGTCATGTTTGCCGATACGGTACAAAAGCTAGGCAGAGCCTTCTGGCCCATACTGCTCGTCGCTTTCGTAAAAGCAAAGCACTTCAGTTGGGCTTATTTTGTTCTAGGTGTTCTGGCGTTCATTGTCTTAGTAGCAGTGATTGCCTATCTAAAATACCGTAATTTCACGTTTTATATTGACGAAAGTAGCGACGAATTTATTGTAAGTGAAGGGGTTGTCAATAAAACCAAAACTACAATCCAACTTAATAAAATCCAACAAGTCAACATCAAACAGTCTTTAATTCAGCGCTTAGTGGGTGTGTATGCGCTCGATGTGGATACCGCTGGCAGCGATAAGAAAGAAGGTAATATTAAGGCTATATCGCATGATTTAGCCCTAGCATTAAAGACTAAACTCCTTGATAATGAAAGCAGTGCTGCTGCAAAAACACTAGAAACTACTGCAAAAGAAGCCATAGTATCTAAAGAGGCTCCAATCCTCAAAATCAATTTCATCAGCCTCGTCAAAGTGGGGATTACGTCAAACTATGTGCGCAGCGTGGGTTTAATTCTAACCTTCTTTTTCACAATAATGGATAACCTCCGCAATATCGGACAAGAAGAGGTATGGGAAAACAAGTCGGTGCAAGCATTTGTGTCCAATAATTCAATAGCCTATTCCATTTTGCTTTCAATCCTAGTAATGGTCTCGGTGGTTTTTGTAATTAATATAGGCCGCACCCTAATCAAGTTTTTTGATTATACCATTACCAAACAAAAAGGATCCCTGCTCTTGTTTCACGGACTAATAAATACCCAAAGCACCATACTTAAACCCGAAAAGGTTCAAATCGTTAAAGTATCTCAAAATTTCTTCCAAAAGAAACTGGATGTGTTAGAAATTAAAATCCGTCAAGCCATCAGTAATGGTAAGGAAGACCGAAATTCGCTAATAGAAATACCAGGTTGCAATGCAGCAGAAAGAGACGGTATACTGAAGTTGCTATTTAAACAGCTTCCGCAAAAAGGGGAAATGCTTAGGCCTAATTTTAGAAAGCTTGGATTTTCCATTTTCCTCATAATTGTGTTACCTTTAGTCGGTTTTTATGGGCTAGGTAGCTATGGGGATGCTTCCCTGTTTAAATACAGCCATTTTGCTTGGGCCTACGGTTTGTTTTTTGTTGTAGTGCTCGCATTCGGGTTTCGTAACTACCGCTTGTTTATTAGTACAGATCATATTATCAAACAAAGCGGGGCATGGGATATTGAAAACCAAATCATTACCCGTGAGAAAATACAAGCCATAACCACCTCGCAATTGTTTTGGCACAAAAACTTAAATATTGGTTCGCTAACCCTACACACTGCTGGAGGTAACGTAACTTTTCATTTAGGGAATTACAAAAGCATACAAGAATACGTCAACCTTTGGTTGTACGAAATAGAAACCTCCGATAGCAATTGGATGTAAATCATTAAATTTGAATAAGTTATTATGAAACACTGGATTGAAGCCGCACGCCTTAGAACCTTGCCCTTGTCGGTATCAGGTATTTTAGTAGGGAGTTTTTACGCCATGTCACAAGCCATGTTTAATTGGAAAATCGTAATCTTCGCACTCTTAACTACGCTGGGATTACAGATTCTATCCAATTTTGCCAACGATTACGGAGACGGCGTCAAAGGAACAGATAACGCCGATCGTGTCGGGCCCAAACGCGCTATTCAAAGCGGGGTCATCACTCCAGCCGAAATGAAACGAGCCATGATCATCACCTCATTGATTACGCTAGGCTTTGCAATAACGCTCATTTACTTCGCTTTCAAAGAAAGTTACCTGATCTATTCGTTAGTCTTTTTGGGTTTAGGGATACTTGCTATCGCATCGGCCATACGATATACAGTTGGAAAAGGTGCTTATGGATATAGCGGGTATGGAGACGTGTTTGTCTTTGTCTTCTTCGGTTTAGTAAGTACCTTCGGAGTGTATTTCATGTTTTCTAAATCCATAGACATGCTACTTTTATTACCTGCTACAGCAATAGGATTCTTAAGTGTAGGTGTTCTTAATCTTAATAACATGCGAGACGAAGAGAGTGACCGCAAAGTAGGAAAGAATACCATCGTAGTCAAAATAGGAGGGGCTAATGCTAAAAAATACCACTACTTCCTAGTAGGTTCTGCCATGCTGCTAGTGCTGGTGTTTGCCTATTTAAACGAATTTCATTTTGACCAATACATCTTTGTGGTGGCCTACTTTCCGTTAATCAGCCACCTGATGACGGTACATCGAAATAAAAACCCTAAACTGTTAGACCCCGAATTAAAGAAGCTGGCCATCAGTACCTTTTTGTTGGCTATATTGCTGGCACTTTGCCTGATATATTTCATATCCGACATGATTGTTAATTACGTATAACCCTTTACAATAACCCTATGAAAATTACTTTTTACGGCCATGCCTGCATCGGAATCGAGGTAAGTGGCAAACATATTCTAATAGATCCTTTTATTTCTGCCAATCCTAACGCAGCACACATCGATATAAACGCTTTAAAGGCCGATTATATACTGTTGACCCATGCACACCAAGATCACATTTTAGACGCTGAGCAAATCGCTAAAAACAATAACGCAGTTATTGTTTCTAACTGGGAGATTGCTTCGTACTATGGCAACAAAGGCTTGCAAAGCCATCCTATGAACCACGGCGGGAGCTGGTCGTTTGATTTTGGTAAAGTAAAATATGTAGCCGCTATACATTCTAGTTCGTTCCCCGACGGTTCTTATGGAGGTAATCCCGGTGGTTTTGTGATTGAAGGCGAACATAAAAACATCTACATCTCAGGCGATACCGCACTGACTATGGATATGAAACTCATTCCTATGCGTACCAAATTGGATCTAGCTGTGTTGCCTATAGGAAACAATTTTACTATGGATGTGCAGGATGCGGTAATCGCGGCCGACTTCCTGAATTGCGATAAAGTACTGGGTTGTCATTACGACACCTTCGGATTTATAATGGTTAACCATGATGAGGCCAAAAAGGTCTTCTTTGATGCTGGTAAAGACTTAATGCTATTAGAGATAGGGGAAAGCTTAGTGCTCTAATATGAAAGCGACCTACCATCAATACCTGCTCAATTTTAAAACCCCTTCCGGTACTTCGCGAGGGGTTTTGACTACTAAAGAAACTTGGTTTCTAGTCCTAAAAGCAAACGGTAAAACAGGTATAGGGGAGTGTGGATTCCTACGCGGACTTTCAATTGACGACCGTCCTGATTATGAGTCTCACCTACAATGGGTCTGTGAAAATATACATTTAGGAAAAGATGCGTTGTGGGAAGCGCTAACCGAATTCCCTTCCATACAATTCGGAGTAGAAATGGCGTTCTTGTCTTTGAATAGTAATACGCCTTTCGAATTGTTCCCTTCTGCCTTTACTCAAAACCATAAAAGCATTGCCATCAATGGACTAGTTTGGATGGGGGATGAGGCCTATATGAAAGAACAAATAGAAGCCAAAATAGCAGCAGGTTTTCAGTGCATCAAACTCAAAATAGGAGCGCTAGATTTTGATAAAGAACTGGGGCTTTTAAGTTTTATTCGTCAAAATTTCAAAGAAGAGACTATCGAAATACGGGTGGATGCTAACGGTGCTTTTAGTTCAAATGAAGCTTTATTTAAATTAAATCAATTAGCTGGTTTTAAAATACATAGTATAGAACAGCCTATTCAAAAAAACAACACTGACATGATGTCAGTGCTTTGTAAAAGTACGCCAATTCCTATAGCTTTAGATGAAGAGCTCATAGGGGTCTTTACGACCAAAGACAAAGAAGCACTGTTGCAAAAAGTGCAGCCGCAATACATCATTTTAAAGCCTAGTTTTATAGGGGGCTTTAGAGGTACTCTAGAATGGATTGCCCTAGCCGAAAAATACAATATTGGTTGGTGGATTACCTCCGCGCTAGAAAGTAATGTTGGTCTAAATGCCATTGCCCAATTCACCTATCTACAAAATAATCCAATGCCGCAAGGACTAGGTACCGGCGGATTGTATACCAATAATTTTGAATGTCCCCTAACCGTGGCAGATGGTCATTTGTGGTACTATAATGCAAAATGTTGGGACTTCTCTATTGATAACTTTATAACCTTGTAATAGTATATGAAAACAAAAATCTATTCCCTTTTATTCCTAAGTACTACAATACTGCAAGCACAATCTCCCAACGAGAAAATGCTAAAGGACTTATATCATAATGTCTTAACACAAGCACATTGTTATGCTTGGTTAGACGATTTGTCCAATAAAATTGGTGCCCGTCCTTCCGGTTCTCTTAGTGCTCAAAAAGGAGTGGAATACGTCAAAGCCCAATTAGAAACCTTAGGTTTAGATAAAGTGTATCTGCAAGAGGTAATGGTGCCGCATTGGGAAAGAGGACAAAAAGAGATTGCCTACTTTCTTGTAAATAATAAAAAAACACCGGTGCCTATTTGTGCATTAGGGGGTTCTGTAGCCACTGTCAAAAAAGGCCTCTTAGCTCCAGTAATCGAAGTGCACGGAATTGAAGAATTAAAACAATTAGGAACCGACAAAGTGAAAGGAAAAATAGTGTTCTTCAACCGTCCTATGGAACCCGATAATATTGAATCGTTTAAATCCTATGGTAATTGTGTGGACCAACGTTTTGCTGGTGCCAAAGAAGCAGCCAAGTTAGGTGCACTGGGGACCATAGTTCGCTCCATGAATTTAAGACTAGACGATTTTCCGCATACAGGTATGCAGAGTTATGGTGACTTACCCAAAGAACAATACATACCTACGGCAGCCATCAGCACAAAAGGAGCCGATTTGCTTAGCCAACAGTTAAAAGCGAACGACCAACTGCAATTCTATATGAAAATGAATTGTCAGCAATATGAAGATGTACTTTCTTATAATGTAGTGGGTGAAATCACTGGTTCTGAACATCCAGATAAGATTATGGTAGTAGGAGGGCACCTAGATTCATGGGACCTAGCCGATGGTTCACAAGACGATGGCGCAGGATGCGTCCAAGCAATGGAAACCATGGAGCTTTTCAAGCAACTACATTACCAACCCAAAAATACCCTTAGAGTAGTCTTGTTTATGAATGAAGAATTTGGAGGTAAGGGAGGTAAGAAATACGAAGAACTGTCCAAGAGTCATAAGGAAAACCACATCTTTGCCCTCGAAAGTGATTCGGGAGGCTTTTCTCCAAGAGGCTTTTCTTTAGAAGCGGATGAGGCTAATTTCAATAAAGTACTAGGGTGGAAGAGCTTATTCGAACCTTATTTAATCCACAGCTTTATAAAAGGACATTCAGGCTCAGACATCGAACCCTTATCGTCTGCTAAAATTGTAAAAGCCGGACTAAAACCAGATTCCCAACGCTATTTTGATTACCACCATGCTGCCAACGATACTTTTGAGGCGGTTAATAAAAGAGAACTCGAATTAGGGGCCGCAACCATGGCGTCACTCATTTACCTTTTTGATCAATATGGTATTGATTAAATGCGTTATAGTCCTTTTCAATTCTAATTCATAATGATAAAGTAATAGTTTCAGTAGTGTAAAACGAACCATCTCATAAGTTCCGATTAACATATAAAAAAAGCCCCGAGTATATCGGGGCTTTTTGATTTATTATTGTTTTCTGTTGATATAAACCCAACCGGTTTTAGCCGGCTGATTGTCATTAAAATCAATCACATAGAAATACGTGCCATCTGGTAAATCATCTCCAGCATCGGTTTGTCCTATCCACTGATTCGTATAAGCTGATTTGCTATATACTTTCAGTCCATAACGATTAAATATACTTAAGTTTTTAACATTAAATCCAGTTAAATCAAAGTTGTCATTCAATCCATCATTATCCGCTGAAATACCTTTCTGAATTTCGCATGCCACACTTGTAAGTGTTATGCTGTGCGTTTTCGAACATCCATCAGCAGTCGTAACGGTTACAGAGAATGTGACCGGCATAGTTTCTTCGACTGGAGTTGATGCTAAATATTGGGTAGTGTTGAACGTATTTGAATTACCTCCTACACTTACATTGTTACTATTAAACCAAGCATAGCTTGCTGTAGTTGCATCAAAAGTTGTATTTAAAGCAGATACTGTTAAAGTATAGTCATTATTAATACAAGCTCCATCTATAGCAAAATCAAATCCTGCTTGTAAAGTAACCGCTAATGTACCACTTGACGCACATTGACCTGCATCAGGAGTAAAGGTATACGTTCCAGCAGTATTGGTGTCAATTGCAGCCGGTAACCAAGTTCCTGTATAGCCTTCAAGTGAGGTTGCAGGCAAGGATGGTGCAGGTTCTCCAATGCATAATGGAGCAATTGCCGTAAAGGATGCTGGCGTTTTTTGATTCACTTGGATAGTCATAGTACTAGAAGTGGCACAAGGATTACCTGCATCGGCTAATAAGGAAATGTCATCAATTGAAAAATCATTTCCATTCGACACCGTATTTCTATCGTATATAGCAATTTGTGCAGTGGTGCTAGCTCCTGAATTCCAAGTATAGCTATTTTGAGCTGCCGAACAATTAGTGGCCGGTGCTGTAGAAATACCTATCGAAGTACCATTAATTACTACTTCCATATTGGCAAGGTTTGGTGTAGCAACAGTTTGTAACCAATAACTAAATGTATAATTAGTATTTGGTGTAACCGTTACGGTTTGACCCCAAACAATATCATTTCCAGCATTGCTAGTAGAACCATCAATTACCATCATATTTCCTCCTGAAGGTGCATTACTGATACAACCTGGGAAAAATTGGAACCATGAATTAGCCGCAGTTACAATACCATATGCTTTTTGAACTCCATTTAGTCCCGCATTAGCTAGGTATTGATAATCAGAACTAAATCCGCTATTGCCCGATGTGAAGTCACCATTTACAATTAAATTAGCAGGAATACCAGTAGAAGGCGCCGGTGTAAATGTGTAAGTGGTGGTAGCAGTGTTGTTCAATGCAGGTGCCCAAGTACCAGTAATTCCTTCAAGAGAAGAGGTAGGTAGTGGTGTTAAGGCATCGTCAATACAAATTGGTGCTACTTGAGTAAACGTTGGTGTAATATTAGCATTAATTGTAACCGTTAAAGTGGTAGCAACGGCACATAGACCTGCTGTTGGGGTAAAGGTATATATTGTGATACCCGGCGTGAAATAATCTAAAGTTGAAGGGCTCCACGTACCAGTAATACCATTATCCGATGTAGTTGGTAATAATACCTGAGTAGCCACGGCAGATGCACAAGCAGTCAAGGAAGTACCTAACGGGAATATTGGAGTAACATTAGGTGTCGGTGTAATGGTCAACGTTCCTGTAGCTGCACATTGCCCAGCAGTAGGAGTAAAGGTATAGGTTACTGTTTGTGTATTATTTATGGTGGCAGGAGACCAAGTACCTGTATATCCTTCAAGTGAAGTTAAAGGTAAGGCTGGAACAGCACCACCAGAACAAATTGAGATAGGATTAAAGGTCGTCGGATTCTGCGGATTAAGTGTTACGGTTAAAGTACCATTTGCAGCACATTGACCGGCATTAGGCGTAAAACTATAGGTAGCAGCTTGCGTATTATCAATGGTAGAAGGAGACCAAGTACCCGTAAATCCTTCCAGTGAAGTGGCTGGCAATGATGGAACAGCACCTCCCAAACAAATTGCAATTGAATTAAACGTACTAGGAGTTGGTTGATTAACCGTCACAGTTATAGTACCATTTGACGAACATTGATTAGGTGCCGGAGTAAAGGTATAAGTAGCTGTTTGTGTAGTATCAAAAGCGGGTGTCCAAGTTCCAGAAATGCCGTTGTTTGAAACTAATGGTAAACTTGCAGTATCTCCCGAACATATAGTAAAGTTCGTAAATGTTGGAGTAAGTACTTGTGAAGTTACAATCAATTGGAACGTGCTTACAGCAAAACATCCGGAGGTATTGTCTTGAATTCGTACATAAATAGTTTGTGGATTACTAGTATTAGTGTACAAATTTGGTAAAGCGTTAGCTGGTGCATTGGCATCTGCACTATTTTCATAATAAGTTACGGTATAGTTTGCAGGGTTTAAAGTGCCTAATGAAGCCGCATTATTTTGACTTAAGTCAAATTGAGCAAATCCATTGTCGCTACACTGAATTAAATTATTAGGAGTGCCTGGTACAATAGGATCATAATATTCAATTGTAAGGGTGTCTGTGGCAGCACAAGTAGTATTAATGTATTGTGCGGATATTCCATAGGTCCCTGGTGCTGTAACCGTTAAGTTAGGCCCAGTTTCATTTGGTACAGGGTTGCCATTGTAAGTCCAGCTAAAAGTATAAGTTGCTGGGTCTAAACCACTTTGAATGGTGTAGTTTTCGCCAGTACACAAGGCATTATTAGTGGCTTGAAGGAAATCTGTTCCTAAGTTAATGTTACCAATATTTAAACTACCTCCTTCTAAGAATACAGCCGAATCATAAATCGTATCCAATCGGTCAGCAATAACTAATTTAATATGGTATTGGTGTCCTGGAATTACAGTAGAAGTGGCACTCATAGGTATTGTAGTACCATTAAAATCAGTAGGTGAACCCAATGGATCCAATGGGCTTCCAAATCCATAGTAGTCTCCAAAATACTCTGGATTCACAGAATCACAGTTGCCATTATATTGGTTATCACGAATCGTAACCACCGATACAGGGGTTGTGGTATTAGGGATGACTGCTAAGTTAGTTGTAGTGCCCGCGGCAATATCCGTCAATAAAAAAGCAAAGGCATCTGAATAATTACATTGGAAAGTACCATATTCCTCCGATGCAAATACAAAGTTAAAATTGATGCTATTGGTTAATGGAATAAAATCAAATTCCAATTTAGTGGCATTAAGAGAGTTCATTGCATTACCAGTAGCGGCCAAAATAATATTTTCCAAATCGGTATCGCCAGGCCAGCCATTTGTTCCATCACCTAAAGTGTTAGTGTTAGGTCCTGGAGCATTTAAGGCATTTCCACTAGTTAAAACAATTCCATCTTCAAATGGGAAACTTGAGCCATTTTTGTTGAAATAGCCTATTCCATTGGTTGAACCAAATGTCGTTCCCGTGGAATAAGTAACGTTAGTAACACTCGCACAAGTTGAATTTAAGAATACATCTTCTACAAGCTGTTGATTAGTATATAAAGTGTCATTAGTTGTTATTGGAGGTGGTATAGTCCCAATACATACGTCAAAAGTCGACGATTGTCCCGGATTGGAGGTCCAAGAATATACTTGAATATAATAGGTTTGTCCAATAACTAAACCGGTTGCTACACTATTATTAGGATCACTACAATACATTTGAGTTAAACTTCCACAAGTACCACTGTAAAGTACATGAACTAAATCAGTTGTACTGCCAGCAACATTTATTAATGAAATAGATTGTTGTGTACTGGTCGCCGTAAATTGGAACCATACATCGTCATCACTTGTACCGGTGCAGGTATTGGCTGTAGCCGAAGCGGTTGCTCCAATCAAACTTCCTGAAGCAGTTTGTAAACATTCAGTAGTTGGATTTACAGGAGTAACGGTAGCATTATCACATTCGTCATTAGCAATTAAAGTCGCAAAAGTTCTTTTGCTTGACCAAAAACTAATATCAGATGGTGAACAAAGGGCTCTTACATAGACATCATATATTGTTGCAGACGTTAATCCACCATATAAATAAGGATTAGTGCTAGTAATAATACCTACACTACTTGCCGTAGGAGCGGGACTACCTGCTGGAACTAAATAAATTTCCCATTGGGTGGCACTTCCAGCTTCTATCCAACTGATAGTAGCATCGGTTTGAGTAATCCCGGTAATGGTAACAGTATTAGGTTTTGGGCAGGTTGGAGGGAAACATTCCCCAGTTCCAGAATATAATATTGTTCCTACTGTTCCCGTTCCTGGAGGTTTGGTATATATAATTTCTTGAGGTGCCAGAGCTTCTTGAACAGTTAACCCTATCTCATTTTGAAAAAACCCTCCATTATTCCAGAAAATATCAAAAGGAATTCCATGACATAATGGAACAGTTACCGTTACAGGATTTTGACCTTGCGCGGCTGTTGGTCCCGTTAACGTTGCTATAACAACACCATTTTGTCGTATTTGCATAGTACCACCATTCCATCCATCACCAAATGAATCAACCATTACAAAGGTATAATTACATTGATCTGCCAATGGACAAACCGCAGTGTTGAAACTCTTAACAACGCTCCAACTACCCGTATTGGTATCGGAACAAACAGGTCTTACATAAAAATCATAAGAAGTACCTGCTGTTAAACCGGTATAAGTAAATGGATTCGTTGGTGCGTCAACCCATCCTGTGGAAGTTGACGCAGGGGCAGGCAAACCAGCTGCTTGAACAAAAACTTGCCATGAAGCTTCTGGACCTGTCGTAGTCCAACCTAAATCAGCTTCAGTTTCAGAAATATTAATTGCTGTTAAAGCCGTTGGAGCTAAACATTCAGGTACGGAACAATTTACGGTACTTTCATAGATTATGTTACCTGGGATGCCTGTTCCAGGAGCTTTTACAAATATAGTTTGAGTAAAGGAATTGACGATACTAACTCCCATCTCATTAGGGAAGAATCCTGCGTTATTCCAAAATAAATCATACGGAGTGTTATCACACATCGCGACACTAACAGTTACCGGATTTTGTCCTTGTGCATTTGTTGGTCCTGTTAAGGTGGCAACTACTATACCATTTTGGCGAACTTGAATAGTTCCTCCATTCCATCCATCACCAAAGGAATCCACCATCACAAAATTGAAAGTACATTGATTGGCTAAGGGACAAAGCGCCGTGTTGAAATTTTTAACAGCACTCCAATCGCCAATATTAGTGTCTGAACAAACAGGTCTTACATAGAAATCATAAGAAGTACCCGTGGTTAAGCCTGTATAAGTAAATGGATTTGTTGGTGCATCTATCCATCCAGTGGAAGTAGAGGTAGGGGCAGGTAAACCTGCAGCTTGAACAAAAACTTGCCATGATGTTTCAGGTCCCGAAACGGTCCATCCTAAATCAACTTGCGTTTCAGATATGTTGGTTACCGTTAAAGCGGTTGGAGGTAAACAGGCAGGAACTAAACAGTTAACAGTACTTGCATATAAGATGGTGCCTACTGTACCACTTCCTGGTGCTTTAACAAATATAGTTTGGTTAAACGAATTTACGACACTAACACCCATTTCATTGGGGAAGAAACCGGCATTATTCCAAAATAAATCAAAGGGAGTATTATCACACAGGGCAACGGTTACCGAAACAGGAGTTTGTCCATCAGCTGTAGTAGGTCCGGTAAGGGTAGCTACTACTATTCCGTTTTGACGCACTTGTATCGTACCACCATTCCATCCATCACCAAAAGAATCTCTCATGATAAAGGTGTAGTTACATTGTTGGGCTACATCACAAATTGAAGTATTGAATAAGTAAGGGCCGGCCCATACACTAAAGGTACCGTCTCCACAATTAGCACGCACATAGTATTGGTAGGCTGTGGCTTGTGTTAATCCACCTACGTTAAAATTCGTATTAGTATTGGCCGTTACACCAGCACCCGATGGAATCGGAGAGCCAGCGGGTTGCACAGCAACTTCCCATGAAGTGGCACCTCCTGGATTACTCCATGATAAATCAGCACTGGTTTGACCTGCATTAGCTGCACTTAAGTTAGTTGGAGGAGGACAATTCACTACTTGCAACGTTAATGTATATCCAGTAGTTTGTGGTGCTGCCCAAGTTGAAATTACAAAATAATAGGTAGTTCCTGCCGTTACTGGTAAATCAAAAACTCTTGGTGTAGTTCCAGAATCTGCTGCACCAGCTATACAACTAACGCCAATATTAGCACAGTCGTTATAAACAAAAATACCAGAATAGGTTGCCGTAGGTGTCATCGTTACGTTTACGACTCCTGTAGTGGCAGCTGTATAAGCATATACTACATCATTTCCATCTAAATAAGAATTTGTTGATCCACAACCAGCAGCTCCAGGTGTGCCTTCAATGGCAGGATTGTCCGAGTAATTAGCGGTATTATCAGTAGTACTGTAAGGTAAAGTAGCCACAACTATCGGCGCAGAACATCCTAAACCAGGAGAGGTAGTAGTAAAGTCCACAGGTCCAACCCAATTGCTATTCACCCCACCAGAACAAACGGCTCTAACGCGATAAGAATAAGCCGTATTTGAAGCAAAGGGAGTGCCAGTAGTGGTAGCAGTAGCATTATAACTATTAGTATTTATAATTGTGCCCACACCGGTGAAGGTTCCGGCTTGTGGTATGATTTCAACTTCATATTGCGGGGCACTAGCAGTCCACGATAAAGTTGCAGAAGTTAAATTGATAGAACCAACAGTTGCTAACGTAGGATCATCACATTGAATTACTAGACTAACATTATCAACCAACCAACGGTCTCCAGTTGCCGTTCCTGTCTGAGTCCATTGCATTACAAAAGCAAGGTATACTTGTTGACCTGCATAGGCCGATAAGTTGACTACTTTTTCAGTATAAGTATTAAAAGGGGTCGAAATTTCATTTTCGGTCCATTGTTGAACTAAACTGTAGGCTGCTGGGTTGGTTTGTGATTGAGAAGAAGGTGCTACTTTTAACTGATAAATAGTACCTTGATTACCAGAAGTAAATGTTCTCGTAAAGAAATGAAGTTGTCCATTAGCAGGTATGGAAACTAAGGGTGAAGCCAAATAATCTTCCGACATATTACCTGCGCCAATGTTTTCACGGTTTATATAGGCCGCATTTAGCCCTTGGTAGGGTAATGCCGTGTTAATGCCCCATCGTTGACCTAATCCAACACCATTATCAAAGACTGCCCAGTTTCCTGTACCTAGGGTCCAGTTGGTTCCTACGTCAGGACCAGTGGTCGATTCAAATCCCTCAAGTGCAGGGGTAAATTGGGAATATCCTTTAAGAGAAAGGATGCTTAATAATACTAAAAAAATAATTTTTTTCATAATGGTTGGTTTTGGTCAATTATGTTATTATTTAAATTTTAAAAATCCCTCCAAATACAATGATTCGTTGGGTAAAGGTAAAATGCTGCGAAGCTCGGTCTGCTGGATCTTTCGTAGTCCTGATGTCAGGCATATTAATATAGCCTTGCTTTAACTCTGCTTGCACAAAAAAATATTTAAAAAATGTTAGGTTCAATCCTACTTTGGCAGCCACGCCATATCCCGAAACATGAAAATCATCGTGGCGCTCTTTTCCCAATAAAGTTGCATTGGTTTTAGGTAATAAAATTCCACCTCCTGCTCCTTCAGTAATGTTAATCTGAAACTTATCTGTATTGCGAATTCCAAACAATTTGGATACATCATCTACTCGACAAATCTCTGTATTGATATAGTTCAAACCGTCAGTGTGTTCAAATTTAAGAAAATTTGTGGTTAGAATCAATTGATTGTTTGGTAATTGTTCACTTGTATCAGCTGAATAACCATAGGATCCTTCATTTGGGTAGGTTCCAGAGTAATCCACTACGCGGTCTTGGAACATTACATACTTCATATGGTCTAATCCTATAGAGACATTATAATGGTCGGTTATAAAATATCCCATTCTAAAATTAGTCTGCGGTATCGTCATCCTTCCCGGATTTAAATAATCTGCATGCCATCCTTTGGGTTTGTCATGTGCCGAAACATTATATAAGGTAAAATCATAATTGCCTCCAGTAAAGTGAATGTCTGAACGGCTGAAACTTTCACGGTTTCCACCCCAATATACATAATATTTACCTTTGTTATGTGCCGTGTATTTGTCTGGCGATGTTGTTTCTTGGGCATGTAGTACACTAGTTAATCCACTAAGGGTTAAAAGCGAAAATAATAGTATTTTTTTCAAAGCTTGTAGGGTTATTAAAATTGATTTATGGTTTTTCTAATGGCAACCAATCGGGTCATCAATCCTTCAAAGTAATCTAAATGCAGCATGTTAGCACCATCACTCTTTGCATGAGCTGGGTCAAAATGGGTTTCTATAAAGATACCGTCTACTCCAACGGCAATACCTGCCTTGGCAATGGTTTCAATCATATCGGGACGACCTCCTGTTACTCCAGCAGTTTGATTGGGTTGCTGCAAGGAATGGGTTACATCCAAAACTGTAGTGGCATACTGTTGCATAGTAGGGATTCCACGAAAATCTACAATCATGTCTTGATAGCCAAACATAGTACCGCGGTCGGTCACCATCACATTTTCATTTTGGCAATCCAATACTTTTTGAACAGCATGCTTCATGCTCTCCGGACTCATAAATTGTCCTTTTTTTAAATTAACCACTTTTCCAGTATTCGCCGCAGCAACGACTAAATCAGTTTGTCGTACTAAAAAAGCAGGGATTTGTAACACATCGACATATTGAGCAGCCATAGCAGCATCTTCGTTAGTGTGTATGTCTGTTACGGTTGGAATGTGAAAAGTTTCAGATACTTTACGAAGTATTTTAAGGGCCTTCTCATCACCAATCCCCGAAAAACTATCAATTCGTGAACGGTTGGCTTTCTTAAAAGATCCTTTGAATACATAGGGAATTTCCAATTTATCAGTAATGGAAACTAATTTTTCGGCAATGCGTAATGCCATTTCTTCGCCTTCAATAGCACAA
>CANFZC010000005.1 GCA_947451475.1 Flavobacteriaceae bacterium | reverse complement strand
TTCCTATTTTGACAACGACAAGACCGTACAGGTTGCTAAGGAGATTGGGAAGTTTTACTATGCTAAGTCGGATTGGGAGAAAGCGGTTAAGTATTTGGAGTTGTATTTAAAAACGGCGCCCGAAGATATGGAGTCGTTGAATTTGGTTTTGCAAGCGTATACTGAAAAGCAAGCCTTTGCTGATTTGGTTAAACGAGCTAGTGATTTGACCGAGTTGTTTCCGACACAGCCGCAGTTTTACTATTATGCTGGGTTGGGTCAAAATCAAATGACTAATTTTAAAAAGGCGGCAGCGTTATTAGAGACCGGCTTGGATTTTGTGGTCGGTGATGTAGCTTTAGAGATTAATTTTAATATCCAATTGGGGGAAGCCTATAGTGGGTTGGGGGATGTAAAAAAGAAAGAGTCCTATTTTACTAAGGCGGATTCATTGATTAAAAGTCAGAAGAAGTAATGAAAAATTGGAATTGTTTTAAGACTATAGTATTGCTTTATACTGTGAGTATGCTAACACTGGTTTCTTGCAAGCCAAAGGCAGCTTTGGTGGCGCCTAAGCCTGTTGAGGTAGTGGAAAACAAAGTGGAGGCCAAAGTTACTCCCGAGCAGATCATCCAGCAGCATTATGGCAATAAAAATGATTTTTCGACGTTATACATTAGAGCCAATGCTCGGTATAAAGATGAGAAGCAGAGTCAGAGTGTATCGGCAGACATTAAGATAAAGAAGGGAGAAAAAATACTAGTGAGTATCCGTTTTTTAGGAATTACTATGGCCAAAGCTTTGATTACGCCAGACCAAGTACTGTATTATGAAAAGATTAATGGAACTTATTTTGAGGGGAATTATCAGGCGTTGAGTGATTGGTTGGGAACGGATTTGGATTATGCTAAAATTCAGAATATGTTGTTGGGGCAGCCCATAGATGATATGACGAAGGATTCCTTTACGATGCTGTTGATGGATAAGTCTTTTCAATTGAGTCGAAAAGATGGCGGTACGGATAAGCGTTTTTTGTTTGACGACAGCCATTATTTATTGCAGCAGCAAGAGGTTATTCAACCTGCAAAGGAGCGTTCTTTTGAAGTGAGCTATCCTAATTTTCAAGAATATGCTAAGGCTATATTGCCTACTAATCTTATGATTAATGCTGTGCAGCAAAAGGGGAAGACTGAGATTTCGATTGTGTACACTTCGGTTAGTTTTAACGAGGAGCTTACGTTTCCCTATAGTGTGCCTGAGGGGTATGAACGAATACTAATAAACTAGATTTGAAAAACAACAGACCTATGCCTAGACTATTTTTAACCTTTTTATTTTTTTGTATAGCCACACAAGCGTGGAGCCAGGTTCCTACGCAAGAACAGCTAGAAGAGCGCAAGGCTAAAATACAGCAAGAGATCCTAGAGAAGGAACAGCAATTGCAAACGGTTAAGAGCAAGGAGAAATCGGTTGTCTCTCAATTACTGCTTCAAAATGAGAAGATCGGATTGAAGGAGAAATTAATTAAAACGACCGAAAAGCAGACGAAGTTATTGAGTAATGACATTTATGTGAATCAGTTAAAGATCAATCAGCTTAATCGGGATTTGGACATTCTTAAGAGCGACTATGCCGAGATGATTTTAAAGTCCTATAAGAGCCGTTCAGAGCAAAGTAGGGCTATGTTCCTATTGTCGTCTCAAAACTTCCTTCAAGCCTACAAAAGAGCGCAGTATATGAAACAATATGCTAGTTACCGCAAGATGCAGGGCGAAGAAATCAAGGGAAAAACAAACCAATTGGAAGAGTATAATGTTAAGATTGGGGCTCAAAAAACCGTGAAAGAGAAATTGATCGTTGAGAATGAAAAAGAGAAGCAAGGACTTGAGGTAGAGAAGAAGGAGCAGGAGAAATTGGCCAATCAAATCAAGAAGGAGAAGGGTAAAATTGCGGCTGAAATTAAGAAAAAGCAGCAAGAGACTAAGAAGATAGATGCCCAGATACAGAAGTTGATTAGAGAAAGTATTGCGGCGGCGAATAAGAAAACAGCAGCGGCTAAAGCCAAAGCGAATCCGAAGTCCACCACGGCGGAATCTACTAAAGCGGTGGAGTCCTCTACCAAAATCGTATTGACTTCAGAAGGACAATTGGTTGCGAATAACTTTAGAGCCAACAAAGGAAAGTTGCCTTGGCCTGTTGAAAAGGGAGTAGTATCGTTGCCTTATGGAGATCAACCCCATCCTATCTATAAAACTTTGACGGTGCATAATAGTGGCGTTGAGATTACAACCGAGGCTGGTGCATCTGCCCGTGCAGTTTTTGGTGGAGAAGTGACTAAGATTTATAAGATTTCGCCACTCAATATTGCGGTGTTTATACAGCATGGGGATTTCTTTACGGTGTATCAAAATTTGAGCAGTGTGAATGTAAGTGTTGGGGACAAGGTTGGTACAAAACAATCTTTAGGCAAAATCAGGACTAATGGCGATACGGGTAAAACCGTATTGAAATTCTTGATTCTGCAGAACACGAATTATAATAATCCGGCCAGTTGGCTTTATAATATGTAATAAAAAAAGCTCCGGAATTCCGGAGCTTTTTTTATGCTATAATTTTTTTTGTGTTAATTCTTCTTTAGTAATATTTTTTCTTGGGTAAACTGATAAGCGGCGTCTAGGTACTGAATCATTTTATTCCAATTGGCGTTTGACTCGTAGTAGTTTTTGTAGTACTTGTAGGTTTTAATTATCAGTTGGTTTCCTTTTACTTCTGCAGTAGAGGTAAAGCCGCCGGTTTCATTTTCTACTTTCTTATTGAATTTCTCTAGACCAGACACGCTGTATCCTGCTGGAATTTCGAATACAATTTCGTTATCAAAGGATCTAGGATAGATCATGTATACGTTGTTTTTTCTGTCTTTTTCTTTTTGGGTAATTTCGATTTGAGAGGTAAGGAATTTACCTAATTCCATCAAGTATTTATCTCCGGCTTTCTTAATCCAGTTGTTTTTAACGGTGAATTCTTCATTGTATTCTAGGCCCGATTTTTTGCCGTAGCGGCCGTTGTTTTTGATTTCGTATTTATAATCATCAACAGTTACTTCGTAGTCATCTTCTACTGATTTTTTAAAGGTTTCCTTTTGGGTTTCTTTTTCTTTGTTGATGATGGCATTTAGCTCATTAGTGTACTGTTCTTTCTTCTTTTTATTTTTTACATAGTCCATTAACTTGGTAGTGCCGTATTTTGTATAATCTTCATAGACGTAATCTGAAAAATTAAGTTTGTCGTCTTGTTCACTTTCTTTCAAGTGGCCTAGAAAGGAAGATTCTTTTTTCACTTTATAGCCACTGAAATCGTCTAAGGTAATGGTTGATTTAGTTTTAATGACATTGTCTTGGTAGGCACTCGACGGCAGGGTTACCACTGATGCATCGGTCACTCTTTTTCCTTTGGAGACTTCAAGCACGTAGGCTTTAGAGTTTTCTACATTGTAGTCGAACTGGTCTGCGCTGGAGTAGGGAGAAAAGTATTCTAAATAAATAGGTGTAGGGGTATTTACTCGCAATAGTTTTTTCACGTTAGTTTGCAGTAATAAATCGTCGATAGAGCCATTATTTCTTGCGGTGGAAACGATGATATCATAATCGATACTGTTCTTTTTCAAGAAGTACATGAAGTAGTTGATGAAGGACACTTCGTCTTGCAAGAAGACTGCATTTTGATAATATTCAAAAGGGTAGAAGATGTTGGCTTTATTCACCACTATGGCTTCATAATAACGCGTTAAGAAGTCGTGGCGGCAGAAATAGTATACCTCTCTAATTTTCTCTTCATCGTTGGCAAAAGATTTTCCTTTTAGGAAGTCTTTAACAGGGTCTAGGTTACCGTTGGGAACAAATTTTTCGTTATAGTAATCAAAAATATCGTCTTTGGAAACCGTCTTTTTAAGTATTTTTTCTGATTTGGATAAGAATCCGTCGGCTAGTTTTTCGAATTTACCTGAGCGGGCAAAAATCACTTGGAATTTGTAGCATGGGAGTTCGGCTAGTGGATAGAACCAGCGAGGAAATTCATTTTTTGGAATGTCTTTATCGGATAATTGGTAGTGTCTTTCGCCTCCTTTATTGGTTTCGATTTCACTTAACGCTGGAGCTCCATTATAGGTGTTGAAATTGACAAAAAAATCATTTTCTGTTTCTAGATCTATTCTTAAGTCCATGGTGGGGTATACGTCTCCCATAGGCGTTTCTACTGGGTCAAAGCTGTAATCCATAACGGACTTGAAGGGTTCGACACTATAGAAATAGTAATCGATGATATCCCCTATTTCTAGATTGGGGATGGCTACTTTTTGTTCGCCATTCACTTCTTTGGCTTCTTTGGTGGCATCGATTTCTACTTCTTTACCATCGGGTTTTATGATTTTAATACCTACAAACGTTGTGCCTCTGCGCCAAAAATTGCCCATAGCTTTATTGGAGTAGAATTTACTTTTATAAGAAAACTGCGAAAACTCGGTAACGGAGGCTTGGTCTTGTAGTTTGATTCTTTTTCGGATTCCTGAGGTATAGGTTACATTTATTCCGAATTTATGGTAGTTATAATATTCTTTTTTATGAATGATAACCGCTGATTCGTCTTTCCATTTATCGGGTACGGTGTTGGCCTTTTTGAATTCATCTGATTTGCCCCAGAAAAAATCTTTCACTTCATTTTTGTCTTGAGCACTTGCTAGATGCACTACAAAAAGCAAGAGGAATAATAATTTGGTTTTCATTAATTAGCGTTATTTAGAGATGGTAATTTGTTGGTTATAATTTTCAATTAGTTTTTTATTGAAGTCATTCCACTTTTCTATTTCGGCCGCTTTGATACAGCCATTTTTGAATATGAAAGACTTTTTATAGATGATTTCTTTATCTGTTTTTTCAAATGTAATGTTGACGTCAAAGTTGGTTTCTTTGATGGAAAGGTTAGAGGGTAATCTAGTAATCAGGTATCCATCAGGTATTTTCAAATTTATTTGAGAATCATAGGCCGTTTTATAGTCCATTTCGTAATCTACTTTACGGTCCTTTAGGGCAAATCCTTTGTATTCGTTCATGAATTCTAGGTCAATGTATATTTCATTGTCAAAAGAAGATACTTTGTTGGCAATGTCAATTTTGTAGTCAATGTTGAGTTTGGTGTCTCGGTTTTGAAAGTCGGATGTTTTGACGTCGGAAACCAAGATGTTTTTATCTTGCTTTGATAAATATCCATCCAGGCGTTCCTTCTTTTTGTTGGTTTCGAAGCTATTGTAGATGTTGAGGAATTGTGCTCTACTTTCTCCGATGTAATTATGATTGCAGGTTCCTACTAAATGTTCGTTTTCAATAGAAAGGGTAGCTTTGAAGAGTTCTTTATTGGCTTCACAGGTGGTAGTAGGGATTTTTTCGATGATGTATTTATCACCATCTTCAATCATGACTTCTTTGTTTTGAATTCGCTCAGCGTATTCACCGAAAGAGTTGAATTTTTCGGTACCATCAAGGAAGTATTTTTTGCCTTTGTACATTAGGGCACAAATCATGTGATTGTCTACGGCTAATGAAGGTGTTTTGTAATCGTAGGCGAGGTGCTTGGTTCCAATCCAGCACAGTCGGGAATCGAAACCGGCTAGTTTAAGCATTTGTTTGATTAGATTGGCCATTCCTTTACAATCGCCGTAGCGTTTTTCAAAAACATGGTTGGATTCATCTGGTTTGAATCCGGCGATACCATCTTCAAAAGCGATGTATCTGATATTGTCTTGCACCCAATAGTAGATGTTTTTGATTTTCTCGTCGTCTGTTTTGGCTTTGGCGGTGAGTTCATCGACTTTGGCTTTCATCACACTAGTATCATCTGCCATCATTGCAATGAGCGATTTGTACCATTTGTATAAATCGTCGCTAGTTTTGAATAAGGTACTTTGAACGCCGTCTTTGGTAAACGATTTGGCCAACACCATAATATGAGGGTAGGTGTAACTTCTGCCTGGCGCTTCATCCTCTTTAAAAGCAGCTGGCACATCGTCCATGGTATAGGTAATATAGGTCATGTCACCTTCTTTACGAGAAGACTTATTGATTTTGAAGCCTTCAAAATTGAATTCTTTTAACTCTACTTCCAGCCAATTGGGAATACCGAATGTCATGGTTTTTTTAAGGACAGGGTATTCGTCATTGAAATAGAGTACGGTGAAATATTTTACATCATCGTATTTTTTTTCAACTTCGTAGCGGTAGGTATATCCTTGGACTGGAAAATCTACGGTCATGTATTTTACTTTGGCATCATTGTAAAATAAATCGTTGTCTTTGTAGAATTCGTCCTTAACAAAAAAAGAAGCGGTTTTGTCGTTTCGGTATTTTATGGCAAATGTTGCGATACTGGATTCGCTGTCATAGAACTCGTATTTATGAATATCGGTGCGATAGTTGATGTTCATCAAGTGTTCTTTGGTGTCGTGGTCGACGGTAACTTTACCAGCTCTTTTATTGAAATCGAAGTTGATGGTTTCTTCGCTTTCTAGGATGGCGATATCATCTTTAGTGTATTTTTCTCTTAGCTTTTTGGCTTGAGAGATGTCTTCGGGAGTTGGATCAATGTTTTTTTGGGCAAAGGAAGTTGACACAAAGAAACACAACAAGCCCATCCATGTTAAAGTGGTTTTCATTGTCGCTTATTTTTTAGAAATATACTACTTTTTTAAAAACAAAAAAAAGAAACTAAATAAACAGTGCTTTTAATTCGGTTGCATCGTTCGGGCTCATTTTTCCGGCTAGTACTAAACTTAGTTGCTTTCTTCTTAGTGCGGCATCAAAGCGCACTTTTTCTAGATCGGTTTCGGGCTCAATTTGTGGCACTGCAACAGGATTTCCAGTTTCGTTTACGGCCACAAAGGTATAGATGGCTTCGTTGGCTTTGGTGCGAATTCCGGATTCTCTATCTTCGATCCAGACATCTAGAAATATTTCCATAGAGGAATTGAAGGCGCGGGATACTTTGGCTTCTATGGTTACTACGCTTCCTAGTGGAATGGATCGGTTAAAAGCCACATGGTTTACTGAAGCGGTAACCGTAATTCTGCGTGAATGTCTTCGAGCTGCGATGCTTGCGGCTCTGTCCATACGGGCAAGTAATTCACCGCCGAACAAATTGTTAAGTGGGTTGGTTTCGCTGGGTAAGACCAAATCGGTCAAAATCGTGAGGGATTCAGAAGGATGTTTTGGAGACATAACAAATTTTTGGCAAAGGTAAGTACAACCCCCAAAAAAACCCCAATTTATTGGGATAATTTTATTATTCTTGAATCAATAACCAGGCGTCTTTGTTGTCTAGTTTTTTGATGTTTTTCATGGCATCATGTGCTTCGTTATAGGAAGGGTAGCTGCCGTAAAGTACAGGGAATAATCCGTGATTGTTGGCCGGTAGTCTTTTGGCTTTAAAGCCTAACTTTAGTAGCGCTTGGTAGGCATTTTCGGCGTTTGATTCTAAACGGAAAGCGCCAGCCACGACATGGTAAGGGGTATTTGCTTTTTCAGACGGAACGGTAAGGGTTACTGCTGGCAAAGGATTTTCAATGAAGAATGTAGCTTCTTGTATTTTTTGGTTTATTTTTTTCTGAACATTGGATTGTACTAAGATGGTTTCTTGTTGTACTTGTTCTAAGTAATTATCGTATAATTTATAACCTATAGCGCTAGTTAAACCTAGGGAAAGAGTAATGATAGCAGCATATTTCAATGGTTTGTATGGATTTCTTTTTTCGGGGGTGAAAGCGATAGGCGCTTTTTCTTCAATCCCTTCAGATTCATACTTATAAATTTCTCTTTTAACAGCAGGGGAAACAAACGAACTTAAACCAAATGATTCTTTTAGATAATTAATTTGGTCTACCGGCACGAATACGATATTTTTCTCTTGATTTAGAGAAAACACACCAACATTTTTAACGGAAAATTGTCCTAGCTCTTGAATTTTGGTTTTCCAGAGCGACACTTCATTGTTAATCACATTTACAGCAATCTCGTAGGGAACTTTTTCTGCTTGCGCTAGGTGATTAGCTAATAATCCATCATTGTTTTTAATGAATGGATTGAAAGCAATTGATTTTTTGGGTGGAAAAAAAGAATGTGCATTTTCATCCAATTGAGCCGATTGATATTCAGTTAGAAACGCGCCAAAACCGGGCACGGTAACACATTGATATCGGTATAATAATTGGGAAATGTATTGTTCAATCTTCATGTGGACAAATTTAGAGAAACAATAGTAGTATCAAAAAATTATCCACAAATTTTATTAACAATCCAAAAGAAAATTATATATTTTTGTAGTAATTTAGTGATATGAATACAGACGAACTTTTTCATGTTTTAGCCTTACTACGGATCGAAGGGGTAGGCGATATCGTTGCCAAAAAGCTGATTAATCATTGTGGGTCGGCAGAAAATGTATTTAAGGCAAAGCCGACGCAGTTCAAGGCTATTGACGGAATTGGTGCGGTGCTGCAGAAGAATTTGAAAGATAAAACGGTTTTTGAGAAAGCAGAGAAAGAATTGCGTTATATAGAAGAGGAGCAAATTACCGTATTGCATTATCAAAGCGAACGGTATCCTGATCGATTGAAGCATTGTATCGATGGACCAGTACTGTTATTTGCTGCGGGTAATTTTGATTTTCAAAAGCGGAAAATGATTAGTATCGTTGGCACTAGACAGATCACCTCTTATGGGGCCGAGATCACTAAAAATCTGATAGAGGATTTAGCGGTATTCAATCCAGTGATCGTTAGTGGATTTGCTTATGGAGTAGATATTGTGGCCCATCAAATTGCAATGGAGCAGAACCTGCAAACGGTGGGTGTTTTAGCTCATGGGCTTAATCAAATTTATCCTAAGATGCATAAAAAGCATGTCGCTAAAATGGAACAAAACGGAGGGTTTTTGACTGAGTTTTGGAGTAATTCGAATCCGGACAAAGAAAACTTTGTTAGAAGAAACCGTATAGTAGCTGGAATGAGTGAAGCAACAATAGTCATTGAAAGTGCTGAAAAAGGGGGTTCGATTATCACAGCCAATATGGCTAATGATTATAGCAGAGATGTTTTTGCGGTTCCAGGAAGAGTTTCGGATAAATTTAGTCAGGGTTGTAATGATTTGATTAAAACGCAGCGCGCTAATTTATTGACTTCAGCAGCGGATTTAATATATGGATTGAATTGGGAATTAGCTACTGTGGAAACAAAATCCATTCAGAAACAACTTTTTGTTACATTGGATCAAGACGAACAATGTATTTACGATTACCTTCAAAAAAACGGAAAGCAACTCCTTGATGAAGTTGCTCTCGAGTGTGGTTTTCCGATTTTTAAAATTTCTTCTATTCTTTTAAACATGGAACTCAAAGGGGTAATACGACCTTTGCCTGGGAAATTATTTGAAGCGGTTTAATTATTTTTTATTGGAATCAAAAGGATGAAGGTTTGCTCAATGCGGTCTTCAGCTAATCCGTGGGCTATTCGCACTTCATACCCATCTGTAAGTTCGTTGATTTCAAGAACTTCTATATTGATTAGGTTTTCTACTTTGTATAGTTTTGTTTTCATTTCTTTCCCTAATTGGGTATCAGAAATCAATAAATATTGTTTGGCTCCTGCAGGGCTTTCGTCTTTAGTATAGCCTAAATCATAGTTGACTACGAAGGATTTCATTAGATGGCTTTTGAAACCAAAGGCGTTTATGGCCTGAACCTTAGCTAAAGCCTTAGAAAGTTCTGGGGCTTTTTCTTCGGTGTATTTCAGTTCTTTAATTTCGTCTTGAGCAAAGGCTCCAAAAGAGACAAGTGATAAGAGAATAACAAAAACAGTATTTTTCATAGGAAAGAGATTTTTATCAAATGTATAAATTTTATTCAAATCCCAATTTTTCCCTAACTTTTTTTAAGACTCCATTAGCAATAGCACCTGCTTTGGAAGCACCTTGTTTCAGCAGGATATCTACTTCTTCTTGATGGCTCATGAAGTAATTGTATTTTTCTCGTTCTGTTTTAAATTTATCTACGATAAGTTCGAATAGTATTTGTTTGGCATGACCGTATCCAAAATCGCGATTGGCATTTGCGTATTTCACTTTCATTTCGGCAAGTTGGTCGTTTGAAGCCAACAATTTATAGATGCCAAATATTTTGCATGTTTCTGTATCTTTTGGTTCTTCGAGTGGTGTGCTGTCGGTTTCGATACTCATGATTTGTTTGCGCAGGGCTTTGTCATCAAGGAAGATATTGATGATGTTTCCTCGGGACTTGCTCATTTTTTGACCATCTGTACCAGGAACATACATGGTATCTTGTTCAATTTTAGATTCGGGAATCACAAAGGTCTCTCCCATTTGATGATTGAAGCGTGCGGCAACATCCCGCGTAATCTCAATGTGTTGTAATTGGTCTTTCCCTACGGGAACAAATTCGGCATCATATAATAAAATATCAGCAGCCATTAGCATAGGGTATGAAAACAATCCAGCATTTACATCTTCCAGACGGTCTGCTTTGTCTTTAAAAGAATGTGCTAAGGTTAGCCTTTGAAACGGGAAGAAGCAGCTAAGGTACCACGATAGTTCCGCTGTTTGCGGCACATCGCTTTGACGGTAAAAAATCACTTTATTGATGTCTAACCCACAGGCTAACCAAACGGAGGCAGTGCTATAGGTGTTTTGACGAAGTTCTGTCCCTTTTTTTATTTGGGTAACCGAATGTAAATCGGCTATAAAAAGAAACGATTCGTTGGCGGGGTTTCTTGACAGTTCAATGGCTGGCAAAATGGCGCCTAAAAGATTGCCTAGGTGAGGCGTGCCTGTGCTTTGAATTCCAGTTAATATTTTTGACATAGGGATATATTTTCTAAAGGCAAAGTTAAACGTTTGTATTAAAAATTACATACCTTTCATTACATTTGACGGCATGAGAGCATTGAAAATTGTTTTTTGGACCCTTTATCGTGTTTGGTTTTATATTTTGATGGCGGTTCCCATCTTGGTAATGTTTCCTTTTTTATTTATATCAATCCTTTCAGAACGATGGTATCCCTATTTTTTTGTAATGGCTAGGATTTGGGCAAAAGTTATTTTATTTGGAATGGGTTTTCGTGTGAAATTGGAAGTAGAACAAGAAATAAAAGAGGGGGAAAGCTATATGTTTGTAGCCAATCATACTTCAATGACCGATATCATGTTGATGCTATCGGTGGTTAAAAATCCATTTGTATTTGTGGGCAAAAAGGAATTGACTAAGATACCTTTGTTTGGTTTTTTCTACAAGAGGACCTGTATATTAGTAGACAGGAGTAGTTCTAAAAGCAGGATGGCGGTATTTGAAAGAGCTCAGAAAAGGATCAGTCAAGGATTAAGTATTTGTATTTTTCCGGAAGGTGGTGTTCCTGATGATGAATCAGTAGTGTTGGATGAATTTAAGGATGGGGCATTTCGATTAGCTTTAGAGCATCAAATTCCGTTAGTTCCTTTAACTTTTGCGGATAATAAAAAGCGTTTTTCTTATACCTTTTTCAGTGGAAGTCCAGGTATTATGAGGGTAAAGATTCATTCTTTTTTTGAAACTAAAAACCAGCAATCCGACTATAAAAAAACCATTAAAGAGTCGGTAAGACAGGTTATATTAACACAATTAGAAGATTATAATTCATAAAAAAAGCTCCGGTTTATCGGAGCTTTTTATTGTTATTACTCTTCAGCAATAACACCACTTAACTAATTCTAAAATTTATAACTAATCCCGCTATAGATTCCAATCATATAGGGTTTAAAATTACCGGCATTGGCACTGAAGGTATTTAGTTGGTATTTGATTGTTGGTTCCACATTGAATTCAAACGATTTTATAAAGTCGTATTTAAGGCCTAGTCCTAGATTAGAGCTGAAATGCATATTGTTTAAGTTATTCGCTTTCCCCAAATTGGTGCTTATGTTTTCTGAAATTACGGAAATATTGTTTTCGTTCAGAAAAAAAGTACTGAGTCCGCCGATTACTTTAAGTCCGAAGCGTTTATTAATTAAAGCGTATGTGATTTCAAAAGGCACTTCATAATACCCAATTTTTTGATTAATATAGCCTTGGTTTTTATGAACGAAAGCATTTTCAAAAGGCAATAAAGTTCCATTTTCGGCCGCTACATTTTCCACCATTATTCCTTTTCCACTAGAAGATGGGATAATATTGGTCATTCCTGTATTTTCGAGATCAGCAAAAAAAGCTATTCCGTTAGTATCATAACTTAGTGCCATTTTATTGATGCCTGTTCGAATAGAAAACTTTTTGGTTAAGGCATAACTTATGCCAATTCCCATGCTGAAACTAGTATTGTAAGTCTTGGAATTATTTTCAAACATGGGATCTACAGGAGATCCATTACTTACAGAACCTAAGAAAACAGGGGCAACATTTGAAGCAATTTGCCATCTGTTTTCTTTAGATTGCTGTTTTAATTTGCTTTCTTTTTCATTAAGCAATTCTTCCAAGGCATTAGTAGCGACACCTGCACTTTGACAGGTGTCGTTTATTGTAGTTTCTTGAGCTATGGCAGTTGTTTTTGATGAAGGTACATCTTTTAAAGCATCAAGATTTATAGGTGATTTAATTGATAAAGCTGTGTTTGTTGGATTTTCTCCCGGAACGGTAGTAGCCGTTTTTATATTATAATTTTTGGCAATATTACTTGTGTTTAAATTATCCTCAGGGGATGATTTAATCTTGAGTATTCTTCCGGACTGTTTATGATGTTTTGTAATTTTTGCATTTGTATTTAAATAGCTAATTCTACTTGATTTACTCATTCCCCATTTATTTTTTTGGGAAAGAATGGGTTCCATGATGGTGTTTGCTTTAGGAAGCGTTTTATTTCTAATTAGGTTCTTGTTAGTTTTTTCGGTTGATTCATTAGAAACGACGCCCTTTGAAGAAGGGTAAGTGTTTTTTGGTGTAACTAGGATTGTTTTTTTTAGGCTAGAATTGGATATGGTTTTTTGGGTATTTCCTTGCAGTACTATTGGTCTTTTTGTTAATTCAAGGGGATTATAAAAAGTATTTAAAATCAAAAGTCCTATTAGTAGCACTGCGGCTACCCCAGAGAATTTCCACCAAAATGGAAGTATTCTTTTTTTCTTTTTTTCTCCTAACTGTGCCTCAATAGCTTTCCAAACTTCTGGAGTAGGCTGTACTTCGAAGTTTTTGAATTTGTCTTGAAAAAATTGGTCTATATACTTTTTATTATTCATTTTGCTGAAGGAAAAATTGTATTTACTTCGGTTTTTTTTTGTTCGATTTTGTTTTTTAAAATCATTCTGGCTCGGGCCAAATTTGATTTCGAGGTTCCGATGTTTATGGAGAGCATTTCGGCTATTTCCTGATGTGAAAATTCATCAAGAACATAAAGGTTAAATACTAATCGATATCTATCGGGCAATTCTTGAATGATCGTTAGCAGATAATCTATTGAAATACTGTCATCGTCTAATTCGATATTGCAATCATCTTCTATATTTTCATCTACTAAACTTAAAAAAGGTTGACTTCGATAATGCTGCAACACATTGTTGATCATAATGCGTTTTAACCAACCTTCAAAAGAACCTTTAAATGAAAATTGTTCTATTTTATTGAAAACAATTAAAAAGCCATCTTGTAAATGGTCTTGCGCCTCACCATAATTGCGTGAATATTTAAGGCAAACAGCGAACAGTTTTTTGGAGTATAATTGATACAACTGC
Organism: Flavobacteriaceae bacterium; assembly: GCA_947451475.1. Taxonomy (GTDB): domain Bacteria; phylum Bacteroidota; class Bacteroidia; order Flavobacteriales; family Flavobacteriaceae; genus Flavobacterium. The sequence goes on along the minus strand of CANFZC010000005.1, from coordinate 53,830 downwards.
TCTTGTGCTTTCCGATCCTTGTTTTTGCAATCATTTATGAGTTGTTTTAAATCCAAATTTCAAAAATTGATTGTTTTCTAGTTTACAGGCACTTCATATTCTAAATAAATGTCATTTCCTGTAGTATCTTTTCCCTGGTAAAATTTAAAAATATAAGAGCCGTTACTAGTTACATAAAAATTAAAAGTATAGCTATCTACGCCATCTGCTGTGCTTAGGGTTTGGCAATCATTTCTGTTTTCAACGGCACTTTCAATCGCGATTGTTCGGGTATTTAAATTTTTATTGTAATATAAATTATTGAAATAATGGCAAGTCGTAGGTCGGTTATAATACACGGTGATAGGATAAGTTTCGCCCAAGGTAAATTCAGTAGGCATATCAACACTTCCAATGGGTAGGAATACAAGAGAATAAGAAATTCCATCATCGGGGGTACACGAATTAAATAAAAAAAACAGTGCGATAAGAGGAATAATTTTTTTCATAATGGTATAAAATTTAATGAAAAGATGATTTTGTTGTCAAAAGGTTGCGTCAAGGTACAAAAAAACCCGAAAAATTTCGGGTTTAACTATTATGCATTGTTCTCCTTGATGAGGTCTTTTATTTTTTGCTCTAGTTCATCGGCAAGTTCAGGATTGTCTTTGATTAAAACTTTTACTGCATCGCGACCTTGACCTAATTTCGTATCGCCATAACTGAACCAAGATCCTGCTTTTTTAATGATTTCAAATTCAACGGCTAAGTCAAGTATTTCTCCTGTTTTTGAAACTCCTTCTCCGTACATGATATCAAATTCGGCTGTTTTGAAAGGTGGAGCCACTTTGTTTTTAACCACTTTAACTTTGGTTCTGTTACCAATAACATTTTCGCCATCTTTAATTTGCGAAGAGCGACGAATGTCTAAACGAACCGAAGCGTAAAATTTCAATGCATTTCCTCCCGTAGTTGTTTCGGGATTACCGAACATAACTCCAATTTTCTCTCTTAACTGGTTAATGAAGAAAACGGTACAATGCGTTTTACTAATCGTTCCCGTTAATTTTCTTAAGGCCTGAGACATTAAACGGGCATGTAATCCCATTTTTGAATCTCCCATTTCCCCTTCAATCTCGCTTTTGGGTGTCAAAGCTGCTACGGAGTCAATCACGACGATATCAATAGCGCCAGAGCGGATTAAGTTTTCTGCAATTTCTAGGGCTTGTTCACCATTATCCGGTTGAGAGATGATTAAATTTTCAATATCTACTCCTAGCTTTTCTGCATAGTTTCTATCAAAAGCATGTTCTGCATCTATAAATGCAGCGATTCCACCTGCTTTTTGAGCTTCAGCAATAGCGTGTAAGGTTAAAGTTGTTTTTCCAGAAGATTCAGGGCCATATATTTCTATAATTCTTCCTTTGGGATATCCATTTACCCCTAAAGCTAAATCGAGACCAAGAGAGCCCGAGGCAATAACTTCAACTTCTTCAACGGCTTTATCGCCCATTTTCATTACGGTGCCTTTGCCGTATGCCTTGTCTAATTTATCTAGTGTTAATTGTAATGCTTTTAATTTAGCTTCTTTTTCTGAACTCATTTTTAAAAAATTTAGTGGCATAAAAATAAGTCTTTTTTTCATGTGAAGAGAGTACCTTAGATAAGAATTATAAACAATCTATAAGACAAATATATTTGTTATTTTTGCCCTCTAACTTTGCGTTATGGAAAAACTTATATCCTATCCAATCTCGGTACTTTTCTATTTGTGTTTTGGGTTAACCTTAGTCATTTTTCACCCTATACAGTGGGTATGTTTTAATGTGTTTGGTTATGAAGCGCACAAGAAAAGCGTTGATTACCTCAATTTCTTTTTAACCAAATGCACTACTATTTTGGGAACAACTTATGTGTTTGAAAATAGAGAAATACTGCCTACTAATGTACCCATAATTTTTGTTGCCAATCACCAAAGTTTGTATGATATAGTTGGGATTATTTGGTATTTACGTCGTTATCATGCCAAGTTTGTTAGTAAAAAAGAATTGGGAAAAGGCATTCCAAGTGTTTCCTATAACCTTCGTCATGGTGGCTCTATATTGATTGACAGAAAGGACCCAAAGCAAGCCATTCCGTTGATAAAAACGATGTCAGAATACATTGAAATGCATAAGCGTTCGGCTGTTATTTTCCCGGAAGGAACTCGAAGTAAAGATGGAAATCCTAAAGAATTTGCGCAAAGCGGACTAAAAATCCTATGTAAATATGCTCCATCTGCTTATGTTGTTCCAATTACCATTAATAATTCGTGGAAAATGGTTAAATTTGGACCCTTTCCTATGGGATTGGGTAATCGTTTGCAATTTATTATTCATGAACCCCTAGCCGTTAAAGATTATTCATTTGAAGAATTGATTGAAAAAACAGAGCAAGCGGTCAAACAATCTATAAAAAACTAAAAAAATGCCTCAAAAAAATATGCGCTTAGAAGTCATGCAGTTTTTGGAAAAAGACGTCAATAGTTTTGTTGACGAGTTTTTAATCCCTGTTGAAAAAATATGGCAACCTAGTGACCTATTACCTAATTCAGAAGGAGAAACTTTTTTTGAAGAAGTAAAAGAGCTAAGAGAAATTGCCAAAGAATTACCGTATGATTTTTGGGTTACGTTGGTTGGAGATACGATTACTGAAGAAGCACTTCCTACCTATGAGACTTGGTTGATGGATGTAGAAGGTGTTAATCAAAAGGGAGAAAATGGGGATAACGGATGGGCTAAATGGCTTCGTCAATGGACTGGTGAAGAAAATCGGCATGGCGATTTGCTTAATAAATATTTGTATTTGTCAGGTCGAGTGAACATGCGAGAAGTTGAAATAACGACACATCATTTAATCAATGATGGATTTGACCCTGGAACAGGACGAGATCCTTATAAGAATTTTGTTTTTACCAGTTTTCAGGAATTGGCTACCTATGTTTCACACAATCGTGTGGCACAATTGGCGAAGAAGTATGGAGACAATAAGCTTTCTAAAATTTGTAAAATCATAGCGGGTGACGAAATGCGTCATCATTTAGCTTACAGTGAATTTGTCACTCGAATTTTTAAGATAGACCCTAGTGAAATGTTGTTGGCTTTTGAGTATATGATGAAGAAAAAAATCACGATGCCGGCTAATTTGATTCGTGAATCAGGAGAAAGTATTGGTACTGCCTTTGAGAAGTTTTCAGAATCTGCTCAGCGTATAGGGGTATATACTGCTCTTGATTATGTTGATATTTTAGATAAATTGAATGTAAAATGGGAAATTGATAAATTGGTAAACCTCACTGATGAAGCTGAAAAAGCGAGAGATTATCTTTTGAAATTACCCGCAAGAATGACTAGAGTTGCAGAACGAATGGTGGTTCCTGCTGAAGAGAAATTATTCTCTTGGGTACAGCCAGCCTTAATACGTTAATACACCTTGAATCCTTTCTATTTAGAAGGGATTTTTAAATTAAACCAGATGACTGTAATAGATAGTACGATACTTTTTGTGAAGCAACAATTGGAAAAGGCAGAAGGAGGACACGACTGGTTTCATATAGAGCGTGTTTATAAAAATTCGCTTTTGATTGCCGAGGAGGAGGATTGTAATTTAATCGTTGTTAAGTTGGGTGCCTTGCTTCATGATATAGCAGATAGTAAATTTCATAACGGAGATGAAGCTATTGGGTCTTCTATAGCCAGAGGTTTTTTGGAAAACCAAAAGGTGGATGAAGTGACCATTGCACATGTAATTAATATAATTGAGAATATCTCTTTTAAAGGCGGTAATTTTGAAAAGCAATTTCATTCTAAAGAATTAGAAATAGTACAAGACGCTGATCGACTGGATGCAATAGGGGCAATTGGTATTGCTCGAACATTTAACTATGGAGGCTATAAAAACAGACCATTATACAATCCTGCTATTGCGCCAAACCTTCATATGAGTAAAGAGGAATACAAGAATTCTGAGTCCCCTACACTTAATCATTTTTATGAAAAATTATTGTTATTAAAAGACAAGATGAACACGCCCACAGGGAAAAAAATAGCGGAATTTCGACACCGATTTATGGAACAATTTCTTGCCCAGTTTTATGCAGAATGGGATGGTGAGCAATAAAAAAAAGAGTCTCGTTTCAAAAAACGAGACTCTTTTTTATTTACCATTGAATGCTGCTTTTCTTTTTTCTAAAAACGCAGTAGTTCCTTCTTTGAAATCTTCGGTTCCAAAACATTTTCCAAAGTTTCTGATTTCAGTTTCGAAGCCGTTTACCCCTTCTTTGAAGTTGGCGTTTATCGATTTAATGGCTTTTCCGATGGCCATCGGGGAGTTTTTCATGATGCGTTGTGCAATTCCTTTTGTAAATTCGACAAGCTCTGCTTGCGGTACAACATGATTTACTAATCCATAGCGGAACGCTTCTTCGGCAGAAATCATACCCGCAGTCATGATCATTTCCATAGCACGTCCTTTACCGATTAATTGTGGGAGGCGTTGGGTACCCCCGTAACCTGGGATTACTCCTAGAGAAACTTCGGGTAAGCCCATTTTGGCATTGTCGGAAGCAATTCTAAAATGGCAGGCCATGGCTAGTTCTAGTCCGCCTCCTAAAGCAAATCCGTTTACGGCTGCTATTGTAGGGGTTTTTAGATTTTCAACATAATCGAATAAAAGTTCTTGCCCTTGAGCGGCTAATTGCGCTCCTTCTTCAACGGAAAAATGCGCAAATTCAGAAATATCGGCACCAGCTACGAAAGCTTTTTCCCCTTCGCCTGTTACGATGATTACCCTAACAGATTCATCATCATCTAAGTTTTCCAAAGCGTCATGTAAGTCTTTAATCGTTGCCACATTTAAGGCGTTTAATTTAGACGGACGATTTATTGTGATTTGTCCAATTCCGTTTTCAATAGCGACAAGTAAGTTTTCGAAGTTCATGTTTTTTTATTTAAGAATGGGAAGCGATACTATAAAAGTAGAACCTTTTCCCTGTTCGCTTTCAAAAGTAATAGTTCCTTTGTAATTTTCGATAATGTTTTTAATAATTCCAAGACCTAATCCCATTCCGCTGGTTTTGGTAGTAAATTTGGGCTCAAAGACATGTTCGGTATGTTCGGGTTCAATACCAATGCCGTTGTCTTTAACGCTAATAATTACAGTAGCTTCTACTTCAATTACCGTAACCAAAACTAGTTTTTCTTCCTGTTCTTCGGGTATAGATTGAATAGCGTTTTTCACTAAGTTGGTAATGATTCGAATTAATTGTGTACGGTCTAGCTTCGTGACTATGAAATTGTTGCTGCTTTCGAAGGAAATAAAATCTTCGTTGAAGATGTCCAAAGCTAATTCTACCACTTGAACAACGTTGAGTGTTTCATTTTGTTGTGCTGGCATGGATGCAAAATTAGAAAAAGCAGAGGCTACAGCGCTCATGGTATCTATTTGCTGAATCAATGTTTTGGAATAGTCGTTAAGCTTTTGTTTTAATTCTGGGTCATTTGGGTCAAATTTACGTTGGAAACTTTGCACAGTTAGGCGCATAGGGGTTAATGGATTTTTGATTTCGTGTGCCACTTGTTTGGCCATCTCTCTCCAAGCTTGTTCTCGTTCACTTTGGGCTAATTTGGCGGCGCTTTCTTCTAATTTATTCACCATTCCGTTATAGGCATTAATCAACAAATTGATTTCTTTGCTGTTGGCCTCAATAACAATTTTTTCATTCTTTTGATTCAGACTAGTTTCATTGATTTTATCAGAAATCGTCTTTAATGATTTGGTGATGTAGGTAGAAAGAAAGTAGGCCAATGCAAAAGCTACAATTAACATGAAAGAATATACTTGGCTCAGGCGCAATAAAAACTGTTGTAATTCATTTTCATAAAATCCATCATCTTCGACATAAGGAATATTTAATATTCCTAAAGGTTTGAACTTATCATCTTTAATTTGGCTGTAAGAAGAGCGGTTTTTAATTCCGTTTACATTTTTGATGTCAACGTATCTTTTTTCTACAGAAGACTCTACCAAGCTGATTATGTATTTTGGAATAGGGGGTGCAACTTTGTCAACTGAGAAAGTAGCTTTGGAGGACTTAAGAAGTTTCCCTTTGAGCGAATATATATTGATGTCTACATTATGAATGTCTGCCAGTTCGTGAATTTTGTCTTTAAAAATTAAGGGTAAATTGGCTTGAGTAAGCGGGTAGGTTGTGGTAGAAAGCACATAGTTGATATGTTCTTTGATGGCATTTTCTTTTCTGTCCAAGCGTTCCTGATGGTATTCTTTGGCTTCGTTTTTGAACTGAATAATTGAGATGGACGCCATTAAAACGGAAGCGATTACAATCAATATAATCATCGACAGGAAGATTCTGATTCTGAGAGATAACATTGACATTTTGAAACCCCTTATCATTTTTTTAGTTATTAGGGAATAGTTATTCGTAGCTACTACTTTCTTTTTTCTCGAATTTGTTTGTAAAATTTAAACCCAAGCATGATTAAAACGGAAAATAGGATGATGCCTATTACTCCATACACCCAATTGAAGGCATTTTTTAGAATTACTAAAAATACTACAGCAAAAAGAATAATTGTGGCTCCTTCATTCCACAACCGCATAAAATTCGAAGAATGGTTGAATTGGTCGTTTTGCAATTGCTTGTACATCTGATGACATTTAAGATGATAGGCAAATAACAGTGCTATAAAACATAATTTAACCTGCATCCAAGGCATTTGCATCCAAGCCGGCATTAGATATAATAATACTATTGCAAAAATGGTAGCTAAAATAGCGCTAGGCCATGTTATAATATACCACAACCGATACGTCATTATTTTGTATTGTTTTTGCAGTATTTCTTTTTCGGGAGTTGGTTTATCGTTGGCTTCTATTTGGTAAACAAACAAGCGAACAATATAAAATAGACCTGCAAACCACGTGATAACAAAAATTAGGTGCAAGGATTTTATATAGTCGTACATACAGATATCGTTTTATGATTTACTCCAATCATTTACCCAATTAGCAACAACTTGACACCATTCATCTTCATCATTTAAGCAAGGAACGGCAAAAAATTCTTTTCCGCCATTTTCAATAAACTCTTCGTTGGCTCGCATGGCTATTTCTTCTAGGGTTTCTAGGCAATCAGAAACAAAAGCAGGGGTTACGACGGCTAATTTTTTGATTCCTTTACTAGGCATTTTATTAATTTCAACGTCGGTATATGGGGTAAGCCATTTATCTCCAGCTAGTCGAGATTGGAATGTTTGGCTGTATTTACCTTCGGGTATACCTAATAATTCTACCACTTGTCTCGTGGTTTCATAGCATTGGTGGCGGTAGCAAAATTCGTGTGCAGGTGAATCAGTTACACAACATTTATTGTCAATAGTACAATGCGATTTAGTTACATCTGTTTTACGGATGTGACGCTTAGGTATTCCGTGGTAAGAAAACAGCAAATGGTCGTATTCAAAACTGGCTAAGTGCTTTTTAATGGAATTAGCGAGTGTTTTTATGAAATCGGGCTTGTTATAAAAGGCCGGAACTTTAGTAATGGTCATTTCTGGGAAATGTGATTTTTGCAAATCGTTGGCTAGCTCCCATATGGTAGTGGTAGAAGCCATAGCATATTGCGGATATAATGCTAGAAGCATCACGTCAGTCACTCCTTTGTCTTTTAACTCTTGTAACCCTTTCTGAATGCTCATCGAACCATAGCGCATGGCTAATGCTACGGGGACATTGGTTAGTTTCGCTACTTTATTATGCATTTTTTTAGAAATCACTACTAGTGGAGAACCTTCTGACGTCCATACTTTTTCATAGGCTTCTGCAGATTTCTTAGGGCGAGTTTGTAAAATGATACCACGAACTAAAAGAGCTCGTAATAAAAATGGCACATCAATTACGTATTTATCCATTAAAAACTCGTCTAAATAGGGTTTTACATCTTTTGCGGTTGGGCTTTCAGGCGAACCTAGATTAACTAATAATACTCCTTTCATTGGGCAATTTTAATTTTTTGATAAAAGTAATGAAACTTATTTTTAGACGCTGTGTATCCACAACATTTTGTTTGACACACTCAAGGTAAAGATAAATGCTAAAGTGTATTTTGATTGATAGACATTAAGTATTTTTTTGGAGTTGTTGCAAATTTCTTTTTGAAGGCTGCTATAAAATGGCTTCCTGTGCTATATCCAATTTTTAATCCCACTTCGTTTACATTGTAGGACCCTGAATCTAGTAATCGCCTTGCATAATCCATTTTATAATCAAATAAAAAGCCATACACAGTATCACCATAAATTTGTTTGAATCCCATTTTTAGTTTCTTTAGACTCAAACCTACTTGCTCTGAAAGCTCTTCTAGTCCAGGTGGTTCAGCCATATTGGCGATCATTATTTCTTTGGCCTTTTTAATTTTCATTACGTTGTCTTCATCGATTAAGAATGGACATTGCTCGGCATTAGGGTCTTCGTTTCGGTTGAAGTATAAACTTAGTAATTCATAGCCTTTTCCTTTATAGTATAAATTTTTGATCGAAGGATTGAGGGTGTAATGAAACATTTGACTTAATACAATAGCCATAGAGGGGCTAATGTTTTCTTCCTTATAGTATTTTTTATCGTTGTTTTCGGGGCTTAAAAAAGGGATGTGATTTGAATCTGAAGAAAACAAGGAATGAAATTTTTGAATAGAAACAATCACTGAAATCACCCAGGAATTAGGTTCAAGTTCTAAGTCAAGAGGTAATTCTTTTTGTGGATTATAAAACAATAGCGATTTTTCTTCTTTTAAATCTAAGGCATAGTTCCCTTGATTGAATGTAAACTTAGCTTTTCCTTTAATTCCAAAATGAAATTGAATCAAACCCTTTTGGATGTGTTTCTTTATTCGAAAATTTTCATTTTCATCATTTTGAAAGCGAATTAAAGTAAAATCGGTTTCAATTTTTATTTCTTCTTGAGCACCCATTACTGTATTTGGAGTTAAAATTTAACCAATTAATGCTATTTAGGTAAAGCTTTTTTTAAATAAATAAAATCAGTATAGCACAAATTTAGGAGATTTTGTATGCTATGCTACTATTAATGAAAAGAAAAGCAGAAAAATAAGGATAATTAGTTATTTCCAATTACACAGTTAATTAAAAAGCTGCTTAAACTTTAATTCTGTGTTTTTATGAAGCTTCAAAGAATCGGTTTAGAGGCCATAAAAATTCAGTATTAGACTTAGTATCATAAAATATTGTTAATTTTTTTTTATAAAACATGATAAAAGTCATTAAACCCCTCTACAATAAGAAGCAACTTTACATTATAATTTTTAATTAAATTTTAATATTATGAAAACTAAGTACAAATTATTGTTGTTAATAGGATTCCCGGTTTTTATGTTACAAAGCTGTGAACATGATATCTATGTGGATCCTCAAGCAGATGTTAAAGCTGCCTATGAAAATGCAGATGCTGTAAATGGTTCCAAATTGTTTACCAATTTCGAGCATGATGATGCAGGTTGGCCTGCGGTTACTCAAGCGGATATAGACGCTGATGCCACGTTAGCAGGTTTATTAGGTTGGCCAAATCCTAAATACGCGGCTGATCCTACCATTAATGTTAAAGATATTGCTACTGGGTCAACAGGTCAAAAAAACAGAAGCTTTTATTCTTGCGCAGGTTGTCACCCTACTGATGGGTTAGGCCGCGATGGAATTGGAAACAAGATTAAAGTTGCCGTTGCGCAGCCAGATTATGCTACAAATCATTTAAGAGATGTTAGATCTTGGGATATTACAACCCTATTTAATGCCATTAAAAATGTTGGAGGAAGACAAATTGACCCAACTAAAACAGCAAATGGATTGGATCTTACTCTAGGTGGTCAAACACACCCTGATTACAGTAAAATTTTAACAGATGATAAAATCTGGGATTTAGTTAAATTCCTTAAAGAAGGTGCGATATATAATGAAACTACAGCGGCAGATCCAAATGGAGATTTGTATACCATGACAACATCAGGTACTTATGCTACCATTCAAACAACTCCTGCACCTTTTGCTTCTTTTAGTAATCTAGGAGGAAGTCAGGGAGATGAAGTAGCTGGTAATGCTTTTTACATTGCAAAATGTGCTGTTTGTCATGGAATTGACGGCCATGGAACAACTAATGCTCAAGGGCCAATATTAGGAGTTGGACAAACAAATGCAACAGGAAATGCTAATGGTACGATCCCAGGAACTACTACTAAAAAATATGGTATTGGACCATTTATGAGATACAGAACACCAGATGCGATTTTAAAAATATGTTCAGGTTCATTTGGTACTATTCCTTGGATGGCAGCTACACCTGTTACAAGAACTGAGATGAAAAATTTATTAAAAGCATTTACTAATACTGCTAGGTATCCTGATTTTGATGCGGCTTTGCCTAATCCATAAGGGTTTCAACAAATTTTAATACAAACTTAATATTTACTACGATGAAAAAAATAGTTCAATTTATAATGGTTGCTTCAACAGGATTGTTGTTTACTTCATGTTATTATGATGAGCTTCCTCAAGAGCCAGTTCCAGCAACTGTAACAATGCATACTGACGTTCAAAAAATATTTGATAGAAACTGTGTTGGATGTCACAAAGGCGCTGCAAATACAGCTCCAAATTTAACTTCTGCTAATGCTTATACATCATTGACTACTGAATTGAATGGTGAAACCTTTGTAACTCCGGGAGATGCTTCTGGAAGTATTCTGTATCAAGCCATGACAGGTAATGGCGCTCCTCAAATGCCTCCTAATGGAGCATTGAGTTCAACAAAGTTAAAAATTGTTGAGAAATGGATTAATGATGGAGCACTTAATAATTAATTTCAAATTTAATAGCCATGAAATTTCACAAAATATTTTTAGCAACAGCACTTGTTTTACCCTTTGCGATTTTTGCACAAGCGGATAGTACAGCTACTAAAAGCAAGTCTAAATTAGAACGCGCTGCTTTCGAAAGCAACACAATAATTGAATCTCAATCTAGTAATCTCTTAACTAAAGGGACCTTGGAATTCAATATGAATCACCGCTTTGGTGTAGTTAATTCCGGGCCGGGATCAAATGATTTCTTTGGATTATGGGCTCCTGCCAATATACGTTTAAGTTTAAACTATGGAATTACTGATAGAATAAGTGTTGGTTTTGGAACTGCAAAAGACAATAGACTACAAGACTTGAATTATAAGTTTGGGCTATTGAGACAAACGCGAGACAATAAAATGCCTATAAGTGTAACCTTTTATGGTAATGTGTCTTATGATGCAAGACCACCAGAAGTTTTTGAACACTCAACAGATCGTTGGTCTTTCTATAACCAATTGATTATTGCTAGAAGGTTCAGTAGAAATTTATCGTTACAAATTGCACCTAGTGTTTCGCACTTCAATTATGTAGAGAGTCCGATTAAAAGTGACTTGATTGGGATTGAATTTGGAGGACGTGTAAAAGTAACACCAACATCAGCAGTAGTATTTGATTACAATCAACCTATTACGACTTACAAAGGAGATGTCAGAAAACCAGGTATGGGATTGGGATACGAAATTTCAACAGGTTCTCACGTTTTCCAGGTGTTCATAACTAGTTATAAAGGCATAAGTCCACAATACAATATGTTAAACAACAAAAATGATTTCTTTGACGGTAAATACCTTATTGGTTTTAATATTACCAGATTGTGGCATCTATAAAAAATTAATTTAATTATGGAAAACTCAAGTCAAAATCAAAAAAACGGGTTAAGTAGAAGAGGCTTTTTGCCTCTTCTTGGTAGCGGGTTATTGCTTCCTTTGCTTGGGTTTGGAAAACCAACCTCTGAAGTTCATGACGAAGATGAAGAATACCATACTTTATTAAGAAAGGATGGTACTACGGTTAGAGTTAAAAAAACGGTAGTAGAGAAATCTAAAGTTGTGAAGAAAAATATTTCTAATAAGTCACTTTTAGAGTGGCTGAAAAAAGATAATTAGCGATGAAAGAAGAGCATCAAGAATCCAAGCGTAAATTTTTTGAACTTGGGATTAAATTTGGTTTACTTGCCACTGCTGGAACGGTTTTAGCTTCAAAAGCATTAGACGTTAACAAAACGGCAACAGGAGTTGAAGAGTTAATGTCTACCGATGGAACTATCCTTCATGTTCCTGCATCGGAAGTAAAAGAAGTTTCATTAAAACCAGAGGGATATAATCCACGAGTAGGTTTTCCAGGGAAGAAATTTGTTATGGTTGTCGATTTAGCGAAATGTAAAAATGCACTAAAATGTCAGAACGCTTGTAACAAAGGACACTATATAACAGGAGATAATGCTTGGTTAAAAGTGTATAAAATGCAAGAGTCTGAAAAAACGTCTCCTTATTTTATGCCAACGCAATGTCAGCATTGTGACAAACCTCCCTGTGTGAAAGTCTGTCCAGTGGATGCGACTTTTAAAAGACAAGACGGTATTGTTCTTATTGACAATGAGCGTTGTATAGGATGTCGCTTTTGTATGGCAGCTTGTCCTTATTCAGTTAGGGTGTTTAATTGGGACGAACCTGATCAACCAAAAGAAATTCAAGATAAAGAATACACCCCTGATTACTGTGGAACACCAAGTGTCAAAGGAACGGTAGACAAATGTGATTTTTGCCCTCACCAAATTGTAAAAGGAGAATTACCCTTCTGCGTAAAAGCTTGTCCGAATGACACTTTTGCTTTTGGCGATGCGAACGAAGATACCGTAACTAATGGAAGTGGTCAATCATTTAAATTGAGCAAACTTTTAAAAGATAGAGCAGGACACCGTTTGATGGAAGGATTAGGAACTGAGCCAAGTGTTTATTACTTGCCGCCGGTAGAAAATATTGGTGATTTTGAAGAAGGCATGAAAAACTTTAACGAATTTGAATCTGTTCATAAAGAGACTAAATCATGAAAAGTTACGAAAAATTAGTACATGACCTTGCTCCAAGGGAATTTGGAAAAAAAGGTAAAATATGGGTTGGGTTTTTACTCTTTGTGATTTTTGCAGCATTAATTGCCTATTATCAACAAATCAGAAAAGGGTTGTCTATTACACATTTAAATGACTATGTTCTTTGGGGTGTTTACATTTCTAACTTTGTGTTCTTTGTTGCGATCAGTTTAGTTGGGTCTCTAGTAACGGCCATTTTGAGATTATCAGGGGCTAAGTGGAGTACGCCATTAACTAGAATTTCTGAAGTAATAGCTGTAGCGGCAATTATTATGGCTGGTTTAACCATTATTATTGACATGGGGCGACCTGAAAGAATTTATAATATCTTTTTGCACGGAAGGTTACAATCACCTATTATTTGGGATGTATTGGTTATCTCAACATACCTTTTTATTAGTTTGATGTTATTGTTTTTTCCATTGTTGCCCGATTTTGCGATTTTGAAAAAGCATTTTGAAGATAAGCCAAAGCTGAGTAAAATCTATGCAGCGCTATCTTTGAATTGGACGGGTAGTAAATACCAAGAAGGTCTTTACAATAAATCAATAAGTATACTTTCTATTTTGATTATCCCAGTAGCTTTTGGTATACATACGGTTACAGCGTGGTTATTTGCAACAACTTATCGACCTGGATGGGATAGTTCTAATTTTGGACCTTATTTTATAGCAGGGGCTTTTGTTGCGGGCGCAGGTTCTGTAGTCGTAATAATGTATGTATTGAGAAGCATCTATAATTTAGAACACTATATTACTGATTTTCATTTCGATAAAATGGGTAAATTATTAGTGTTACTTTGTTTGGTTTACTTGTATTTTAATATAAATGAATACTTAGTTCCTGCTTACAAAACTACAGAGGAAGAATCTGATCATTTGTATGAATTATTTGCAGGGGATTATGCACCATTATTTTGGACCGTAATTGTTGGAGGATTGATAGTGCCGATATTAATATTATTGTTTAAAAAAGGAAGAAAGCCTTTGCCATTATTTATAGTTGGAATATTGGTGGTTTTAGGAGCTTGGTGGAAAAGATATCTTATAGTTACTCCCACCTTGTTACATCCTTTTTTACCTTTTCAAGGAGTGCCAAAATCATGGCATAGTTATTTCCCTTCTGCTTTAGAATGGACGATTACCTTTGGAACATTAGCCTCAGCGTTATTAATCATGACTTTGTTGTTTAGGTACTTGCCAATTATTCCAATACATGAAACTGCCGAAGAAAAAGGATTGTTAAAACACCATAAAAATGAAGAGCTATGATAAATTTCACAACAATTGGTCGTAAAATAAGTTTTTTGATGACTATCGCTGTGTTTTGCTGTTTCATCAGCAATTCATTTGCTCAAGATAAGAAAAACATGAATTTGGCAGTGCAGTACGTAAAAGTAATGAAAGAGCAATCTCAATTAAAAATAGCAGCACAATTTAAAGGAGATAAAGGTTTTGAGCCGTGTAAATATATTTATTTCAATATTTATAAAGCAGATACTATAGACGATACCAAGTCTGTTAAAATTGGAAAAATATTGACAAATAGTATTGGTAAAGCCCTTTTTTCAATTCCAAGTAACTTTATAGGGTCTTCTGGAGTATATTCGGTTAAAGTCGAAAACAATAAGTTTTTTGAAGACAAAGAAGAAACTGCAATAGTTAAAGATGCAAATATTGAAGCTTCTATTGAAAAAGAAGATGGTGTAAATACTATTAAAGCTAGATTAACGGATGCCAATAATAGTCCTATCGCTGGCGAGAGTTTAGAGGTGGGGTTAAAAAGACTCTTTGGCAATATGCCTCTTGGGGAAGAAGACAGTTATGAGACCGATGAAGATGGTAGTATTTCAGTACCCATTGACTCAGGTTTAACAGGTGTCGAAGGCAAATTAAACTTTCAAGTAGTTTTAAGTGAAAGTGATGTTTACGGAACTATAATAAACAATCAAAACACTAATTTTGGCATTCCTATTGTTGATAAGTCAACATTTAATCAAAGAACCATGTGGTCTCCTCCCACAAAAACACCTTTATTTCTGTGGATAATTCCTAATACTATTTTGATTAGTATATGGTCTATCCTTCTGTTTTTAGTATTCAATCTTTTTAAAATTTATAAATCCAAAAATTAATTACGTATGAAAAATTTAAAAGTTTTATCAATTGTGGGAATCTCAGCTTTTGCTTTGTTTTCTTTTACAATGGTCGTGCAAGCAAAATGGGACGTTCCTGCCAAATATAAAAGCATGAAAAATCCAACGGATGCATCAGATAAAGAAAATGCAGCCGAAGGAAAAGCGTTATTTTCTAAAAACTGCACTTCCTGTCACGGGAAAAAAGGGCAAGGTGATGGATCGAAAGCTCCAGAATTAAAAGGAGATATGGGTGATTTTACTTCAGCCGCTTTTCAAAAACAAACAGATGGAGAGTTGTTTTATAAAATCACAGAAGGAAGAGAGGACATGCCATCTTTCAAGAAAAAAATTGCTAATGATGAAGATCGTTGGTTGGTAGTTAATTATTTGAGAACGCTAAAAAAATAATTAAAAATTGGTCTTTTTATTGTAGAGCATGTGAGATTTGGAAGAATTGATCATGCTCTTTTTTGTGTCTTTTTTAGCGCACAAAAGCTACTCAAATATTTAGGGAAAAATAGTTTGAAAATGTTTTATGCTTTAAGAACCGATAGCGATGTTTTTTTTTATTCTATCGGATAGAAATGCAGTTATGTTATTTAGAACAAGTCTATATAGAAAAGTAAAGCAATGCCAATAAATTAGAGGTAACAGACGCAAACATCGCTAAAAATTCACTTATTTAGTAAAAAATCTCAGAGCGACACATTTAGTCCTTCTAGCGTTGTTTTTATCGAACATATAATGTTAAATTTGATTAACTTTTTAGGGAAAGCAATATGGAAAATTTCAATATATCAAAAGCCAGTTCTTTTTATGCTGTTGGATTAAGTTACAAAAAAGCAGATGCAGAAATCAGAGGAAAGTTTAGTTTAGACGCTTTAGCAAAAGCTACTGTTTTGGTTCAGGCCGAGGCGGAAGGTATTGAAGCACTAATCGTTACTTCAACGTGTAATAGAACCGAAATATATGGGTTTGCAAAACATCCTTATCAATTAATCAAATTGCTTTGTGAGAACAGCCAGGGCTCGGTAAAAGAGTTTCAAGAAGTTGCATACATCTATAAGAATCAAGACGCAGTGAATCATATGTTCCGAGTAGGAACAGGGCTTGACAGTCAGATTTTAGGTGATTTTGAAATCATAAGTCAGATTAAATTAGCCTTTGCAGAAAGCAAATCAAACGGTTTGGTGAATGCTTTTATGGAAAGATTAGTTAATTCAGTAATACAAGCAAGTAAGAAAATAAAAACCGATACTGAAATTTCCTCAGGAGCTACTTCGGTTTCTTTTGCGTCAGTGCAATATATATTCAAAAATGTAGAAGATATAGCTGCCAAAAACATTCTTCTTTTTGGCACAGGAAAAATAGGCAGAAATACTTGTGAAAACTTGGTTAAACATTCTAAACACGAGCAAATTACCCTTATCAATAGAACTAAAGATAAAGCAGAAAAGCTTGCCAACAAACTAAATTTAATCGTCAAAGATTATGCGGATTTGCAACTTGAATTGCAAAAAGCAGATGTTGTAGTAGTGGCCACTGGGGCTCAAAATCCCACTATTGACAAAACGATATTAAACTTAAAAAAGCCATTGTTGATTTTAGATTTGTCAATTCCGAAGAATGTACATGAAAATGTGAAGGAAATAAAAGGCGTTACTTTAGTGCATTTAGATCAGTTGTCGCAAATTACAGACGAGACAATTGAAAATCGCAAACAGCACATTCCTGCTGCTGAGGCTATAATTGAGGAAATCCAAGAAGAGTTTATGGCATGGGCCAAAAATCGAAAATTTGCTCCTACCATTCAGGCCTTAAAGGAAAAATTAAATTCAATTAAAGAGGGTGAAATTAACGTGCAACGTAAAAAATTAGCCAATTTTGATGAAGAACAAGCGGAGCTAATAAGCAACCGAATCATCCAAAAGATTACTAATCATTTTGTAAATCACTTAAAAGATGGTGATTCTATGGAAGAAGGAATTGAATGGATTGAAAAAGTTTTTCAATTAGAACAAGAAAAAATCTTTATTTAAATTGCATTCCCTCGCTGATCTGCGAGAAAACTTATCATGGAAAAAACAATACGCATAGGAACGCGTGACAGTGAATTGGCATTATGGCAAGCACATACCGTCCAAAATAAGCTTATCGAACTAGGCTATAAAACTGAAATTATAGCTGTAAAATCTCAAGGAGATATTATTCTAGACAAACCCCTATATGAATTGGGAATTACCGGCATTTTCACCAAAACATTAGACATTGCCATGATTAATGGTCAGGTTGATATTGCTGTTCATTCTATGAAGGATGTGCCAACTGCCTTGCCAATGGGAATTATACAAGCAGCCGTTTTGAAAAGAGCCAATGTTTTGGATATTTTAGTTCACAAAAATAACACAGCGTTTTTAGAACAGGAAGGGACAATCGCAACAGGAAGTCTTCGTCGTCAAGCTCAATGGTTGTTTAAATATCCAAATCATACAGTTGTTGACTTAAGAGGAAATGTAAATACTCGAATGCAAAAGTTACACGATAATGATTGGAATGGGGCGGTTTTTGCAGCAGCAGGTTTAGAACGAATTAATTTAAAACCCGAATCTTACCTTAATTTAGATTGGATGATACCAGCCCCTGCTCAAGGCGCTATGGTAGTGGTTGCTATGGCTAATGACGGATATACTCTAGAAGCCGTTACGCAATTGAACGATATTGAAACAGAAATTTGCACTTATATTGAAAGACAATTTTTAAGAACATTGGAAGGGGGTTGTACCGCACCTATAGGAGCCATTGCAAAGTATAACGAGGAACAAGATATTATTGATTTTAAAGGTGTTTTGTTATCATTAGATGGTAAGCAAAAATTAGAAGTTGATAAAATTGTTCCCATAGAGGAATGGAAAAAATTAGGATTCTATGCAGCTCAAGAAATTCTTAAAAAAGGGGGGAGTCAAATAATGACTGAACTTAGGAAACAACTTAAGCCTAAAGCCTAAATTATGGAAAACCCAATTCGCATTGTGTCAACTAAAAAGCTTTCTATGCAACTAAAGCAACAAGTGATGAGTGCGAATTTTTCAATTGATGAAGAAGATTTTATTGCCGTTCAAAACAAAAAATTCACAATAGATAAATTAAATGAATTCACAATTTTCACAAGTAAAAATGCAGTTGAAAGTGTACTAGCCAACAAGGACATTGCGCATATCAAAACCAAAAAATGTTTTTGTGTAGGAGAGAAAACAAAAGGTTTATTATATGATAATGGTTTTGAAATAGAAAAGAATTTAGATTATGCTGCTGAATTAGCGTCAGTGATTTGCAATCAATATTTTAAAAGTTCGTTTACTTTTTTCTGTGGAAATTTGAGAAAAGATATTTTGCCTGAAGCTCTTTTGTTAGCAGAAATAAATTTTGATGAAGTCGAGGTTTATGAAACTATTTTGACTCCTCATAAACTTGACTATACTCCGAATGGAATATTGTTTTTCAGTCCATCTGGAGCAGAAAGCTTTATGGAAGTGAACTGTATTGAAGATGAAATTTGCTTTTGCATTGGCAATACAACTGCTGAAGCTTTAAAATATGCCACTCCAAATATTATCATTGCCAATCAACCTACAGTGGAAAGCACAATTATGAAATGTATAGAATATTATAAAAATTAACAATGATTAAGAACGACCTTTTTTTAAGAGCGCTAAACAATGAAACGGTTGAACGTCCGCCGGTTTGGATGATGAGACAAGCAGGTAGATATTTGCCTGAATTTAGAGCTTTACGTGATAAATATGATTTTTTCACACGTTGCGAAACACCAGAATTAGCGGCTGAAATCACCGTACAACCTATTCGAATTGTAAAACCAGATGCGGCTATTTTGTTTTCTGATATTTTGGTGGTTCCAAGAGCGATGGGAATCCATGTAGAATTGAAAGATAATTTAGGACCAATTATCCCTAATCCTATTCGAACGACGGAACAAGTTAATCAAGTTTTTGTTCCTAACATTCAAGAAACTTTGGGGTACGTTATGGATGCGGTTAAGTTGACCAAAGAAATGTTAAATGATGAGGTGCCATTGATTGGATTCGCAGGTTCGCCGTGGACTATTTTTTGTTATGCCGTGGAAGGAAAAGGGTCCAAAAGCTTCGATACCGCGAAAGGATTTTGTTTTTCAAATCCTATTGCTGCTCACACTTTATTGCAGAAAATAACAGATACTACCATTTTATATTTGAAAGAAAAAGTAAAAGCTGGATGTAATGCTATTCAGATTTTCGATTCATGGGGAGGTATGTTGTCTCCAGAAGATTATAAAGAATTTTCATGGCAATACATCAATCAAATTGTTGAAGCCTTAGCCGAGGAGACCAAAGTAATAGTTTTCGGAAAAGGATGTTGGTTTGCATTAAATGATATGTCTAAATCTAAAGCAGCTGCTTTAGGCGTGGATTGGACTTGTTCGGCAAGGAATGCCCGTTATTTATCGGGGGGAAACATTACATTACAAGGTAATTTTGATCCTAGTAGATTACTTTCTCCAATTCCTACGATCAAAAAAATGGTTCACGAAATGATAAATGAGTTTGGGAAGGACAATTATATTGTGAATCTTGGTCATGGAATTTTACCCAACATACCAGTAGACCATGCTAAGGCATTTGTTGATGCTGTTAAAGAATACAAACAATAGCCATTAATGAAGGAGTACAGATATAGTATGTTATAATGAAAGACAAATTTTATCAATACATTTTAAAATTACAAGACCAAATCACTTCTATATTAGAATCAGTTGATGGTAGGGCGAAATTTCGTGAAGACCTTTGGGAGCGTTCAGAAGGCGGTGGAGGAAGAACTCGGGTTATTGAAAATGGAGCTGTTTTTGAAAAAGGAGGGGTCAATATTTCAGCGGTTCACGGTAAATTACCTGAAACTATGCAGAAAATGTTTGGTGTAGGGGAAGCAGATTTTTTTGCTTGTGGCCTAAGCTTAGTAATTCATCCTAAAAGCCCTATGGTTCCCACAGTGCATGCGAACTGGCGTTATTTCGAGATGTATGATGACGAGGGAAAGGTAATCAATTCATGGTTTGGAGGCGGACAGGATTTAACGCCTTATTATTTGTTTGTGGAAGATGCTAAGCATTTTCACAAAACCTGTAAAACGGCTTGTGATAAACATAACCTTAAGTTTTATCCAAAATTTAAAAAGCAATGTGATGCCTATTTTTGGAACGCTCATCGACATGAAGCAAGAGGAGTAGGAGGCTTATTCTTTGATTACTGTAAAGTTACCGAAGAGGTCTCGATGGGAGATTGGTTCAACTTTGTCTCTGAGGTAGGCAATAGTTTTTGTGATGCCTATGTTCCTATTGTAGAAAAAAGAAAGGGATTACCTTATACTCCAGAACAACGTACTTGGCAAGAAATACGTCGTGGTCGATATGTTGAATTCAATTTGGTTCACGATAAAGGGACTTTATTCGGACTAAAAACAAATGGTCGTATTGAAAGCATATTAATGTCGCTTCCTCCTCATGTTCAATGGCACTATGACCATCATCCAGTATCAGGAAGTGAAGAAGAAAAATTAATCCAAATATTAGAAAACCCTACGGATTGGGTTTAATTTAAAAATACAAATTATGTTTCCATTACAAAGAGGTAGAAGATTACGTGTGAATGAAAGTATTCGCTCATTAGTTCGTGAAACCAGCTTGAGTCCGGCCGACTTTATGTTTCCCATGTTTATTGCAGAGGGAGAAAATTATAAATTTGAAATACCATCTATGCCGGGAATCTTTCGTCGTTCTATTGATTTAACCGTAGAAGAAGTACAGGAATTATTTGCGTTAGGTATTCGAGCCGTGAACATTTATGTTAAGGTTGATGAATCCCTTAAAGACAACACAGGAAAAGAAGCTTGGAATCCTAATGGATTAATGCAAAGAGCTATTAAAGCGATAAAAGGGGCTTGTCCTGATATGATTGTGATGCCCGATGTGGCTTTAGACCCGTATTCAATTTATGGTCATGACGGTATTATCGAAAATGGGAATATTGCTAATGATGCTACTAACGATGCCTTAGTTAAGATGGCAGTTTCTCATGCCCAAGCGGGAGCTGACTTTGTAGCACCAAGTGACATGATGGACGGACGCGTCTTGCGATTACGACAGGGATTAGATGTAGCAGGGTATTCGAATGTTGGCATCATGAGTTATTCTGCTAAATATGCATCGGCATTCTATGGGCCTTTTCGTGATGCGTTGGATAGCGCTCCAAGAGAAGCGGATGTGGTTGTTCCTAAAGATAAAAAAACCTACCAAATGGATTATGCAAACCGTATAGAAGCCATTAGAGAATCTTTAATGGATGTTGAAGAAGGAGCTGATATGGTTATGGTTAAGCCAGGTATAGCATATTTGGATATCGTTCGAGAAGTTAAGAATGCAGTAAATGTTCCCGTTACGGTATTCCATGTATCAGGAGAATATGCCATGATTAAAGCTGCTTCCGAAAGAGGATGGCTAGACCATGATAAAATAATGATGGAGCAATTAATGTGTATAAAGCGCGCAGGGGCCAGTTTGATATCAACATATTTTGCAAAAGAAGCAGCAATTTTATTAAACAAATAATCCGATAGATAGTAATTTACTATCTTGTTATTCTTTTAATTGTTTCGATTAAAAGAAAACTTATGTAATTTAATTTTTTGTACGCTATGAAAAGAACAGCAATATATTTCTATTTATCAATTACTATTGGTGCTTTGTTGTTGGTTTCTTGTAAAAAAGAGAACCAAGAAAATTTCGGTAAACCAACTGACAGCAAATCCGATTTAGGAAAAGAAATTTTTGAAGGGAAAGGAACTTGCATTGCTTGCCATAAACCAGATGCTAAAGTTGTTGGTCCTAGCTTACAAGATATTGGGAGAACTTACAAAGAAAAAAAATTAAGTGTAGTGCGTTTTTTACAAGGGAATCAAGATCCCGTAATGGATCCAACACAATTTGAAGTAATGAAGGCTAATTTGGTGCTAACCAAAACATTTTCAGAAGAAGAGTTAAAAGCATTAGAACACTACATCTATAGTTTCTCTAAATAAATGGGTGAACTCGTGCGATTTTTTGGTTACTTTAAACGAATAATTTTGTCAAAATGAAATTAAAATATATTATTATTGTTGTTTTTACAGCCTGTTTTTATAGTGCTAATGCACAGACAAAAATTGAATTTAGTACTTTTAAAAATAAGTTTGAAAGTATACAATTCACTTCAGAGAAAATGAACTCAACAAAAATCACAAGCCTTAAAACGCTGAGCAAGATCGGAATTTCACGCACTTGGAATGAAGATTTTAATGTTATGAATAGTATTAAAAATTTTAATTGGGCTACAGATGCATACCGAAATGAAAGTTATAAAAGGATGTTTTATAATCTTTATAAACACGACCGTTATGGGCGAGAATTTCTTAGTAATATAAATGAAGGGATCATCAATCAAATTTATCTCAAAAATGCCACCTTCGATTATTAATGAAAACGGTTAACATACAAACTCCTCTAGGAATTGCTGTAATTAAAGGAGATGAACAAGGGATTTCTGCAATTTCGATTTTAGATGTTGAAGTAGAGGTTACCGAAAAGATTCCAAAAGAACTCAGAGATTGTATTACCCAACTGCAGGAATATTTTGAGGGGCAACGAAACGATTTTGATTTTAATATAAGTCCTCAAGGAACTGATTTCCAACTGCGTGTATGGGAAGCGTTGAAGAAAATACCATACGGGAAAACATTATCTTACCTAGATTTGTCCAAAAAGCTAGGAGATGTCAAGGCAATTAGAGCGGTAGCTGCTGCCAATGGTAAAAACCCTTTATGGATAGTAATTTCTTGTCATAGGGTTATTGGCACTTATGGTTCTTTAACGGGTTATGCAGGTGGACTATGGCGCAAAAAATGGCTGTTAGATCACGAATGTCCCTCAACACAACAATCACTTTTTTAATCAACTATTTTTGTATTTGAACTATATTACTTACTTTTATACGAGATTATTATAAGTTGTTTGATTATTACCTAGCATGATAAAAATGCGCCAGCATGAGTAATTAGGGACAAACTTCTCTGTAAACAAGAGATAAAGTAACATGATTGAAAAGATAAACCTCAATAACATCCTTTTTCTAGACATAGAAACAGTACCTGAAGAAGAAAACTTTAGCGTTCTTGACCCTGAAATGAAACTGTTATGGGAACAAAAAACGCAATATCAAAGACGGGAGGAGTTCACTCCCGAGGATTTTTATGATCGTGCAGGTATATGGGCAGAGTTTGGAAAAATTGTTTGCATTTCTGTAGGCTATTTTGCCAATAGAAATGACATTAGGAACTTTAGAGTAACTTCTTTTTTTGGTGAAGAAAAAAAGATTTTAAAGGATTTTTCAAATTTATTGGATACTCATTTCAATCAAGTACAACATGTCTTGTGTGGACATAACGCTAAGGAATTTGATATACCATTCATCGCTAGGAGAATGATTATGAATCAAATTGCAATTCCTCAAAAACTCAATTTATTCGGCAAAAAGCCATGGGAAATCGCTCATTTAGATACTTTAGAGTTATGGAAGTTTGGCGATTATAAACATTTTACTTCTCTTAAACTTTTAACCAAAATCTTAGGAATTCCTTCTCCTAAAGGAGATATTGACGGAAGTCAAGTAGCCCATGTTTTTTATGTCGAAAAAGATATAGATCGCATCGTGGTCTATTGTGAAAAGGATGTTATTGCCGTGGCTCAAATCTTTCTAAGGCTTAGAAGAGAACAATTATTAATAGAGGACGAAATAATTCATGTATAAAAAAAGGCTTCCATTTTTGGAAGCCTTTTTTTATTATGCTTAAGACAATATTACTTATTTAAAATAATCTTCTTTATTGTTTTCTCTTTACCATTTTCTATGGTAAGTAGGTAAACCCCTTCTTGAAGGTTTTCAATATTCATGGTTTCATTAGTGGCGTTCGTTTCTTTAGTAAGAATCGCGCGTCCTTGAATATCATTTAACGTTAGTACTGTTTTTTCAACCGTATCTGGCAAAGTAATGTTAATGGTTCCTGTAGTAGGATTTGGATATACGACCACATTGGTTAGTACGTTATTGGGTGTTGATAAAGCTGCTGGAATAACATAACAAATGTCTAATCGGAAAGTGTTTATCGATCCACCATCACCATTATAAGGATCATTTACCTGTAGGGTCCAAACACCATCTGCTGGTAAAGTGTTTAACGAACTTAATGTGTCAAAAGGAATGATTGAGCCTGAAATAGCTGGAATGCCGGTACAAGCCGGAGCACTACCAGAATCATCCATTGTACAATCGATATTGTCGTTATCTCCACATGGTTCTTTTAATAGGGTCACTACCGGACTTCCAATAGATGCTGGACCTACTAAGGAAATCGTCATATCTTGCACATACGTATGAGAGATGTTTAGGAAAACATTTAAATCACCTATAGTGTATCCACCACTCACCGTAACCGGAACACTTGCAGATGAATTAGAAACGGATGCAATACTCGCATTAGAAAAATCAGTTGCAGTAAACGAGGTTCCGCCGCAAACTATTATTCCCGTATCAAAAGAATTAACGACTGCATTACCAGAAAGAGCGCTGCCGCAGCGGTTACTTGGGATTACTCTCCAATAATACCTCGTTTCTTGATTTAGATTGGCTGCTACATATTCATTTGTTGAGGATACATCGTTAATAAAAAAGGAATCAAATGATGGCGAAGTAGATAGTTGAACCGCATATGTTTCTGCATTGGCTTGGCTGTTCCATTTAAGATTTACAGATGTTGAAAGTCCAATTTGACCATTAGTAGGGGAATTTAACACTACATTTTCAAAAGTTGAATTATATACTCTTAATGTTTTGAAACGAGTTTCGGTTTCTGTAGCGCTTGTTCCTTTAATACCGATAAAATATTCACCAGGCGCTATATTAGTTAAATTTGAAACGGTCATGATTATCGTTCCGTTTGCGCTCAAAGAAGTATTGTTAAAATTGGCAATAGCCCCTGTAGGCAAACCAACAGCGCTAAAAGTTGTTGTTCCAGTACCGACTTGTTTGTAGTCAAAACTAAAACTTGCATTTTGATCAGAACAAACGACTAAATCAGAAGTAGTAGAGTTTAAAGAAAAAGAGGAGGTTATTCCGGTAACAATTAATGAATATTTTTGACTTTCAGTTTGTAAACTACCTTTATGAGTTACTGTAATTGTATAATCTCCTGCAGCAGGAGTATCAATTTTGACTAATTCAACATTATCTACACTGTTGTCTTCTGTTCTAATGGCAGGATTACTAGTGTCACTTGTATCTAATTTCCAGGGAAAATAAGTTGTATCATTACGTGTAATTCTGATATCTAAATCATTAACGAGAGCTGGTGTGGAATCGTTTTCAGGCAAGTCACCCAAGTTAGCAGCTCCTGGTAAATCAGTCCAAGTTATCGAGGCCATTAAAGGAGTGCTACCGTTTGATTTTACATTCATTGAATAACTTTGATGATTGTCTAAATTTTCTTCTGAAACCCATGATGTAAGTCCGTTTCCTGTCAATGTCTCAGCTGCTTTTTTTGCATTTAACAATCCCCAGCCAAAAATAGGATCAGGTCCTACAACGCCTGCATCATCTGCAGTATGACAAGCTAATCCTTTCAAAGTAGCGGATCTCATGAAGCTGTTTGTTAAATTTTTATAATGTTGTTGCAGCAATAATAAGGTACCAGCAACATTTGGAGAGGCCATAGAAGTACCAGAAAGTGATGTTGTAGCATTATTACTTGAACTTGCTGTTGAGGTTAATTCGGTACCATTACCAGTAATATCTGGTTTAATTCTAAAATCATCGGTAGGTCCTTGACTGCTTGATGAATTAATGGCAACACTTGTTAAAGTTCCATTTGTAGCAACAACCGCATCTTGTGCATTGGCTACGATAAGATTGTTTTTAGCGGTTTTATTGCCCGTTAATTTATCTAAATTAAAAGTATTTGGATTTGCATTATCAGGATTGTTTCCATCATTACCAGCTGCCGCTACCATTAAGTAATATGGAGAAAGATAAGCCGCATTGTCCCAATCTCTGGATTCAGAAGAATAAGCGCCAATATACCAAGCCGGTAAAGGAGTTCCATTACTTGTTAGGGGGACCCCATAAGAATGATTTGAAATTAACATACCTTGTTGTACTTCATCCATTACTTCTGAAAGATCATTGGTCCATTCAAAAGTTCTTGCAGTGGCTTGATAGGCCATACCTTTTGTAGACGCCTGAGCATTTGAAGCCATAATTGTCCCAGTAACATGGGTGGAATGTAAAAGGTAGGTAGTGCTAGTAGGATCATCAACAATGGTAACTCTATTAGTGAATAAATTATGCGTTTTTCTCACAGTTCCACCATCCCAAACTCTGGCAACCATTCCTTGACCATTTAGGTCCAAGCCTAGAGAACCGCCGTTGTTCAAGTGATTGGCACGCGTAGATCTTGAAGCATTAGCATTAAAAGTAGTATAATAGAGGGGAAAACCAGTTGAAGACAATTTCATTAATTCCATTACAGAACCGTCTGGATTCACTTTTCTAATAGGCAAATTATGTTGCAGAGCATATGTAATAGCCTTTTGTTTGTCTAGATCTTCTTTTTTCTTAAAGAGATCGTGTTTTTCTTTTATTAATTTTAAATTGTATGTAGAAATAATTTTTTCAGCTTCAGCTTTGTTTTGGGCTATTAAAGAAAGCGGTAAAACAAAAAGGACTACAATTAGTAAATACTTTTTTTTCATTTATAGAGTAATAATTTGGTTGGTTTTATTTTTGATGAAGGCAAATATATAAATCATTGTTGCACATTGATTATATTTTAACAATTATTGAACTTAAGGTTTATTATTTGATTACAAATACTATAAAAACAATAATAAAAGAAAAGACCCTATTCAAATTATGTTAAATGTTCACTTGTGAATTACTAAAAAGATTTCATTTCAAAATGGAGAAATGCTACATTTACCAAAAAAACAATTATGGTATTAAGTAGATTTTGGCTCACTATTTTTATTTGCTCGATTGTATTTGTAGTGTTTAGTTTGTTTACAGCAAATAGCTATTCTATAGATTTTATATTGAACGGTAAGAAGGATGACCCAATTTTAATCTCAGAAAAATACTTGAATCAAGTACCAAAATTTGTGATGGATAGTATTGCTAAAGCACCAGAGCAAACTATGGTAATTAATAGAGATACTTTAAATGCTGATACAACTTATGTATTTAAAAGTAAAACCGTAAAGATTTATAGTGGATTGCAAAAATCAGATGGATTATTACCTACTTGTAAAAACACTTTGTTGGATTTGATTTTGCCACTAATAGCGTACTTGGCCTTTTTCTGTGGTTTAATGGAGCTGTTAATCATTTCGGGGGCTTCCGAAAAATTAGCTAGAAAATTAAGTCCTGTATTTGCAAAGGTGTTTCCTTCCATTCCTAAAAATCATGAATCAATCTCCTATATGACATTGAATTTTGCTGCTAATTTCCTTGGATTGGATTCGGCGGCAACTCCCTTTGGATTGAAAGCGATGCAGAGTTTACAAGAATTAAATCCTGAAAAAGACAAGGCCAGTGACGCACAAATTATGTTTATGTGTTTGCATGCAGCAGGACTGACGTTAATTCCAACTTCAATTATTGGCTATAGAGCCGCTGAGAATGCCAGCAATCCAGCCGATGTAATGTTACCCTGTATAATTACTTCTTTTATAGGTACAATAGCAGCATTTTTAATCGTAGGAATTCGTCAAAAAATTAATTTTAAAAGTGCATCATTAGTGGTTGCACTAATGAGTATTATTGCAGCAATAACCGGGCTCTTATTTTATATTAACCGACTAGATTTAATAGGTAAAAATTATTTTACAGGGAATCTTTCTGGTTTAATGTTGGTCGCCATCATTGGGTTTACTTTGGTCTTTTCCTTCCTACACGAGAAAAAGTTTACAACGCAAAGCACTACTATATTTGACTCATTTGTTAGTGGAGCCAATAATGGTTTACAAACCGGGGTGAAAATATTCCCATATGTATTAGGGATGTTAGTAGCCATTTCTTTCTTTAGAAATAGTGGTTTATTTGAAATTATTAGTAACGGACTATCCTTTGTCTTTTCCAATTTAGGGGTAAGCAAACCAATAACTGATTCCTTGCCAGTTGCCATGTTGCGCCCTTTTAGTTCGGGAGGCTCTCGTGGGTTTATGATTGACTCCATGCGTACCTTTGGTCCTGATTCCTTTACAGGTCGACTAAGTTGTATTTTCCAATGCAGTGCTGAAACTACCTTTTATGTAATAGCAGTTTACTTTGGTTCCATCAATGTGAAAAACACACGTTATACTCTAGGCACGATGCTTTTAGTTGATTTTATCTGTGTGCTAGCAGCTATTTTTGTGGCCAGTTGGTTTTTTTAAGATGAGGTTGTTTGGCAATCTGCTGTTTCATTTTGTTGGTAACATAGCCAAATGGATGTTTTATTTTGGCACAAAATCAATTGATGAAGTGGCAAAAAGCGATAATTCATTTTTGGGATTTATAATGCTACTTTTGGTTATTCTACTATCTTATTCCTTTAAATAAGGTGCTATAATTTCTCTAGTTTTCCTTAACTTTACGCTTCAAATATTTATTCAAAATGGACTTTATATACCAAGATCCGTATCCGATTCTCAAAGACGATACCACCTATAAAAAAATCACTTCTGATTATGTTTCTGTACAACAATTGGGAGACCGAGAAATACTAACGGTAGACCCTAAAGGATTAGAATTATTAGCCGAAACAGCCATGAGTGATGTATCCTTCATGTTGCGCGCTACTCACTTACAAAAACTTAGAAACATCCTTGATGATCCCGAGGCAACCGATAACGATCGGTTTGTAGCCTACAATTTATTGCAAAATGCTGTAGTAGCTGTAGAAGGAGAGTTACCTTCTTGTCAGGATACCGGAACGGCTATTGTAATGGCCAAAAAGGGAGAGAATGTATATACAGGTGCCGATGATGGAGAGTGGCTTTCTAAAGGGATATTCAACACCTATCAAAAGCGAAACCTGCGCTACTCGCAAATCGTTCCCATCTCGATGTTTGAAGAAAAGAACTCCGGTTCGAATCTTCCAGCACAGATTGATATTTATGCTAAAAAAGGAGCGTCATATGAATTTTTATTCCTTGCCAAAGGAGGAGGTTCAGCCAACAAGACCTTTTTGTACCAAAAAACTAAATCATTACTAAATGAAAAATCGTTGGATGAATTCGTCCGCGAACGCATTATGGATTTAGGCACTTCAGCTTGTCCGCCTTATCACTTAGCGATTGTTATTGGGGGTACTTCTGCCGAAGCTAATTTGGCCGCCGTTAAGAAAGCCTCAGCAGGATATTTCGACAATTTACCTACTACTGGAAACATGGCCGGTCAAGCCTTCCGTGATTTAGAATGGGAAAAAAGAGTGCAATTGATTTGTCAAGAAAGCCATATTGGAGCCCAATTTGGCGGGAAATATTTAACGCATGATGTACGGGTAATTCGCTTACCACGTCATGCCGCTTCTTGTCCAGTAGGGATGGGAGTATCCTGCTCTGCTGATAGAAACATTAAAGGAAAAATAACCAAGGACGGTATTTTTGTAGAGCAATTGGAAACCAATCCAAAACAGTTTTTACCTGCATCCGCTCCTCATTTAGAAGCGCCGATAGAAATTAATTTAGACCGACCAATGAAAGAAGTGTTGGCTGAATTGTCTAAGTATCCTATCAAAACCCGTTTAAAATTAAATGGGACCTTAATTGTAGCAAGAGATATCGCCCACGCTAAGATTAAAGAATTATTGGACGCAGGAAAACCAATGCCCGACTATTTTAAAAACCACCCTGTGTATTATGCGGGACCTGCTAAAACACCAGAAGGAATGCCTTCGGGTAGTTTCGGACCAACAACTGCGGGCCGTATGGATGTTTATGTAGACGAGTTCCAAGCTGCAGGAGGTAGTATGATCATGTTGGCCAAAGGAAACCGTAGTAAAGAGGTAATGAATGCCTGTCATAAATACGGCGGATTCTATTTAGGATCTATTGGAGGTCCTGCCGCGATATTGGCCAAAGAGAATATACTTTCGGTTGAGGTTGTGGACTTCGAAGAATTGGGTATGGAAGCGGTACGCAAAATTACCATAAAAGACTTCCCAGCTTTCATTATTACTGATGACAAAGGAAATGATTTCTTTGCTAATTTAAGTCATTAACATGCTGTTTACAGAAACATTTGTTGTCTTCTATGCCAAAGTTAAAGAGAGTTTGGCCGATGGAACGTTTGCCAAATTAACCTTTGCCAAAACCATTGGAAATACTCAGTTAATGAATATTTATATTCGCCCTATAGTGGCGGACGAGGTATTACAATTCGAACTTAAATTCAAATTCCAACAAGAAGAGATCGTAGAGTTTTATCCAATAGAAGCAGCTTTTGACCGCTTATTACCATTCATTAACAACCCGTTTTCGTCTATAATTTTGTTTACTACCGAATTTGATTTGGTTTACAAACTAAATAAAAAGAAGACTGTCAGTATTACCGATCAAGCTCCTACCTTCGGAAATGCATCACCAGTGTTGCTAGAGTATTTGGCAACAAAAAACTAAAGGAATAGTAGTCCACAAAAAAACCACAAAATTCAGTCGACTTTTGTGGTTTTCTTATTGATTTAGCGGAGGAATTAAATTACCATCTCCGGAATCTCTCCTTCTATAAGCAGTTCGGCTTCCGTTGAAGCAATGATGTGTTCCACGCTTACACCCGGAGCACGTTCCAGAAGTTTAAATCCATTAGGCGTGATTTCTAAAACCGCTAATTCAGTGACTACCTTTTTCACGCAGCCAACTCCTGTTAGGGGCAACGTACAACGTTTTAATATCTTACTTTCTCCAGCTTTGTTCACATGCATCATAGCTACTATGATGTTTTCGGCAGAGGCTACTAAATCCATAGCGCCACCCATACCTTTGACCATTTTACCTGGTATTTTCCAGTTGGCTATATCGCCATTCTCCGCTACTTCCATAGCACCAAGTATGGTCAAATCTACCTTTTGACTGCGGATCATTCCAAAACTGAACGCCGAGTCAAAGAAACTTGCCCCAGGTAAAGTTGTAATGGTTTGTTTTCCTGCATTGATTAAATCAGCGTCTTCTTCTCCTTCAAAAGGAAAAGGACCCATACCTAAAACGCCGTTTTCACTTTGAAACTCAACTGAAATATCGTGGCGAACATAATTGGCTACCAAGGTTGGAATTCCTATTCCAAGATTCACAAAGTACTTGTCTTTTACTTCTTTGGCAATTCGTTTTGCGATGTCGTTTTTATCTAAAGCCATGATTAGTCTCTTTTACGGGTGGTACGTTGCTCAATTCTCTTTTCAAACTTCTCTCCTTGGAAGATGCGTTGCACCATGATTCCCGGGATGTGGATTTGGTTAGGGTCTAACGTTCCGGCGGGAACTAGTTCCTCTACTTCGGCTATGGTGATTTTAGCAGCACCGGCCATACACGGATTGAAATTACGAGCAGTTCCTTTAAATATTAAGTTGCCCGCTTCATCGCCTTTCCATGCTTTTACGATGGAAAAGTCGGCTTGGTAGGCTAGTTCCATGATGTGCATTTTGCCATTGAATTCACGGACCTCTTTGCCTTCTGCTACTTCGGTGCCATAACCGGCCGGAGTGAAGAAAGCAGGAATACCTGCTTGAGCAGCACGGCATTTTTCGGCTAGAGTTCCCTGAGGAGTTAATTCAACATCAAGTTCTCCAGAAAGCATTTGGCGTTCAAATTCAGCGTTCTCTCCTACATAGGAAGATATCATTTTTTTGATTTGTCTTTTTTGTAGTAGCAGACCTAATCCGAAATCATCAACTCCTGCATTGTTTGAAATACAGGTAAGTCCTGTAGTACCTTTTTTAACCAATTCGGCTATGCTATTTTCAGGAATGCCACAAAGGCCAAACCCTCCTAGCATGATGGTCATTTGGTCGTCAATACCCTGCAGTGCTTCCTGTACAGAGTTTACTTTTTTATTAATCATAACGTGTATTCGTTAGTGTGTTTGTGATGTAAATTTAAGCATTTACATTTGAAGTTATCAAGAATTATTTTCTAGGTGATGCATTTTAAAAGGAAAGACTTTCATAGCGTTTTTAAAACAAAATATCCCGCTTGTAAAGCACAAACGGGATATAATTGTAATAGAATTTCTAAAGGTTATAATCCAAACTCATCGGTATTTTGTTCTTCTCCAGGAACTGCGGTTGAATCGGCTATTGTATCTTTTTTACGTTCATAACAATCTACTCTAATCGACAGATTATCCGGTCGTTGGAAAGCATCTTTTGATATTTGTAAGTCTTTGTCTTCGTAACATTTTTTCATCATATAGCCCCAAATAGGTAAGGCTGCAGTAGCCCCTTGTCCATAAGTGATTCCTTTGAAACGAGCTGAACGGTCTTCACAACCTACCCAAACGCCAGTCACTAGATTGGGTACCATTCCAATAAACCAACCGTCTGATTGGTTCTGAGAAGTACCTGTTTTACCAGCAATCGGATTGGTAAACATGTAGGGATATCCGGTCCAACGGTTGTCACCGCTACCTCCTCCTTGAGTTCTTAAACGTACTCCAGAACCACTTTCGGTTACCCCTTCAAGCAATTTGATTACGGCATAAGCAATGTCTTTATTCAAGACATCACGTGTCTCAGGTACGGGTTCATATAATACCACTCCGTTTTTATCTTCGATGCGGCTGATGAATTGTGGTTTCACATAGACACCTTGATTGGCAAACGTACTATAGGCAGCTACCATATCTTCGACAGTAATGTCTACTGCCCCTAGTGCAATCGAAGGTTGCGCTGGAATTTCTGATTTTACCCCAAGTTTTTTAGTCATAGTCACTACTGCCTCGGGGCCGGTTTTGTCAATCAATTTGGCCGAAACCGTATTGATGGATAAGGCTAGTGCTTTTTTCAAGGTGACCATACCGCGGTATTGACGGTCGGAGTTTTTAGGCTCCCAATCCTCAGTAACGTTGTGGCGTCCTTTGTGAATCATAAAGGGTCCGTCAATAATAGTATCACAAGGAGACATACCTAATTGTTCAATGGCGGTTGCATATACAAAAGGTTTGAATGTAGAACCTACTTGGCGGGCACCTTGTCCAACGTGATCGTATTGGAAATACTTATAGTCAATACCGCCAACCCAAGCTTTGATGTGTCCCGTTTGGGGCTCCATGGACATTAAACCAGCTTGCAAGAAGTGTTTATAATATCGAATAGAGTCAATGGGAGTCATAGTGGTGTCAATCTCGCCTTTCCATGAAAAGATCTTCATTTTGCTTTTAACACTAAAAGAAGCTACTATTTCTTCATCTGTTTTTTCTAAATCTTTCATAACGCGCCAACGTTCAGAAGACTTCATGGCCTTATCCATAATGGCTTTGGTTTCGGCCTCTGTAATATTAACGAAAGGGGCGTTCTTGTTGTCTTTTTGCTGGGAGAAGAATTCTTGTTGAAGATTCTTCATATGGGCACCAACAGCTTCTTCGGCGTGTTCTTGAATTTTGGAATCGATGGTAGTATAGATTTTCAATCCATCACTATAGATGTCCCAATCACTGCCGTCGGGTTTCTTGTTTTCTTTAGCCCAGTTTTTCATGTATTCGCGCAAGAATTCGCGGAAGTAGGTAGCGGTTCCTTCTTTATGGCTTTCGGGATGAAAGTGCAGTACGATAGGTTGGCGCGCTAAAGAATCTTTAGTTTGAGCGTCTAATATATGATTACGTACCATTTGACCTAGTACCGTATTTCTTCTAGCACGAACTTTTTCGATACGGCGAAGCGGATTGAAAAGCGATGGGTTTTTCAACATACCCACAAACATTGCCGCTTCATCAACGGTTAAATCTCGGGGTTCTTTTCCAAAATATACTTTAGAGGCGGAACGAATTCCAACCGCTGTATTGACAAAATCTGCCTTGTTGAGGTACATGGCGATGATTTCGTTTTTAGTGTATTGTCGTTCTAGTTTAATGGCAATAATCCACTCTTTCACCTTTTGGATGATACGGAAGGGTTTAAAACTTGAACCTTCACCATGGAATAATAATTTAGCTAATTGTTGGGTTAACGTACTTGCTCCTCCATTAGAACCTAATTTTAAAGCGGCCCCAAAGGTTCTTCTTGCATCAATACCCGAATGTTCATAGAAGCGTTCATCTTCGGTAGCCACTAAAGCTTTAACCAAACTTTGTGGTAAATCTTCATATTTAATAGGGGTTCGGTTTTCATTATAAAACTTCCCAATTGTAACACCGTCAGAAGAAATTACTTCGGTGGCTAAGTTGGATTCAGGGTTTTCTAAATCTTCAAACGAAGGCATACTTCCAAAAAAGCCCCATGACGCCAAAGTGAAAAACAATATCATGACGCCAAGGCCATAGAAAAACAACTTCCAAAATTTATTTTTGTAATAGTTGATGTCTTTGACGGTTGCTGTAGTATTCTTTTGTGCCATATCGTTTACTCTGTAGATTCGATTCTAAAACCAACATCCGTTATTCCGGCTAAAGCAGCTACGCCTTCTATTTTCCCGGTTTGTCTAACGGCTTGTTTGATGTGTATTTTATAAATACCTTTTTGGGTAAATTGTTGTTTGTCTTTGTAAAACAACTTGTTTTCTTTAATGTCCGAAAAGCCATCTCCAAGAAGTGTGCCATCAGGATTGGTCATTTGATATTCTAGGGTGTCTACTTTAATCTTTTTGTTTGGATGTTCTAATGACACTATCAAAAACATATTGTTGTAAGGATAAGCATCATTGTCTCTAACGTTGACATACAGATTGTATACTTTTTTGGCATCCAGCTGAGGCAGTTCAAAAGTCACCACACTGTCTTTATTCCAGGCAGCACCCACTGATTTATATTCGTCAAAAACTCTCTTCTTGTCGCAAGACATCAGTACTATTGCAGCTACTAGCAAGAGAATAAAGCTGTTACTTTTTAGGCTCATTTCTGTTGTCAGATGATGGTTTTTTATCAGCGCCAAAGGGTTTACGCTTTCTATTTTTATTATTGTTCTTCTTTTTGTTTCTAGGTTGGTCAAAACGCGTTAAACTCTCTTGTCCCATAGCGTTATTGAAATCTTTTTCTGGTTCTGAAACGGTTTCAATAGCATAGTCTTCAAGGGAACTAACCTTTATTCCTTTTTTGTTTTGCGCTACAATTTCCTTTACTTGTTCTATATTTAATACATGCCAATTGGCAAAATTGTCAAAATAAGCAAACCACATTAATCCTTTGAAAATATCTTGTTTTTGGCAAACAGCATCTCCTTTTTCGGTTTTTAATTTCGTTTCAAAGTCAGGAAAATCTTTAAGGGCATCCATGTAGGTGTCTAATTCATAATTCAGACAACATTTTAGTTTACCACATTGACCTGCTAGTTTTTGTGGGTTTAAAGATAACTGTTGGTAACGAGCAGCCGAAGTATTAACACTTCTGAAATCGGTTAGCCATGTTGAACAACACAATTCTCTCCCACACGAACCGATACCTCCTAAACGAGAAGCCTCTTGACGGAACCCTACTTGTTTCATTTCAATACGGGTGCTGAATTCGCGTGCGTAGTCTTTAATCAAAAGTCTAAAATCGACACGATCGTTAGCGGTATAGTAGAAGGTAACTTTAGAACCGTCTCCTTGAAATTCTATATCAGAAATTTTCATTTCGAGTTTATGGGCTATCGCTAATTCACGCGCTTTAACTTTCATAGGTTCTTCCTTGTCACGGGAATCACTCCAAATATCAATGTCCCTTTGAGAAGCTTTGCGGTACACTTTAGGTATTTCGGGACTGGTATGGTTTACCCCTTTTTTCTTCATCTGGATTTTTACCAATTCGCCTGTAAGCGTAACGATACCCACATCATGGCCAGGGGAAGCTTCGGTAGCGACTACATCACCAATACTTAAGGTTAGTTTTTCGGTGTTACGGTAAAACTCTTTCCTTCCGTTTTTAAAACGCACTTCGATACAATCGAAAGGCGCTTCTCCATTGGGCAAACTCATATTAGAAAGCCAATCGAAAACGGTTAATTTGTTGCAGCTATCGGTGCCGCAAGTCCCATTATTTTTGCATCCTTTAGGCGCACCGCCATCAGATGTTGAACAACTTGTACAAGCCATATTTTATTGGTAAATATATGTTGGTCGTCTCGATACTATCGAGGCTACTCGTCATAAACGTTAAAAATGTAAAGATATTGTTTTTTCCGATAAAAAAGGAAGCAAAATAGTTAAGTTTCCTTTAAGGTGATAATGTTTACTGGACAGGCTTTTACAGCCAATTCGCAGTCATCTGTAAGGGAATGGTCGGCAGATTTTAGGGTATAAAACCCTTTGGCATTCGTTGATTTCAACAACACTGATTTACCATCCTTTTTAGACATTTGGAATAGTCCTGGTGCCATTTCCACACAGTAATTACACCCAATGCACTTGTCTCTTTGGAGGGTTATTATCACCATTAGTTTTCTACAATTTTATACATTTTATCCGAAAGACGGATGCGGAACGGTACTTTTAATGTACAACTGTCTCCTTTGGTCGCTTTTTCTAAAGGCAAATCGTTGACCATCATGTCCTCGATGACCAATTCTTGTGCACCTGTACTAGGGCCCGTTATTAGTATTTTATCACCTTTTTTAACATCGTAGGCTTCTATTTTGAACTCGGCTATACTGGCTTTTTGGAAATAATGCATTCCTTTGCCTATGTAGACTTTCTTTTGAGTAGCGCTAGAGCCGGGGTTATCAGACCACTCACCTAATTTTTGCCCCAAATAGTAACCACTCCAAAAACCTCTGTTGTAAACGGTCGCCAAGGCTTCCATCCCGATGTCAATTTTGTCTTTGGTAAAAGTGCCTTCATAATAAGCGTCGATGGCTTCTCGATAGGTTTTTATGACCGTTGCTACATAATCGGCAGCTCTTCCACGGCCTTCTATTTTTAGCACTTTAATTCCTGAATCAATAACTTGGTCTAAGAAGTCTAGCGTGCACAAATCTTTGGGTGACATGAGGTATTCATTATCGACTTCAATTTCGAATCCGCTTTCTTGGTCGATTACGGAATATTTTTTACGGCAATTTTGTTTGCATGCTCCACGATTGGCGGAAGCGTTATGCGAATGCAAACTCAAGTAGCATTTGCCCGATACGGCCATACATAAAGCACCGTGTCCGAAGATTTCGATTTCAACCAAATTACCACTAGGACCTTTGATTTGTTCTTTTTCAATATCGGCTGCTATTTTCTTAACTTGACGAAGACTCAATTCACGGGACAATACTATAGTATCGGCAAATAAGGCATAAAACTTAACGGTTTCAATGTTTGTTACATTCAATTGCGTTGAAATATGCACTTCAAGCCCCATTGTTTTGGCCGACATGATTACGGCTTGGTCAGAAGCGATTACAGCCGTGATACCAGCCTCTTTAGCTTTGGTTAATAAAGTCTTAACAATAGATAAATCGTGATCGTAAATTATCGTATTCAGCGTAAGGTAGGTACGCACGTTGTGCTCTTGGCAACGACGAGCGATTTCGGGTAAGTCATCTAAAACAAAATTTACGGTAGCACGAGCACGCATGTTTAACTGTTCGACACCAAAATAAACCGAATCACAGCCATTGTCTAATGCGGCTTGTAAGGATTCAAAGTTTCCTGCCGGAGCCATAAGCTCAATTCTTCCTGAAGCAGTCATTTAGTTGATAATTTTATATAGTTTGTCTGATAAACGAATGCGGAACGGCACTTCAAAGGTTACTTTATCTCCTTTTACTGCTACCGTATTATCACGGCCATTCACCATTATTTTTTCTACTATCAATTCTTGGTTTCCCGTCGTTGGACCGGAGATGAGGATTTTGTCTCCAAGGGTTAGTTCGTGGTTTTCAATAATGAAAAGACCCACGCTGGCTTTGGTATAAAAATGTTCGGCTTTACCTATAAGTATTTTTTTAAGTCTTATTTTTTGACGGATGTCTTTTGATTCTTGTGTTGTGGCCAAAGGGGCATCAGATAGTGACCCTGAATGTTTGAACCTCAGGTTTTCTGAGCGGCCTTTGCGGAAGATTTTGTTCCCCACTTGCTTACCGCTTCTCAACTTTACTTGTTCAGCTAGGGGTAAATGAGTTATTTCTTGGCACTCGGTAGAGCAACAGTTTTCCATTTGTGCCCTGCAGTTGTCGCATTGGATGAACAATAAATGGCAACCATCATTAGCACAGTTAGTGTGGTTATCACAAGGGGCACCACATTGGTGGCATTGGGAAACGATGTCTTCGGTGATGCGTTCGCCTAAGCGGTTATCGAACACGAAATTTTTACCGATGAACTTGCTTTCTAGTCCTTCCTCTTTGATTTGTTTGGCATATTGGATGATACCGCCTTCTAATTGGAATACATTTTTAAACCCTTGATGTTTGAAGTAGGCACTGGCTTTTTCGCAACGGATACCGCCGGTGCAATACATCACTAGGTTTTTATCTTCTTTGTAGTCTTTGAGTTGGTCGTTAATGATGGGCAAGCTTTCGCGGAAGGTTTCTACATCGGGGGTGATGGCGCCTTTGAAGTGGCCTATTTCGCTTTCATAATGGTTTCTAAAATCCACTACAATCGTATTGGGGTCCTCTAGTATAGTGTTGAAGGCTTTGGCATTCAAATGCACTCCTTTGTTGGTTACATCAAAGCTAGCATCGTTTAGGCCATCGGCTACGATTTTGTGGCGTACTTTGACGGTTAGTTTTAGGAAGGAGTGGTCGTCGTGTTCTACGGCTACGTTCAGACGAATACCTTGCATGAAATCATACACTTCTAGGGTAGCGCGAAAAGCTTCAAAGTTTTCGGCAGGAACGCTCATTTGGGCGTTAATCCCTTCGTGTGCTACATAGATTCGGCCTAAAGCATCTAGGGCATTCCAGGCGATGAACAGGTCGTTACGAAATTGTTGAGGGTCTTCAATTTTGGCATAGGCATAGAAAGACAACGTAAGGCGTTGTTTACCGGCTTGATCAATAAGCTCGGCTCTTTCTTCTGCGCTTAAGGTGTTATACAGTTGCATGCTATAAACGTTTAAGTGAGAAATATATACGAACCCTAAATGGAAGGATTCGGTGCAAATTTACATTTTTTATGGGAAAGACAATGCGTTATTTTCCATTGAAGGAATTCATGGTATTGGCTAGACCGGCTAGCGCAAAGGATTCGATGATTTCTTTGGCCATGACAAAGCGTTCCATTAGCGTTACTTTTTCGGCTTCGTGCCATTCTCCTAGGACGTAATCTACTTGTTGCCCTTTTTTGAATTCATCGCTGATACCAAAACGGAAACGCGGATACTCAGTTGTATTCAGCAGCAGTTGAATGTTTTTTAGTCCGTTATGCCCTCCATCACTTCCTTTGGCTTTGATGCGTAGGGTTCCGAAGGGTAGGTTTAGGTCATCAGTGATCACTAGGATGTTTTCCTTGGCTATGTTTTCTTTTTCCATCCAATACTTAACCGCTTTACCGCTGAGGTTCATGTAGGTATTGGGTTTTAGGAGGATTAGTTTTCTTCCTTTCACACTGTATTCTGCTACAGCTCCTAGTTTGGCGGTTTCAAAAGGCAGGCTTTCTTTTTGAGCTACATAATCCAATACTTTGAAGCCAATGTTGTGACGGGTATTGACATATTCGGCTCCGATGTTTCCTAGACCGACGATGAGGTATTTCTTCATTACTTCTTTATTTTCTGAAGTTTTGTTTTTAGTAAAAAAGTGGGTCAACCAATTCATGGGGTAAAAGTAATCAATTTGAAGATTAGGTGATTTGAAAATTTGAAAATGATAGGATTGGAAGATTCGTAAAGCTTGACCCTAGCCCTGATGGGAGCGGCATCCTTTTGTGCTGGATTACAGGACAAAAGATACAGAGGACAGCAGGTTCCTGGCTCCTGAGGCGGAACGGAATTTGTTTAAAATAAAAAGCCCCGTTTTTCAACGAGGCTTTCTGTATCCATTGGGAAAAGCTTATTTTTTCTTTCCTTTTGCTGGAGCTTTTGCTGCTTTTGCTGCTTCTTGAGCGGCTTTCATTGCAGCACGTGAAATCTTCACTTGACAAACCACAGTATTGTCTGGGTGCATCAATTTGAAGTTTTTAGCTTCTAATTTAGTAACGTATAATTTGTTACCCATTTGCAATTCAGAAATGTTAGCCTCAACAAAATCAGGAAGATTTTTAGGTAGCGCTTTCACTTTTAATCTTCTTTGGTTTAGACGTAAGTCACCTCCTAGTAATACACCTGGAGAAGTACCAACGATTTTCACAGGAACTTCCATAGTGATTTCTTTGTTGTCACTTAATTGGAAGAAGTCGATGTGTAAAATCTTGTCTGATACGGGGTGAAACTGAATGTCTTGAAGAATTACATTGTTAGTTTTTCCAGCCAAATCAACTACAACTGTGTGTGCGTTTGGAGTGTAAACCAAGCCTTTGAATGCTTTTTCTTCTGCTGCAAAATGTACTGGTTGAGTTCCTCCGTAAATAACGCAAGGGACCAATCCAGCATCACGTAGGGCTTTGGTAGCTTTTTTTCCTACGCTTTCTCTTTCTTGTCCTTTAATCGTAATCGATTTCATTGTAAAAATATATAGTTAATAATAAAAATACTTATTCAAAAGTGGCCCTTCCGCCACCTTGCCTCTTCACTAAAACAGTCCTGTGGACTGTTTTTAACGCTTGGTTACATTAAAAACTTCCCGCTGATGGAAGTATTGTGTTGCACCATGTTCATTACTTCGGCAAAAAGAGGTGCACAACTCACCACTTTTATTTTATTGGATTCTTTCTTTAACGGAATAGAATCGGTTACTATTAATTCTAATAATTTAGAATTTTCTATTTTTTCATAAGCTTCACCGGATAGGATGGCATGTGTACAAATAGCTCTTACACTTAACGCCCCTTTTTCTATCATCAGGTCGGCTGCTTTGGCTAGTGTTCCTCCCGTATCGATCATATCGTCTACTAGAATCACATTTCTGCCTTTTACTTCTCCAATGAGTTCCATGGTGTCGATTACATTGGCAACTTTTCGTTGTTTGTAACAGATTACTACGTCAGACTCTAAGAATTTAGAGTAGGCATAGGCTCTTTTGGACCCACCCATATCTGGGGATGCGATGGTTAAATTGTCTAGATTTAAGCTTTTCACATAAGGGAGGAATATGGTTGATGCAAACAAATGATCCACTGGTTTCTCGAAGAAGCCTTGTATTTGATCAGCATGCAAATCCATAGTCATAATTCGAGTTGCTCCAGCAGTTTCCAATAATTTGGCTACTAGTTTGGCTCCAATTGGCACCCTTGGTTTGTCTTTTCGGTCTTGTCTTGCCCAGCCAAAGTAGGGAATTACGGGAGTAATGTGGCGGGCTGAAGCTCTTTTAGCAGCATCAATCATTAACAATAACTCCATTAAATTGTCGGCACTTGGAAATGTAGAGCAAACAATAAAAACGCGTAAACCTCTTATAGACTCTTCAAACGAAGGCTGAAATTCACCATCACTATATTTAGAGAACGTAACTTTACCTAGCGGAACCCCATATTTACTGGCAATCTGTTCGGCTAGATGGACGCTTTGCGAACACGCAAATATCTTTGCTTCTGGTTCTAAATGCGACATTGTAATTTGTTGTTTTTGCCTTTAGAGTCGCTATCCTTAGACCTTATCCTGGGATTCGATCGGTTGGTATATAAACCCTTCGGGAGTAGTTAGTTAGTTGTGTGTTGCAGTAACGCGGTGCAAATTTAGAAATTAAATCCGAGTGTGAAAGGATATTTTTAACTATTTTTTTGATGCTGTGAAGAAAATTTATTTACATTTGCACCCACAAATTGATAAACATCAATGTCCCTCATGGTTGTAAAACTGTGAATCCTTAGCCCGGATGGCGGAATTGGTAGACGCGCACGACTCAAACTCGTGTACTTAGGTGTGTGGGTTCGATTCCCACTCCGGGTACTTCAAAAAAGCCTCTCAGGAATGAGAGGCTTTTTTATTTTTACCGAACTAGTGCCGAAAACAGTGTTTTATGCTTTTGGGTGGTTAGTGCATGTGTTTGAAATGCTTTTCGTTCTTATAGACTAGGCATAGCAAGCTTGGCAAAACGATGAGTAGTAAGGGCATAGCCATTAGGAATCCTCCAATGACGGCAATGGCTAAGGGTTGATGTAATTCAGAGCCTGTTCCTAGTCCGATGGCTAACGGTAATAGGGCTATAATGGCTCCTAAGGCCGTCATTAGTTTTGGGCGCAGGCGTGTTGAAATCGAATAGATAATGGATTCATTTACGTTGCGGGTGACTTTGAATGTTTCTTTAAATTGCAGGAAGGTGAAGATGGCATTTTCGGCAATGATGCCTACAATCATGATGATGCCGGTATAGCTTCCTACATTGAGAGGAGTACCAGTGATAAAAAGCAACAAATAGCTTCCAGAGATTCCCATTACAGAAACGAAAAGGATGGTTAACGCGATTCTGAAATCATGAAATAAAAATAATATTACGCCAAAAATCAATAGGCAAGACGTTATTAAGATTAGTAATAATTCGCTAAACGATTGTTGTTGGTCTTTATAGGCCCCTGCATATTCAATATAGTAGCCGTTTGGTAAATGAACTCCAGCGGTCACTTTGGATTTAATTTCGTTCATGACACTGCCCAAGTCTCTATTGTCTAAGCGGCCCGTTATCACACTCATCATTTGAAGGTTTTCTCGTTCGATTTCGGCTATGCCTTTTTCAACGGTAATGGTTACCAAGCTGGTAATGGGAATTGCCTGTCCGTTGGGTAAAAAGAGTTTTAATTGTTTGATATCTTCCAAGCTTCTTTTTTGGCCATTGGCATAAATAAGACGGATAGGGGTTTGTCTTTCGTTTTCTAATAAACTCCCTACTATATTTCCTTCTAGGGCGGTTTGTAATTGAAACTGCAAGTCGGCAGGCGTAATGCCGTATTGTGCTAATTTGGTATAATTTGGGACAATATTTATAGCGGGACCGGCTAACACAATGCCGTTAAAGACATCGGCGGTACCGTCTACGTTTTCTACTATGGCCGTGACTTGTTTGGCTAATTTTTGCAATTCTGCTTGGTTGTTTCCATAGACTTTTACTTCGATGGGAGCAACCGAACTCATTAAATCCCCTAGCATGTCACCAATCACTTGACCAAAGTCGATGCGCAAGGCAGGTTGCGTTGCTTCAATCTTAGCCCTAATCTCGTCGATGACTGCGTTGCTGGTTTTGCTGCGGTCTTTTTTCAGTTGGATTAAATAGTCGCCTCTGTTGGGTTCTGTGATGAAAAAACCCATTTGGGTTCCCGTTCTTCGGCTGTAGGCTTCTACCTCAGGGACTTTGACGATGATCTTTTCTACCTCCTTGAGCATTCTATCGGTTTCTTCTAGGGAGGTGCCTGGCGGACTTTGATAATCTAAAACGATGCTGCCTTCGTCCATTTCGGGTAAAAAGCCCGTTTCTAGGCGGGGCAAAATGATGAAAATAGCTCCTAGTAAAGCGGCACAGAAAATAAGGCTGATGGCTGGTCTACTAATGAAATAGGCGACCCAAGATTGGGTTTTTACTTCTTTTATTATGGTACTAATGGGTTGGACAACCACTATTTTCTCTTTTCTGGTTAACCATAAATAAATGACGGGGAGTAATAGCCAAGTAACAAAAAACGAACACAGTAAGGTAATGATCATGGTGTCGGTTAGTACTTTAAAATAGGAGCCTGCTACGCCACTCATTAAAACAAAAGGGAAGAAAATCACGATGGTACTTATGGACGAGCCTACCATTGCAGG
Source organism: Flavobacteriaceae bacterium (assembly GCA_947451475.1). Classification (GTDB taxonomy): domain Bacteria; phylum Bacteroidota; class Bacteroidia; order Flavobacteriales; family Flavobacteriaceae; genus Flavobacterium. Next base: position 9,542 of record CANFZC010000005.1, on the reverse strand, counting down.
GAATAGGTACGTAATTGCTTTTTGGAGTAGTGACGTTGTAGGTTCGTCTGGATGCTCTTCGTGGGTTCTATGGATTTGTTCTACGACTACTATGGCATCATCAATGATTAAACCAAGGGCAGCGGCTATAGCCCCTAACGTCATAATATTGAAGGTCTCGCCCGTAAAATAGAGCACGATAAATGTTAATCCGAGGGTAACGGGTATGGTGATTAAAATGGTGGCACTGGCTTTGGCCGACTTTAAAAAAAGCACGGCAACAATGATGGCTAGCAGCAAACCGATGAGTAGACTATCGGTAACGCTTTGAACAGCATCGGTGACAAAGGTAGCTTGTTGGTAATAGGGTGTAATTTTAATGCCGTTAGGGAGTATTTTTTTTAAAGAAGTAACATTGGTATTCATTTCATCGGTCAGCGTAATCAAATTGGCATTGGGTTGTTTGATGACTGCGATTAGGATGCTTTCTCTACCGTTGGCATTGACTTTTATGTATTCTTTGGCTTCCTTTATTTGAATGGCTGCGATGTCTTTTAGGGTAACGATGCCTTTACCGTTGTTGCGGATGACTAGATTTTCTAATTGTTCTTTTTTATCGACTTGAGCATCAGTGATGGTTAAATACAGATAGCGGTAATCAGACAAATACCCATTGGATTTGATGAAATTGGTTTGGCTTAACACTTGCGAAATGGCGTCGGGGGTGATGCCAAGGGCGGTCATTTTGGTATGGTCTAGGGCTAACCAATATTCCTTTTCTTTTCCGCCAATGATGCGAATTTCAGAAACTCCGTCAATTTGAGACAAGAACGGTTTGATGGTGAAATTGGCTATTTTTTTTAATTCGATGGCCGACCTTCCTTGTCCTTCTAGGGCATAGCCTATGACCGGCAGTATAGACGGGTTCATTTTCTCCACAGTAATGGAGGTACCGGGAGGGAGGTTGTTTTGTATTTGATTGATTTGTTCTTCTATCCTTGTTTTGCTTAAGTCGATATCCGACTTCCAATCCATAAAGGCTGATATTTCGCAACTTCCTCTGCTGGTGGTACTTCGGACGGTCTTTAAATCGGGGACCTTCTTGATGGCATTTTCTAGGGGTTTGGTCACCGTAATCATCATTTTGTCTACGGGTTGTTGTCCGGCATCGGCGATGATTTTAATTTTTGGAAAGGTAATTTCGGGGAACAGACTGGTTTGCATTTTGGAGTAGGTAAAGAACCCGCCCAAGATGATGAGGAAGATGACTGCACTTAAGCCATTTTTATGTTTGACAATAAAGTTATTCATTACAAATCGGTTTTAATCACCAGTACTTTGATGGTATCGGGTACGCCATAATTGCCGGTTAGCAAGATTTTGTCGGTAGCCGTTAGTTTAGGCTCAAGGATTTCGACCTTATCATCGGTTTGAATGCCTTTTTTAATGGGCACTTTTATGGCTGTATTGGCATTGATCATTTTCATAATCCAGAAGTCGGTTTCGGTTTCGTCGCTTAGGACGGCGGCTTTGGGAAGCGAAATGGATTTGGCATGCGCTGCTTTATTGACTCTTACTTTTACAATTAAGTTCTCGGGAATGTCTTGATTGCCGTTTACTTTTAGGACCACATTTTGCGTTTGGGAAGAGGCTTCTACGGTGGGTGCGAACTTCTGGACGGTAGCCGTGCGGGTGGCATTATCCGGCAATAGTATTGATAACTGATGGCCGACAGTGATGTATTTTTTTAATTCATAAGGCACACTAAGTACGATGGCTAAACTTTTTGAATCGTTGATGGTTACTAGCGCGTCGCCGTCTTGCACATAATCCCCTTGTTGTACATTGACCATGGTGATGATACCATTGGTGTTGGAACGCACCGTAATGGCGCCTCCAAAGTTGAGTGAGGGGTCAATTTTATTGATGGTATTCCCTAGTACTTTAGCTTCTCTGGTTTTGATGGAGAACAAGGTTGTTCCGTCGGTCACATAATCATTATTGGCTACATTCACGGAGTTCAAATAGCCTGTTGCGTTTGCTTTAATGGTGTTTTTAACGAGGTAGGTCGCGGTGGCATTTAGGTCCATGTAGCTGGAAATACCGGTGGTATCAATAGAAGTTAAGGTTACCGGAATGACTGTAGCAGGTTGTTCCTCTGTTGCCTCATTTTTGCAGGAGATACAAACGGTAGTACTAAGCAGCAGTAAAAGCAAAGCGTTCTTCATAATATTATTCATTTGTACTCCAATAATTGATTTCGTTGATTAGTTGGAGTTTATTGATTTTCGTTTGTGCGATGGAATTGTTGATGGAAATCACGTTGCCAATGGCAATGACAAAATCAGTGATTTGTGCGTCGCCCGACAACAGTAATTTTTTATTGGCTTCTATGAGTGCATCGGCGATTTGGAGTTGGGATTGCAGTTGGTTTTCCACAGCAACGGTTTGTTTTAACTGTTGGTTGAGCATCAAGAGTTGCTGCTGGTATTGCTTATTGAAATTTGATTTGTAGGCCAAATTAGTCGCGAAGGCCGCTTCGTTTTTTTGATGTTGCAGCCATTTTTGATGGCCATCATAGATCGGGATGGACAAGCCTAAGCCGACGCTTAGCCCGAAGTTTTTATGTGCTTCATAGGTAAGGGTTGATAAATAGCCGGCATCCCCTAGTAAGGAAATGGAGGGTTTGTAGGCATTATCAATGAGCTTGTTTTGGTTGCTGATTTTGAGGCTATCTACTTCAAATTGTTTTAGGAAGACACTCTTTTCGGTGGCAGGCTTAACGGTCAAGGATATATTGGGGCTTTGGAGGCGCACAAAAGTAGTATCTGTTTCTCCCGATAGGTAATTGAGGACCCCTAAATCGTTTTGGTATTGCTGTTTTAGTTGCAGTACTTGGAGTTCCTGTTGTTTTAGGGTCGCTAGGAAAATGAGGTAATCGGTTTGCTTATAAATAGCATTTTGGGTAAGCTTTTTGAGTAGGGCTGCTTCCTCTTGCAGCAGCGCTTGCATTTTTTGGTTGTAAGTGATTTGTTCTGCACTACCCGATGCAGCGATGTACTGAGCAATCACCGCTTTGTTGAGGTCTTTCTTGGCAATCTTTTTGTTTAGCAATAAGGCATCTTTCAACAATTTAAAGCTTTCGGCTTGGGAATTGAGAGTGCTTTTACTGATGATTCTTTTATTGACGCCCACCAATCCAGAGACTGTTTGGCCATTACTCAGGGTCGTATCGTAGCCAAAGCCATTTACCACTGGGGCATAATTGGTAAACAGGTTTCCGTTAATTTGGGGTTTATAAGCGGCCTTATTCAATAAACTGTCTAGGCTGTTTGTTTTTAGTTGGTTGGATAAATCTTTGAGCAAGGGCGAATTAGCTTGTGCTTTTTCCAAATAGTAGGGCAAGGCCTTCTCTTGGGAAAAAGAGGGTATGCTGAACAAAACCAGGAAGAAGAAAAGAAGTGATTTCATTATTTATTTTTAAGCCCTATCAAGCAGCCTTACGGGGTACTTTCAACAACCAAAACTACAAAAGAATTTGGAACTAAAGGCGCTCTTGGTTTTGGATTCTCGGGAGTGGGTTCAGGTTTGGGTCCAAAATTGGCTGTGGAGGCGTAAAGTTGGTGTGTGGTTTTGTTTACCGCTATGGTTCTGGCTCCTTTTTGTGTGGGTACCGTTTCTTGTACACGGAAGGTATTTGCATTCTCTTCTTTGACTACAGTAAGGCTACCTTCCCCGTTGGAACTGAACACTAGTTTTCTTGTGGGATCAAAAGCTACTCCATCGCAGCCGTCCCCTATAGGCAAGGTTTTAATGATGGTTCCGTTAGTCGCATCAACGATGACCATTAGTTTATTGCCGCAAACGGAAAATAAGCGATTGGTTTCAAGATCAATGGCCAAGCCAGAGGGCTCGTCTCCAGGGGCAATGCTCCATGTGGCCGTTACCTCTAGTGTTTTGGTATCGATAGTTTTTATTTGGTTTTTATCTTCGATGTTGACGTAAACTAAGCCTTTGGTGTTGGTCACGGAGAATTCGGGTTTGCCTTCTAGTGGTATGGTTTTGATTACTTTGTTGGATACCGCATCTAAAACGGTAGCATCGCTACTTTTTGCGTTATAGGTAAACACCTTTTGGGAAAATTGATCATAGAGTACGGCATCGGGTTTTTGGCCTTCGATAGGCACTTTGGCGATTAACTCAAAAGAAGTTAGGTTCACTATAGTAACCGCATTGTCTTTGCCGTCGGTAATAAACGCTTTATTGAGGTCATTGGCAATGGCAATACCGTGTACGCCTTTGGTGTCGGGAATGGTGGCTCGGATTTTATTGGTTTTTAGGTCCACCACGTTTACGACGCTGCCGTGGGAGACAAACAAGTGCTGGTTTACTTCATCAACGGCGAGATAGTCCCAACCTTCGTCTCCGGGTACCGCTATCTTTTTAGAAACTTTATAGGTTTGTGCGTTAGCGTTGCTTAGGCAAAAGCCTATCAGAAGTAACGAAAGTATTTTTATCATGGATTTATTTTAATGTAAATATCAGAAAGTAAAATTAATTACTGACTTAAGGTTGCATTAACTTTTAGAAAGACCCTATTGGGCGCTAGGAATTAGAAAGGAGGAGTGGGCTCCAGATTTAAGGGAACTACACTATACGGTAGTTAGAAAAGATTAAGCGCTCTTACTAAAACAACGAATAATTGTTTAGTTTTGTTATTAGACAAACAAGAAGCCATTTTAACGCAAAGCACTACCCTCGCATGAAAACAAACTACATCGCTCTAGCCTTTTTATTGTTATTTACGGTAAGTCACGGACAAAATAAGAATACGGCTAAGGCTGACCAACTCTTTGATACTTATCAATATGTGGATGCTATTGAGGAGTATTTGAGCTTGGCTAACAGTAAAAATGCTTCTGACTATGTTTATAAGCAATTGGCGGACAGTTATTACAATGTGTTTGACAATGAAAACGCCGTGAAGTGGTATGCTAAGGCGACAGAGGGCCGGGCTGATGCTGAGACGTATTATCGTTATGCGCAGACGTTAAAAGCTATGGGAAAATACCAAGAAGCCAATAAGCAATTGGATGTTTTTGCCAAAATGCTGCCCAATGATGACCGTGCGAAGGAGCACAAATCCAATCCGAATTATATTCCGAGTCTGTTAGATTCTAAGTTGTTTGATATAGCAGAGACTACGATTAACAGTAAGGACCAAAGCGATTTTGGGGCGGTCTTGGCCAATGATAATACCCTGTATTTTGTGAGTACGCGAAATTCTTCTAACCGTACGGATAAATATAACAACCAACCTTATTTGGACATCTATCAATCTACTCGTAACGACCAAGGCGACTTGACCGAGCCTACGCCACTAAAGGAACTTAATACCCCTTTTCACGACGGACCCGTAACGATCAGTCAGGATGGAAACACCATGTTTTTTGCCCGTGATGGGTTGAGCGAAGGGCAATATGAAGTGAGTAAAAAAGGGAACATTAGAGTGGGGGAACAACGCTTGTACCGTGCGGTGAAAGTGAATGGAAAGTGGGGGCAAGTAACGCCCTTGCCGATTAACAATACCAGTTATTCGGTTACCAATCCGAGTTTGAGTAAGGACGGCAAGACCTTGTATTTTGCGTCCAACATGCCGGGCGGGATCGGAGAATCTGATCTTTGGAAAATAGCTGTGGAAGAAAATGGGTATGGTAAACCTGAGAATTTGGGGCCTACTATTAATACGGTAAACAAAGAGAATTTCCCGTTTATAACGGAGGATAATGTACTGTACTTTGGGTCTATGGGCCGACAAGGGTATGGCGGTTATGATGTGTACCGCATCAATTTAAATACTACTGAAGCTCCTATGAACTTAGGGAAACCCGTGAACAGTGAGAAAGATGATTTCTCTTTTAGTTTTAATAAACCCCATAACATAGGGTACTTTTCTACGAACCGCAACGGGTCGGATGCCATTTACAGTGCGATACCGACATGCACCGCTCAAGCGATTGTAACCGTAACCAATAGGAAAACGGGAGCGCCTTTGGCCAATGCTAGTGTGGCGATTGCTGATTTGAAAGGCAATGTTATTGCTACGAAACAAACAGATGCCAATGGACTTGTGAGCTATGAAATCTCTTGTAAAACGGCTTATGCCTTGCAGGTAAGTGCCCCTAATTTTGAAAAAGACGGGTTTGCTGTACCGGCAGTTGCCTCTGGAGAAGCTAAAGTAGCGGCTCCGTTAAATCCTGCCGAGGTGGTGATTACCGATACCGAAGTCCTTTTGAACAACATCTACTTTGAATTCGACAAAAGCAACATCACGGCGCAAGGCGCGAGTGAGTTAGACAAGTTGGTCAAAGTCCTTAAAGAACACCCGGGGATGATCTTATTTGTAAAAGCGCACACCGATTCCAAGGGAACCCCAGCCTATAATCTAAGTTTGTCTGAACGCCGAGCGCAGTCGACCGTGCAATATGTGATTTCGAGAGGCATCCCAAAAGCCAGAATCACAGGCAAAGGATTTGGGAATACAGAGCCTAAGATTGATTGCAGAAGCAACTGTACCGAAGAGCAACATGCAATGAATAGACGTTCGGAGTTTATGATCGTGAAGAAGTAGTTTCAGGTTTCAAGTTTCAGGTTTACTACGCTGCGCTCCATTAGTCGTCTCGTCTAAGGACGAGACTCGTGTCAAGTTTCAAGTTTACTGCGCCTTGTGCTTTAAATCCCAATACTTAAAATTCCAAATTTATTCCGCTATGCTTCATCAGTCGTCTGCGCCTCTTGTCGGGTTTGGATTTGGTGGTGGAGCTAAACCTGTCAGGTTTCCAAAACCTGACAGGTTTGAGTGAGGGTCGAGGTAAAGTCTACCTAAAGGTATAGTAGGCTTTAAGTAAACTCTATATAAACTCTGAGTAAAGGCTATAGGATTTTAGATTGGTGCTTAACGATGGTTGATTGCGGATATTTTGGTATGGTGATTTGTAAAAGATTCTTAAGGTCTTATATCAGCAATACTAAAGTGCCATTTGAGCCAAAAGAGCGAAGATGAGTTCCCCCCTTAATAATTCCGTTTTGTAGTTTTTTTGCCAAAAAAAGCCTTGTTGTTGAACACGAATTGAAGTGCGGCAATTTGGATTTCCTACCTATCAAACTTGAATTAAAAATTCTCTTTATTTTAAAGTAAAAAGCTCCATTTTTTTCTGAATAAAATACTTGAAAAGCCTTTATTTATATGGGTTTATTAAATTTTTTAGTTTTTAAAAAGAAACCAATTAAATTTTATAAAGAGCTTTAAAATAACTTTAAAAATTCATTAAATTGAAAAGGGTTCTTCTCGCAGCCTATATATAATAAGTATATTTTTAACACTTCTTAAAATAGAATATTAATTAATTAACCAAAAACTATGTTTTACAATTACAACTTTAAAAGTTTTTTGTGGCAGCTTTCGTCTTCGATTGAAAAGCACAAAAACGGGAAGCCAAATTTGAATGGTTTTTCATTAGTGGTAATGATGATGCTTTTTGCTGTAACCGGTATGAAGGCTCAAACTACCATTATTAATCCGGCGACGGACGGAGGTTTTAATCTGGGTAACTCTTTTACTGCTAACGGTTGGACCGTTGCCAATGAAGGGGTGAGTCCGGTGAAATGGGCAGTAGGAACTGCTGCTTCTGGAACAACTGCTGTGGGTGCTACCACAAATACTTCTGCGTCTGTTACTTTGACCGCGGCCAATGCAAATATTGCCGTTGGACAAATTGTTTATGGATTAGGAATTCCGGCAAATACTTATGTACAAGCAATTTCTGGAACCACTTTAACCTTGTCGCAAGTCGCTACTAATACAGCTTCGGGAGTTACCTTAGGATTTGGTGTTTATGCAGGAGGAAATAGTGTTGCCACAACGCAGCTTACTAATGCTTCTATTGCCGTTAATACCTATTCAGTTACCTTAGCGGCTGCTAATCCAAATATCTCTGTAGGGATGGCTATTGCGCCAATTGCAGGGTTTATTGGAGCAGACACTTATGTTGCTAGTATTAATGGGACTACTTTAGGATTGTCAAAAGCGTCTTTGAACAGTGCTATCTTAGCGGTTGCACAAACCATGACGTTTACCGCTACTTCTTCTACTATTGCAGGGAATGCTGCGTATGTAACTAATGATAATGGGTTAACTAATTCTTATGGTGGATACCCAACGAACAGAACCGTTTATTTTTATAAAAATATCACAACCGTACCGGCATCAGAAACTGCTATGACGTTGACTTTTGACGTAAGGTCAGTACCTGCTTCAGGAGGAGGATGGCAAGTATGGGTCGCTCCAATTTCACAAGCAGTTACGGGTACCGATACTCAGGTAACTGCTCCGTTTACTTATACTGTTTCTTGGCCAGGTGCCACGATGATTTCGTTTAATTCAGGTGCACAAGTTGCGACTACTAGAACTACGGCATTTATCCCTAAATCTTTTGCTGGAACACCGTTCCGCTTGATATTTGTTTGGACAAATGGTACATCGGCGGGAACATTAGCTCCGGCAGCTATTGATAATATCTCTTTAGTTTCAAGAATGCCACAAGAAATTACTTGTGCGCACTCAGGACTTTGGTCACAACCAACTACTTGGGATGGCGCTGCGGTTCCTACACCAGTAGACACCGTTGTACTTGACAATGATAATGAAGTTGTTAGTATAGATTCAAGATTTTCAGGTGCTCAGGATGTGATTTTGGCTGGAGGGAATACTTTGGTAAACTTTGCCTTAAGTACTATTATGGATGACTTTACCATTGCTAATGATTTGAACATCGCGGGTAGTGGTGCACGTTTCAATTTACACGATGGTACGAATGGTAAATACTTAAAATTAGGACATAATCTGGACGTAGGCGCTGGTGCTCGTTTTGATGCTAATATTGGTGGGACTACTGTATTCCAAGGTAGATTAACCTTGAACGGTACTGATGTACAAACGGTAACCGTAGATCCTGCAGGTTTTGTAGGAGGTTCTGCTGCGGGAACAAATGCATTTGCTAACGTTGCCAATGTTTTAAACCAGTTAGAGGTTACCAATACATCAACAGCATCTCCTAATGTTATATGGAATGCAAATGGAGTTAGAATTAAATCCAATTTAATCTTAACAACCGGTAGAATGAGTATTGCAGCAGGGAAACGTTTAATCTTAGGAAACTTTAGTGCTTTAAATACTATTACTTGTTCTGCAGGATCTGGTATTACAGACGGAACTCTTTCTAGATGGACTTCGGGTGCTGCAGGTGCTTCCTCTTTTATCAATGTAGGTACAGAATATCCGAATACGGATGTGAGTTTTAAATCCTATTGGTACCCATTTGTTAGTGCGGCTAAAATGAATAGATCATTGTATTTATTCCCTGATAGCACTCCAACAGTTGCAGGAGAGGTTGCAGTAACGTATACCAATAGTACTTCTACTACAACTGGATTAACTGTTGCGGATGGAAGTTATACCATTAATAATAGATATAATGGCAATTGGAGTTTTTCTACTCCAGATG
>CANFZC010000004.1 GCA_947451475.1 Flavobacteriaceae bacterium | reverse complement strand
TGGTGGTAATACTTATAGCTATACCATGACTGCTGAAGCAGCAAATGCTTCAAGCTATTTTATTACAGCTCCAACCGGCTCTGTGGTAAAATCAGCATCACATGCTAGTAATTCAACTAGTAGTTTGGTGACAAGTGATTTAACGTTCACGGTTCAATACCCTGCTAATTTAGCTACTCTTGCGACTAAGACTATTGTGGTTTATGGAAGAAACGGTATTGGTGATAGTGCTTTAGCTAAAACTACTACTGTGGCTACTACTATGCCAGCGGTAACAACCGTTACAGGTACTGCAACTACATTCCAAAGATGTGCGACACAAACGTTCACGTTAAATACACCAATCGCTGGTGCCACGTATGCATGGACTGTAGCTAATGGTGCTGTAATCACAGCAGGAACGGGAACATCTTCAATTACTGTTAATTTCTCTGCCGTTGCTAGTACCGTACTTAGTACAAAAATAACAGTGGTTGCAACCAACTCTTGTGGTGTGGCTTCAGCAGTGAAATCAATAACATTAGCAAGTGCTGCTTGTGCTGCTAAAATGGCAGAACCAACCGTTGTGGATGCTACTGTTATTAGCTTGTATCCAAACCCTGCAACTTCTGAATTTAATGTTGATTTAACAGCAATGCAAGAAGGAGTGGTTTCTATGTCCATTTATACTATTGATGGCGCTACGGTTTCTACAAGAGACCTTAACGTAACAGAAGGAATCAATACAGTAACTGAAAATATTGCTGATTTGGCTAGCGGAATTTACTTTGTACAATTCGTTAATCAAGCTACTAGCGAGACTATCGTTAAGAAGTTAATCAAAAGATAATTTCTAAACACTTACTTTAGGAAGGCAGTGCATTTGCCTTAAAAGGAGTAGTTATATTTAGTAAACAGAGAAGGCCTAAACGTATCGTTTAGGCCTTTTTTATTATGAAATTGTCGTATTTCAATTTTAGGATTATTTGTCCTTGATTCTATTATTACCGCTTCACTGCTTTTTTTAAGGCTTGGAGGAAGGTTTGAATACCTGTATAGTAAACTTTACCATGCTATATCCATGCTATATCCATGCTATATCTATGCTATATCTATGCTATATCTATGATAGATTGTACAATGAGATTATAAGCAGTATACTACTTTTACAGCGGTTTGATACTTTTGAATACCGTTCCACTAAATTTTATTGCATTTGGAACGATAGACCATACAATAGTTGGCCGAAGAAGCTGAAGTAATTAGGTTACACTAAAGAAGTGGAAATGGTTTGTTGAAGTAGGGGACTAATTGTATTTAACACAAAAAAGTGCGGTTATTTATAAATTTTTCACTAAAATTGACAGTTTTTATAATCAATCCAAAAATGAAATCTAAACTCGCACTGGTACTGTTCTTAGTCACTTTGTTTTCGGCAGTAGGGCAACAAAAATTAAGCATTGAAGAAATCTATTCGGGGGCTTTTCGCCCTGAGGCTATGGATGAATTATTTGCGATGAAGAATACCAATCAGTATACCATTTTGAACTTTGATCGAAGTTCGCGTAGTATGCAGATCGATTTGTATGATTTTGGTACCCTTAAAAAAGTCGCTACGCTCATTGATACGAAAAGCTTTCCTGAGTTGGCCGATGGCATTGATAGTTTTGTTTTTAGCAATGACGAAAAGCAATTGTTATTGGCTAATAATACGAATCAAATTTATCGTCATTCCTTTACGGCAGATTATTATTTGTATGATTTGGGCGCTAAAACGCTAACTAAAATATTATCTCAAGTTCAAGAGCCAACTTTTTCTCCAGATGGAATGAAAATTGGCTTTGCTAAAGAGAACAATCTTTTTATTTATGATGTTGCAGCTAAAGCAACGACGCAAGTTACCGCTGATGGTCAAAAGAATGCCATTATTAATGGGATTACGGATTGGGTATATGAAGAAGAGTTTGCTTTTGTACGAGCTTTTGATTGGAGTGCGGACAGTAAAAAGTTGGCTTACATCCGTTTTGATGAAAGTAAGGTTCCTGAATTTTCCATGAACATATATAAGAAAGATTTATATCCTACGGTGGAGACTTTTAAATATCCAAAAGCGGGGGAGCAGAATGCTACCGTGTCCTTGTATGTTTATGATGTCGCAGCTAAAAGTGCTAAGGCTATTGATTTGAGTGCCTACAGTGATTTTTATATTGCTCGTATGAAATGGACCAATGATGCCAATGTATTATCGGCTCAAGTATTGAATCGACACCAAGATAATTTGGATTTGCTTTTTATAAATGGAACTTCGGGTGTCGCTAAGGTGGTGCTGAATGAAAAGGATAAAGCTTATGTAGATGTTACGGATAATTTGACCTTTTTGAAGGACAATAGTTTTATATGGACTAGTGAGAAAGATGGGTACAACCACATCTATTTGTATGATAAGGCAGGTGTCTTGAAAAATCAAATCACTAAAGGAAAATGGGAAGTTACGGCTTACTATGGTTTGGATGAAAAAGCCAAGACGGTTTATTACCAATCCGTTGAAGGAGGGTCTACCGTAAGAGATGTGTACCGCATCGGTTTGGACGGAAAGAATAAAGTAAAGTTGTCCCAACAAGTGGGAACGAACAATGCTACTTTTAGTCCGAATTACCAGTATTTTATCAATACGTACTCTAGTGCTATTGTTCCTCCTACCTATACTTTGAATAGTGCTAAGGATGGGAAGTTGGTGCAATCGATTTTGGATAATACTGCTTTGTCGACTAAGTTGAAAAATTATGATTTGCCTGCCAAGGAGTTTTTTGAATTGACAACTGAGAAAGGGCATACTTTGAATGCTTGGATGATTAAGCCGAAGGATTTTGATTCGAAAAAGAAGTATCCTGTGTTTATGTATCAATATTCGGGACCAGGTTCGCAGCAAGTGGCCAAAGACTGGTTAGATACGAATGATTTGTGGTTTATGATGTTGGCCCAACAAGGGTATATCACGGTATGTGTGGATGGCAGAGGGACTGGATTTAAGGGTGCTGACTTTAAGAAAGTCACTCAAAAACAGTTGGGTAAACTTGAAGTTGAGGATCAGATTGATGCCGCTAAAGTGATTGGAGCCTATTCGTATGTGGATAAAGCAAGAATTGGTATATTTGGCTGGTCGTATGGAGGTTTTATGTCTAGTAATTGCATTATGAAGGGTGCGGATGTATTTAAAATGGCCATTGCGGTGGCTCCGGTAACGAACTGGCGTTTTTATGACAGTATCTATACGGAGCGTTATTTGCAAACCCCTCAGGAGAATGCTGCGGGATATGATGATAATTCACCGATTAACTTTGTGTCTAGATTGAAAGGTAATTTCTTGTTGATTCATGGTAGTGCTGATGACAATGTGCACGTACAGAATTCGATGCAGATGATTGAGGCCTTGGTACAGGCCAATAAGCAGTTTGACTGGGCGATCTATCCTGATAAAAACCATGGAATCTATGGCGGCAAGACCAGAATACAATTATTCAATAAAATGACGAATTTCATTAAAGAGAAACTATAATAAACCAAAATAAACTAAAACAATAATTATGAGTGAAACAACAGTAAAAACAGGACATCCAAAGGGGTTATACTTCCTCTTCTTCACAGAGATGTGGGAGCGATTTAGTTATTACGGAATGAGAGCAATCTTCATTTTGTTTATGACAAAAATATTATTAATGAAAGATGCCGATGCATCTCAGATTTATGGAAGTTATACAGGCTTAGTTTATTTAACACCGCTTTTGGGAGGTTACTTGTGTGATAAATATTTAGGAAATCGCAGAAGTATTGTCATTGGTGGTTTGTTGATGGCTTTGGGACAGTTTTGTATGTTCTTAAGTGCTTCAGCAGGTGCTAATGGGGGGATTGCCATTATGTGGATGGGATTGACAGCGATTATTATTGGAAATGGATTTTTCAAACCGAATATCTCTACTATGGTAGGGCAGTTGTATCCAGCTAATGACCGAAGAATTGACAGTGCCTTTACGATTTTCTACATGGGAATTAACTTAGGAGCGTTCTTTTCGCCCTTAGTGTGTGGATCGATGGATTTCAAATGGGGCTTTTTAGCGGCAGGTGTCGGTATGTTACTAGGTTTAGTGGCATTTGTATTGGGTCAAAAAAAATACCTAATTTCTGAAGAAGGAAAACACATTGGTTTGCCCGTTAAAAAATTGGATGCAAAAAGTATCGGAATGATTGTAGGTTCGATTGCTATCATTTTCTTTATGTTGAATTTCAAGCAAATGTTCCAAAGTGATGTAGATATTATTAGCTATTTCATTTATGGATCTATGGTTGCGATGCCAATCATTATTTTTAGCGATAAGAGTTTGAGTAAAATTGAGACGCAAAGAATTTCAGTAATTTTCATATTAGCTTTCTTCGTGATTTTCTTTTGGGGAGCTTTTGAGCAAGCAGGAGCTTCATTGACTTTGTTTGCCGATAGACAGACCGAGCGTACGATTTTTGGTTGGGAAATGCCTGCCTCTTACTTTCAATCGGTTAATCCGTTAGCTGTTATTTCGCTTGCACCTATTATGACCATCGTATGGGGCTATTTATATGCCAGAAAATTAGAGCCGTCGTCTCCTAAAAAAATGGCTATTGGATTAGGATTGGTTGCTATGGGATATGTTGTTATTGCAATCGCTGTTAAAGGATTGGGACTTGGAGAAAAAGTATCTATGTGGTGGTTAGTAGGTTTATATGTAATTCACACTATAGGTGAATTGTGTTTGTCTCCTATTGGATTGTCGATGGTGTCTAAATTGGCTCCTTTGCGTTTATCTTCTTTGATGATGGGGACTTGGTTTTTGGCGAATGCTGCAGCTAATAAATTTGCAGGTACTTTGAGTGCTTTGATTCCAGGTGGAGAAGATGGCGCTGGCGGTGCTACGCAATTCTTAGGATTTCAAATTACGAATTTATATGAGTTTTTCGTGTTATTCATTATCATGTCGGGTGCTGCTGCAGCGATCTTGTTTGTGTTGAGTTCGTGGTTAGAAAAAAGAATGCACAATGATCATGTTGAGGGTATTGATTTAGAAGTTGAAAACCGCTAATACAATTCTAAAATATTTTTATATCTTTCAAACCTACAAGCGATGCTTGTAGGTTTGTTATTTTAAATTAGTTACGATGAGTGAAAAATTGACTTTAGAGCACATTCAGAATTTTGAAGGGAAGTATCCTAAACAGTTATGGTATTTATTTACTGTAGAGATGTGGGAGCGTTTTTGTTTTTATGGGATGCGTGGTGTATTGACCATTTTTATGGCGGATAAATTATTGGGGTTGTCCTTGTCTGATAAAGATGCTAATTTGAAGTACGGCGCGATACAAGCTTTTGTATATGCTTTTACTTTTATAGGAGGGATCTTTGCGGATAAGATATTAGGATTTAAAAAGTCCTTATTGTTTGGCGGTATAGTGATGATAGCGGGAAACTTATTGATTGCTTTTTCGCCACAGGATTTATTTTATTTAGGAATCACCTTGTCTATTATTGGGACAGGATTTTTCAAACCTAATATTTCGTCGATGGTGGGCGAGTTGTATAAAGAAGGTGATAGTCGTCGAGATGCTGGATTTGGATTATTCTATTCGGGTATTAATATCGGTGCATTATTGGGAGGTGCTGTTTGTGTGTATTTTGGTACCAGTAAAGATTATGGTTGGAGTTATGCCTTTTTATCGGCCGCGGTTGTAATGTTTATAGGGTTAATCACTTTTGTAATAACAAAAAAATCTTTGGGTCCGATAGGAGATTCTCCTTTAGTGACGATGCCGGTAAAGAAAAGAACCGTGCGAGAAGTAGTGGTTTATATTGGGGCTTTGCTTAGTATTCCGTTGATTTTTATCATGATTAAGAATACGGATTATACGGATTATTTCATGTACACTATTGGGCCATTAGCGGTATTGTATTTCTTGTATGAAACGTATATGGAGAAGGACGGTAAAGCACAGCGCAAGTTGCTTGCTGCCTTTGTCTTTATTTTGTTTTCGGTAATATTTTGGGCCTTTTTTGAGCAGAGCGGTGGATCCTTAGCTTTGTTTGCCAAAGAGAATTTGCATCACAATTTGTTGTTTTTTGATATTAATCCGAATATTGTGAACAATACCTCGAACTCCTTGTTTGTGATTATTTTCAGTCCAATCTTAGGATTGGTGTGGTTGGCTATGGCTAAGCGTAAAATCGAGCCAAATACTTTGATTAAGTTTGGTTTAGGGTTTTTGTTTTTAGCGTTGGCTTTTTATGTGTTTTATTACACTAAATTTTTTGCTGATGGGAATGGTTTGACCTCGTTAAATATATTTACGTTGGCTTATTTTGTGATTACTTTTGGAGAGTTGTGTTTGTCACCTATCGGTTTGTCTATTATGACTAAATTATCACCTAAGCGATTGTCGGGTATGATGATGGGGATGTGGTTTTTGGCCAGTGCTTATGGCCAGTATGCAGCAGGATTATTAGGAGCTGGGATGTCTTCTCCGGATGAAAACGCGTCGGCTTTGACAAAACTTGAGGGCTATACATCGGGCTATTATCAATTGGCACTTTATGCTTTGATTGCTGGAGTTGTGTTGATTATAATTTCCCCTTTAGTTAGAAAGTTAATGCAAGAAGTTAAGTAGTCAATTTGGTTTGGCACTTTTTTTGTTATATTTGATAAAAAAATTAGAAAGATGAAAAAATTAGCACTTACGTTATTCCTAGTATTGGGAAGTATGACGATACAAGCACAGGAGTTGACCTGGCAAACGGATATGAATAAAGCCATGGAACTATCTAAGAAAGAAAAGAAACCCCTATTGTTGTTTTTTACAGGAAGTGATTGGTGTGGATGGTGTATGCGTTTGCAGAAAGAAGTTATGAAGACCCCAGAATTTACAAAATGGGCTACTGACAATGTTATTTTGGTGGAATTGGATTTCCCTAGAAACACTCCACAATCTCCTGAGATTAAAAAACAGAACATGGAGTTGCAACAAACGTTTGCTATACAAGGATATCCGACCGTATGGTTTGTGAATGCTTCTAAAAAAGACGGCAAAATCAATTTGGAGAAATTAGGAAGTACTGGCTATGTAGCTGGTGGTCCAAGTGTATGGTTGGCTGGAGCTAATCAAATCTTAAGCAAGAAGAAAGCGTAATATTCTCACCTTATGATTTATAGAATCCCTTTTCATTGGTATAATGAAAAGGGATTTTTTGTTTTAGGCAGGTTGCTTTCCAGCGTTTTACATAGCTTTTAAAGTTGGATCCGTCTGCTATGAGTTGTTTGGGTTTGTTGTGTTTTAGGAATCGTTCTAGATTGAGTTTTGGTGATTGCGTTAGGATTACTATGTCGGCCGAACTCGTCAAAGGGTAAAGTGCTGTACTGTCAATTAATAAGATTTTTTGCTGTTTGAAGTAGTTTAGGTTTTGAATGGGTTTAGCCTTTATTTGTTGGCAAAAATTCCCCGTTATATAGGATTGTAAGGTATTGTTGTTGTCGATCGTGTTGCGAATGCTGTCGTTGCTATAAACGGTGACCTTGTTGCCTATTCTTTCGGTTAGAAGGGTGTTTTTTCTAATGTTGAATACTATGAATTCGGCGCTATTTGCGGTGTTGTAGTTTTGATGGATGACAATGAGTTGGAGCGCTACGATACTGGTTAACGAGAGTATCAGTTTTGGGTATGTTGGTTTTTTCCACCAAAGGACTGTAAAAAGTATAATTAAATAGGAGCTCCATAGCATTTCTGTGGAGAAGGCAATATTTCTAAGGACAAATTCTTCTTGGGTTGCAATATAGTGGATAATGGTGTTGAGTAGTGCGATTAGGAGTTCTACTGCTTTTGCTAAGAAGTGAGGCAGTGTAGTAAATAGTGCTATAACTACTGCTAGTACTCCAACTGCCATGATGAGTCCGATTAGGGGTAATATGAGTAAATTGGTCACAAAAAACAAACCTGGAAATTGATGGAAGTAATACAAGCTTAGCGGCATGGTACCTAGTTGAGCGGCAAAGGAAACGGTGATGATGTCCCAGCAGTAGGAGGTTAATTTGTTTTTGGGTGTCCAGATTGTCGCCAATAGGGGTTGGAGCCAAAGAATAAAAAATAGGGCTAAGTAGCTTAATTGAAAGCCGACATCAAATAGGAATGACGGTTTAAATAATAGGATGAGTAGAATCGACACTAACAGTGTATGGTAGACCGCTACGGTTCTTCTTAGTGATAAACCAATGGTAAGAAAGGAGAACATGGTAACGGAACGGACAATGGAAGGAGAGAGGCTTGCTATGATGGCGAAGGTCCATAGGGAGCTTATGATGACAATAGCCTTAAACAAAGATCCTTTTCTTGAATTGGGTATTGGTTTTAGCAGAAAGGTAATGAATAGCATGAGGAAGCCTACATGCAAGCCTGAGACGGAAAGCACGTGGATGGCGCCGGCATATTGATACTCTTTGACTATTTCGGGCGAGATGTCTTGTTGTTGTCCGAGGACTAATGCGTTTAGGACAAACAATTCTGTTTTATTGATGCCGGATCGTTTTAGATTTGTGATGATTTTAGTTCTGAAGTTGGAGAAGGAGGCCCAGATGCTGGATTGGTAGCCTGTGGTTTTGATTAGGTTATTTTGGGTATAGACTTGAGCATAGATCTCTTGATTTTCTAGGTAGGCACCATAATCAAAAACGTTGGGGTTGCCTATATTTCGGTTTCGGTAGAGATTTCCTTTGACCAGAAGGGTAGTTCCTATGTTAAAGTTGGCCGCATTAGGATTGTGTATGTTTAGAATTGCTTTTCCGGTGCACTTATGGGTATCGATATTTAGCACTTCTGTCGTATATCGGGTATTTTTGGTGGTGTTTTTTATTTTTTCAATTACCAAAAGCTGAAGAACATGTTCGCTATTATCGTTAATAAGGTGTGTGTAATGATTAGGCCTAAGAGATTCTTTGTGAATTAGCGCTGTAGTGTAGCCTAGTAGTATTGCGGTTAGCATTACTGCGATTCCGAAGAGGAATTTGGATTGATTTACTTTTAGTATGCGCCAATGTGTAAGCAATAAAGAGCTTACGCAACTAACTATGCCTATCCATAAGAAATGAGGTGGAATAAGGGTATATTGGAATAAAAGTATTCCAGAGAGAAAGGTAATTGCAATCTTTGAAAGAGGAAATTGTAAGATTTTCATGTCACTAAAGTACGTGAAAAATCTTAAAAATGAAAGAAAATTATTCTACTACTCTGTTAATTTGAACGAAAGTTCTTTTATAGTAGGGTTCGTTCATGGATGAAATCACTACGCCGCTATTGGTAGAAGAGTGAATAAATTTCACGTCGTCTTCGGTAACTTCAACGACCATGCCTACGTGATTGATGTGGTGTTGTCCACGATTAACAAAGAAAACAAGGTCTCCTTTTTTGGCATTCTTTAGGTCGGTTTTAGAGCCGATTAGTGCCATTTCGTTGGAAGATCGGGGTAATGTAATGTCGAATTTTCTGAAGGTCGAGAAAATCAAACCAGAGCAGTCAAAGCCATTTTTGGTAGTGCCTCCTGCGCGGTAAACGATCCCAAGATTATCTGAAGCCACATTAATCAATTGTTCGGCTACATAGCTTTCATCCATTTCTGAGATGATGATGTCGGCTTCGTTTTTGGTGTTAAGTGCGAAGGTTTTTTTCGGGTCTGTTTTATTGGGATCCGTAGTGTTAGTTTTTACTGAATCGATATGAAATAGGGGCAGAGTCTTCTTTAAAACAACATAATTAGTCCCGTTGGCGGCGAACAATTTGCTGCTGCAAACAAGTAGTAGAACTGTTATTTTTAGTATGCTTTTCATCCAATAGAATTGACTGCAAAGATACCATTTTAAAACACTAATACCAACTAATTCAGGTCTTTTAAGATTAATTTAGCAGTTTTGTCGCTGGCCCCGATGCCACCTAATTTAAGTTCTAGGGCATCGTATTTTTCGAGTAAAGCCTTTCGGTAGGCAGGTTCGAGTAGTTTTGAAAGTTCTGTTTTTAAGTTCGTTTTAGTGCACTTATCTTGTATTAATTCGGTTACCACTTCTTCATCCATAATTAGATTTACAAGAGAGATGTATTTCAGGGTGATGATGCGTTTTGCAATTTGGTAGGAAGCCCAGCTTCCCTTGTAGCATACGACTTCGGGTACTTTGAATAAGGCAGTTTCTAGCGTAGCAGTTCCGGAGGTTACTAGGGCCGCTGTAGCGATGCTTAGTAAGTCATAGGTTTGGTTTGCAATGAATTTTACGTTTTTATTGGTTAGAAACTGTTCGTAAAAATGGTAGTCCTGGCTAGGAGCCCCTGCAATAACAAATTGGTATTCGTTGAAATCCTCCACTACACTTAACATTAGAGATAACATTTTGGCGATTTCTTGTTTGCGGCTACCCGGAAGTAAGGCGATGATGGGTTTGTCGTCTAGGTTGTTGTTGTTTCTAAAGGACGCTTCTTGTGATCGTGTTCGATTGTGGATGGCGTCGATTAGGGGATGGCCTACAAAATCTACGGGAAAGTGGTGTTTGATTTCGAAGAATTCTTTTTCAAAGGGGAGGATTACGAATAGTTTGTCGAAATCTCTTTTAACGGCTTTGATGCGGTTTTCTTTCCATGCCCAGATTTGAGGTGCTATGTAGTAATGGGTTTTGATTCCTTTTTGTTTGGCCCATTTAGCGATGCGCATGTTGAAGCCTGGGTAATCGATAAAGATGATGACATCGGGCTGGAATTGTTCGATATCGGCTTTGCAGATTTTGATATTGTTTAGGATCGTTTTTAGATTCAAGATTACTTCGGCAAATCCCATGAAGGCTAATTCGCGGTAGTGTTTTACTAGTGTACCGCCTACTGCTTCCATTAAGTCACCGCCCCAAAAGCGGATTTCTGCAGAGGCATCTTCTTTATAAAGTGCCTTCATTAAATTGGCTCCGTGTAAATCGCCGGATGCTTCCCCCGCTATAATATAGTATTTCATTTTATGCTTGCCTATTTGTTATTTTGAATAAAATTTAGTCGCGCTTTTTATGTTATAAATTCCAAGTATTGAGTTGGGCAATCGCATGGTGTGCCGTTAAATCAAATTGTACGGGTACTATGGAAATATAGCCATTGGCTAAGGCCCATTCATCAGTGTCTTCTCCTTTGTCTTGGTTGACAAATTCACCGGTAAGCCAGTAATAGTCTTTACCGAAAGGCGTTTGTCTTTTGTCGAAACGTTCCATCCATAGTGCTTTGGCTTGTCGGCATATCTTGATTCCTTTAATTTCTTCTTGTTTAAGTTTGGGGAAATTTACGTTTAGGACGGTTCCCTCGGTCATTTTTTTGGCCAACACCTCTAAGGCTATTTTCTTTATAAAAGGCTTGATGGCTTCGAAGTCGGCGTTCCAAGCATAATCCAATAGCGAGAAACCGATGGCGGGTATTCCCTCTATGCCGGCTTCTACAGCAGCGCTCATGGTGCCAGAATAAATTACGTTGATGGATGAGTTAGAGCCGTGGTTGACTCCTGACACGCATAAATCGGGTTTCTTTTTCAAGATTTCGTTTACCGCCAATTTGACGCAATCCACTGGAGTTCCGGAGCAAGCATATTCAGTAATCTCGGCATTGTCGGTAGATACTTTGTTTAAATACAAGGTGCTGTTTATGGTAATTGCATGTCCCATAGCGCTTTGAGGGCTATCGGGCGCTACGACGATTACGGTACCTATTTCGG
Source organism: Flavobacteriaceae bacterium (assembly GCA_947451475.1). Lineage (GTDB taxonomy): Bacteria > Bacteroidota > Bacteroidia > Flavobacteriales > Flavobacteriaceae > Flavobacterium. Next base: position 56,492 of record CANFZC010000004.1, on the reverse strand, counting down.
CCATCACTGAAATTAGAGCTCTAATTCCTGGAGCGTTGATGCCGTCATCATTGGTCACTAAAATGGTGGGTTTGAAAATCATTTGGACGTTTTAAATTTTATAGCACGATTTTTGAAGGTGCTAGATTGCTTGCGAAATTAACTTTTTTTAAAGTTTTATAAAGATACATTTTTTATAACTTTGAACCTTTCCCTGATTCAGGACAAAATAATAATGTTTTTAACAAAAAATTAGCGTCATAAGAAAAGCTGTGGCTTGTTTTTTGTTTATTTTAGACCCAAGATTAATGAAAATTATACTTCTATTTATGAAAAGAAACTATAAAATACTGCTGGTAGTTGTAACGTTATCAGTAGCGCTATGGAGTTTTATGCCAAAACAAAAGGCTTCAACGGATCCTGAAAAGGACAAATTGTTATTGGAGCTATTGACTTTTGTAATTGAAAAAGGGCATTATAATCCTGCGGCTATAGACGATACGTTTTCAAAAGGGGTGTATAAAGACTATTTAAATGCATTGGATCCCTCTAAACGTTTCTTTTTACAATCGGACATTGACGAGTTTGTTAAATTCGAAACCGAATTGGATGATCAGATTAAAAATAAAGATTTGACTTTTTTTGATTTAACCTATAGTCGTTTGATGCAACGAATGGAAGAGTGCAAAAGCTATTATAAAGAAGCATTGGCTAATCCGTTTGATTATAAGAAAGACGAGTCCTTTAACACCGATTATGAGAAAATGCCTTTTGCTAAAACAACGGAGGAATTAAAAGACAGATGGCGTTTACAAGTGAAATTGTCTGCCTTATCTTCCTTAGTAGAGAAGCAAAAGTTGCAAGAAGATTTAGCTAAGGACGCTACTAAAACTATAGAGGAAAAATTAGCGGATTATCGAAAAGATTCTAGTGATGAAGTCACTCCTGAAATGGAGAAAAAATTTAGAGAAGACGATGCTAAGCGAAGAACTGAAAAGCCAAAAACGTATGCTGAAATAGAAAAATCTACTAGAGAGGCTACTTTAAATTCATTGAATGACAATTTTAGTTTTATCAAGGATTTGGATAGAGAAGATTGGTTTTCTATCTATGTAAACGCCATTGCATCGCGATTTGATCCTCATACGTCTTATTTTGGACCTGCTGAAAAAGAGAAGTTTGATGTGAGCATGAGTGGAAAATTAGAAGGAATAGGGGCACGTTTGCAAAAGAAGGGGGATTTTACTGAAATTTCAGAATTGATTTCGGGTGGTCCTGCTTGGCGAGGGAAACAATTAGAATCAGGTGATATCATTTTGAAAGTAGCACAGAAAGATGCTGATGCGGTTGATGTAGTGGGTATGCGTCTTGATGATGTAGTTAAAAAAATTAAGGGGCCTAAGGGAACTGAGGTTCGTTTAACTGTTAAAAAGCAGGATGGGACTATAAAAGTAATTACGATTATTAGAGATGAGGTAGAAATAGAGGAGACCTATGTTAAATCTAGCGTTGTTGAAAAAGACGGGTTTAAGTATGGTGTTATCTATTTACCAAAATTCTATATAGACTTTGAAGATCAAAACAGTCGCGATGCAGGTAAAGACGTGGCGATAGAAGTAGACCGTTTGAAAGCAGAAGGCGTGCAAGGAATAGTTATGGATGTTAGAGATAATGGAGGGGGTTCTTTGAAAACGGTGGTTGACATTGCTGGGTTGTTTATTGAGCAAGGTCCAATAGTTCAGATTAAATCGGCCGCAGGTAAGAAAGAAGTTTTGTTTGACCGAGATTTAAAAGTACAGTGGGATGGACCATTGGTTATTATGATTAATGAATTTTCGGCTTCTGCATCCGAGATATTGGCGGCGGCTATACAGGATTATAAACGTGGTGTTATCATAGGAAGCAAGCAATCTTATGGTAAGGGAACGGTTCAGAATGTAATTGATTTGAATCAATTTGTTAGGGGCAGTACTTATGGCGATTTGGGTGCTTTGAAAACGACCACTCAAAAATTTTATAGAATTAATGGTGGTTCAACACAATTAGAAGGAGTTAAGAGTGATATTGCAATTCCAGACCGCTATTCTTATTTAAAAATGGGAGAAAAAGATATTGATAATGCTATGCCATGGGATAAAATAGACCCTGCGGATTATCATGTCTGGAATAAACAAAACAACTTTGATGTAGCCATTGCTAAAAGCAGAGAGCGTATGGCAAATAATGCTCAAATGAAATTAATTGATGAAAATGCGAAATGGTTGGATGAGCGTAATAAAGAAAATGTTTATAGTTTAAATATAGATAAGTTTAAAGCGGAGCAAAAGGCTTTAGAAGACAAGAGTAAAAAATACAAGTCTATCGTAGATTATAAAAATTTATTTGAGTTCAAGTCGTTGCCTTATGAATTGGCAGCGATGAAGAAAGACAATGTTCTAAAAGAGAAAAGAGATCGTTGGCACGAGAGTTTATCAAAGGATATTTATATAGAAGAGGCTATTCACATCTTAAATGATTTACAATCTGAGAATAATAAGGGATTGACAAATAAGGCCAAAAAAGACAAAGCTGTGAAGTCCTAAGCAAGTAACAAAAAAAGAAAAAGCCACCTAAAGGGTGGTTTTTTTATGGGATATTGATAATGATTAGGGAATACTGATAAGTGTATTCTTACCACTCATTCACCTTATTTGCATCCATTTTAAGGAAGATAAACAATAAAATGGTAAAGCCCCAAAGACCTGAACCTCCATAGGAAAAGAAGGGCAATGGCACTCCAATTGTTGGAAAGATACCCGCTACCATGGCGATATTCACAAAGAAGTGAATAAAGAGAATACTGGCTACGCAATAGCCGTAGACCCTACTAAATTTGGTCTTTTGTCTTTCGGCGAGATAAATGATTCTCATTATTAAAAACAGAAAAAGAGCAATTACAAAAAGAGAGCCTAAGAACCCCCATTCTTCACCTACGGTGGTGAAGATGTAATCGGTGTGTTGTTCGGGTACGAATCCTCCCTTGGTTTGTGTACCTTCTAGGTATCCTTTTCCGAACCAGCCACCGGATCCTATTGCAATTTCAGATTGGTTGGTGTTGTATCCAATACCTTTCATGTCAACTTCTTTCCCTAAAATGATATTAAAACGATCGCGGTGGTGTTGCTTGAAGACGTTAGTGAAAACATAATCTACTGAAAACACAAAGCCACCAATTAAAATAAATATAATCGAGCTTAATACCCAATTTCGATTGATGATGCGGCTTCGGTAATAGATAAAAACAATAACGGCTAAAGCGATACCAGTTAAAAGTAGCGGTTTTATGAGTAGCGCTAACACAAATAAAACGAGCGCTATAAATCCGGTCCAAACGTACCAAGAAGGTAATCCTTCGCGGTATAACACTAAAATAAAGACACTGTAAATTAAAGCACTTCCAGGGTCATGAGGAATGATCAACATGATTGGGAGGCCTAATATTCCTAAAGCTTGTATTTGCCTATTGGTATCTTTTAGATTGACTTGTACATCACTTAGGTATTTTGCCAAGGCAAGGGCGGTAGAAGCCTTCACAAACTCTGAAGGCTGTAGTCCGAAGGATCCGAAGGAATACCAGTTGGCCTGACCTTTGATTGTTTTTCCGAAAACAAAAAGTCCGGCCAGAGAAAGTAGTCCGATGATATAAATCACACTGGAAAATTTTTCATAAAACTTACCATCTACGGATAAAACGACAAAAACTAAGGGCACAGATAGTATGATGAATAGGAACTGCTTACCATAAATCTGAGTAAAATCAAAAATCGAAGTTTCTTCGGCTATGGAAGAGAGTGACGACGAATAGATGTTCAGCCATCCTAATATTACTAGGGTAATATAGATGCCAACGCTCATCCAGTCTAAATTATTTGTTACGCTTTGATTTTTCATCTTTTATAGAAATTAAGGCTTTGGAGCAATGCTCTTTTTAATTTCACTGGTATCTTTTGCTGCTGCTTTAACTACTGCTTTTTCTGGGTTGGCCACTTTAGTGTTGATTAATGTGTCCTTGACCGGTTTGGTAATAAATCGATTGTATTCGGGTTGCAAGTCTTTAGCTAGGATTCTAGTTTCAAGATCTTTACGGGTTATTTTTCGTTTGATGTATTTTTCAATCATTAAACTAGCAATAGGTCCGGCTATAGTTGCTCCAAATCCGCCGTTCTCTACTAGTATAGCGATTGCAATTTTTGGATTGTCTTTGGGAGCAAAGGCAACAAAGATGGAGTGATCTTTAAGTTGGACCCGTTTGCCATCAACTTTAGCGAAGTTCTCTGCGGTACCTGTTTTACCACAGATTTCGATTCCATCTACATTTAAACCGTGGGCTGTACCAAAATTATAAACATCAAATAGACCACTAATCATGGTTTCAAAGTGCCTTCTGTCGATCGTGGCAATGTGTTTGGTGGTGAATTTTTTGTCAATTACTTGTCCTTTGATTCTTCTCACAATGTGAGGAGTGAAGTAATAGCCTCTGTTGGCAACGGTAGCCATCATATTGGCCAATTGCATAGGCGTCATTAATACTTCGCCTTGTCCGATTGCATTTGACACTATGGTTTTACTGCTCCAACGCCATCCTTTGTATACTTTGTTGTAGGTTTTGGACGTAGGGATGTTTCCTTTTCTGCCCGTAGGTAAGTCATATCCCATAAATTGTCCTAGACCAAAGGTTTTCAAATGTTTACTCCATACATCTACACCTACTGATGGGTCGGCAAACTTGTCTAAGGTTCGCATATAGGAAGTAGAGAAAAACGTATTACAGGATTCGTAAATTCCGCGATGTAATTGCATGGCTCCACCATGGCAGTGGCATCTCATAAATCTACCGGGAGCAAAGCTAAAGCCGTGATTACAAACTACTGTAGTATTTTCATCAATTGCATTTTCTTGTAATGCAATTAAACCCGTCATAATTTTGAAAGGTGATCCTGGTGGGTACTGTGCTAAAAGACCTCTATCATATAAGGGTTTTGCGATAGAGTCATGGTAGAGCATGGTGTAATTTTTGGACCGTTGACGGCCTACTAAAATGGCTGGGTCGTAGGAAGGAGCGGTTATTAAAGCAAGGATTTCGCCCGTTTTGGGTTCGATTGCGACGATACCTCCGCGTTTGTTAACCATTAATTCTTCGCCGTATTTTTGTAGTTCGCCATCAATCGAAAGGTTAATGTCCTTTCCTTGTAAAGCTATCGTATCAAATTTTCCTTCTTTATAGGAAGCGATTTCTCGGTTGTACTTGTCCTTTTGAATATATTTCACCCCTTTAATTCCGCGTAGTATTTCTTCATAACTTTCTTCTACACCTTGACGTCCAATTAAATCACCACTATTATAGTATTTGTTTTTTTCAATGATTTTGTCATTTACCTGTGTGATAAAGCCAAATACATTTGCTCCATAGGGAACCTGATAATCCCTTAGCGACCGTTTTTGAATGTAAAAGCCTGTAAAAATGCGTTGGACTTCTTGAAAGGCAGCATATTCTTTTTTGTTTAGTTGCGCTAAAAATACAGAGGGTAATCTAGGACTATATACTTTGGCTTTGGCCATTTTTTTGAGAAAATCTTCTTTAGTGATTTTGAGTAACGCACAAAATTCGGTAGTATCTAAATCTTTAACATCTTTGGGAATGACCATGATGTCATAGGAAGGCTGATTGGCTACTAGGAGTTTGCCAAAACGATCGTAGATATATCCTCTTTCGGGATAGTCGTATTTGATTTTAATGGCATTATTGTCTGATTTTAATTTGAGTGAATCGTCAATTACTTGGAGGTAAAATAAGCGAATTACCAATAAAATTGTAGCAATGAAAATGATTGTGGGCAACAAAACTTTTCTCATCGTTTGCTCGGCTTAATGATGTAGATGATGATAATACAAATGATGATTGTGAAAAGCGTACTCAAAATGGTACGGACAAGAATTTCCCAAAGGAATGTTATTTTGAATATTTCTAGTATAAAAAGCACAAAGTGATGGAGTATCACGGCGATTAAAATAAAGGAAAACCGTTCAGGGGATAGTACGTCGTTTAGTTTAACTGTTTGGTATTCATAGCTTAACCCGAAGGAAAACTTGAAGACAGCAGGTCTGTAGTAGGCCAAGATCAAACAAGCTGCTGCGTGTACACCTCCTGAATTGCAAAACATATCCATTAATAAGCCTAAGAAAAAACTAGCTACTAGTAGTCCTGTTTTGTTTCCATTTACAGGAAATAAGATAATGAAAAGCACGTAAGGAAATGGATTGATGAATCCAAAAAGATCAATCCTATTGAATATCAAAACTTGTGCTGCAAGTAGCAAAACAAATCGGGCGCTATTTCCTAGTATGGCACTATTCATCTTTTTTGTTTTGATTTTCTAGTTTGGTAATCTCTTCTGCATCTTTACTTTTGATGATGTATACATGGCCTAGATTGGTCATGTCATTAAACAATTTGATGTCTAAAGTATAGTAGTGGGTAACATCGTCTATATAAACTTTATCGATGGTTCCGATACCAATATTTTCTGGAAAGATAATAGATTCTCCACCCGTTACTATGGTGTCTCCTTTGCGTACGCCAGCCAATCTTGGGACGTCTATTAACTGCACAAATCCGGTACTTTTACCGTTCCATACTAGGGAACCAAAATGGTTTGATTTCTTTATTTTGGCATTGATTTTTGATTCAATATTTAAGATGCTAATAACCGTTGCATAATTTTTGGAAGTCTTGTCAATAATACCTACGATACCGGCACTATTGATGACTCCCATTTTTGGTTTGATTCCTGCTGTTGCCCCTTTATTAATGGTTAAGAAATTTTCGTAAACACTATAGGAGTTGTGGATGACTTTGGAAACAATGATGTCAGTTTTTTTAACCCCTTTGATGCTATCGATTTCAGGCGCTTTGGCCGTATCTTTTACATTGAAAAGCAGTGATTTTAAGCGGGCATTTTCTAATGCGAGTTCTTCATTTTGTTCTTTCAGACCAAAATATTCATTTACATTATTAATTTTTTCATAGATACCACCTGTGAAGAAATTAGCAGAACTTATGACTTTGCTTTTGTGGTAGGAGTGGGATTGAACCGTAAGGGAAAGCGATATGACTAAAAGCAGCAAAAACAGTAAGCGATTACTGTTTTTAAGTATGAAATTAAAAATTTGCTGCATCGTAAAAAATTAAAATTTTTTAAATAATCAAATCTGTAAACTCAAATTCCAAGGCTATTGTATTAAAAGGCTAGGTCGGAATCGTGAATTCTTTTATTTGGACCTTACTTTATAAGTATGCTTCTGAATTTAGGAATGTTTTTAAGTGCCATTCCTGTACCTCGTACTACGGCTCTTAATGGGTCTTCGGCAATGTATACTGGTAAGTCTGTTTTTTGAGAAATACGTTTGTCTAAACCTCTTAGCATTGAACCCCCACCAGCAAGATAAATTCCAGTGTTGTAAATATCAGCGGCTAATTCTGGTGGCGTTTGTGACAACGTTTCCATGATCGCATCTTCGATTCTTTGGATTGATTTGTCTAAGGCTTTGGCGATTTCTCTGTAAGACACTTCAACTTGTTTAGGTTTACCGGTCAATAAATCACGACCTTGCACCGACATATCGTCTGGTGGTGTTTCTAAATCATCTGTAGCAGCACCGATGGTAATTTTGATTTTCTCTGCCGTACTTTCCCCTACGAATAAATTGTGTTGTGTTCTCATGTAATAAACGATATCGTTTGTGAAAACGTCACCGGCAATTTTAACCGATTTATCACAAACAATTCCTCCTAAAGCAATCACTGCAATTTCGGTAGTACCACCACCTATATCCACAATCATATTTCCTTTTGGTTGCATGATGTCGATGCCAATACCGATAGCTGCTGCCATAGGTTCGTGGATAAGATATACTTCTTTTCCATTTACACGTTCGCATGATTCTTTTACCGCACGCATTTCTACCTCGGTAATCCCTGAGGGTATACAAACCACCATTCTAAGTGCAGGAGTAAACATTTTTTTCTTTAAAGCAGGAATGCTTTTGATGAACATACTGATCATTTTTTCAGAGGCATCAAAGTCTGCAATTACCCCATCTTTCAAAGGTCTAATGGTCTTAATGTTTTCATGTGTTTTACCCTGCATCATATTGGCTTCTTTACCAACGGCGATGATTTTACCCGATATACGGTCACGAGCAACAATTGAGGGGCTATCAATTACAACTTTATCATTGTGAATTATCAGAGTGTTTGCTGTACCAAGGTCAATTGCTATATCCTCAGTCATGAAATCAAAAAATCCCATAAGTTTTTTAAGGGTTTAAATGTTTATAAAAAATTAACGGACAAAGTTAAACAAATTAATGTTTAAAATGACGTGTTCCTGTAAATACCATTGCAACTTTATTTTCATTGCAAAAATTAATGCTTAGCTCGTCTTTAATGGAGCCTCCTGGCTGAATAACAGCCGTAATTCCTGCATTATGAGCGATTTCTACACAATCGGGAAACGGAAAGAAAGCATCGCTGGCCATCACTGCTCCCTTTAAATCAAAGCCAAAAGCGTTTGCTTTTTCGATGGCTTGTTTTAATGCGTCTACTCTAGAGGTCTGCCCGGTTCCTGATGCTACTAATGTACTGTTTTTTGCAAAAACAATGGTGTTTGATTTGGTATTTTTACAAATTTTTGATGCAAATAGTAAATCATCTATTTCAGAAGTTGAAGGTGCAGCAGTAGTGACTACCTTCAAATCTTCTTTTTTATCAGTAGCGTTGTTGCGATCTTGTACTAAAAGTCCGTTTAAACAAGTTCTTACTTGGCTGTTAGGTAACGCCACCTCATGTTGGACTAAAATGATTCTGTTTTTCTTTTCCGACAAAATAGCGATTGCTTCCTCGTCATAACTTGGGGCAATAACTACTTCACAGAACAGACTGTTTATTTCAGTTGCAGTAGCTGCATCTATTTTGCCATTAGCGATTAAAACACCTCCAAAAGCTGAGGTAGGGTCGCCTGCTAGAGCCGCCAAATAGGCTTCTTTCATGTTGGTTCTAGTTGCTAGACCACATGCATTGTTGTGTTTGAGTATAGCGAAAGTAGGGTCGTTTTGTTTAAATTCTAAAATTAAATTCACGGCAGCATCTACGTCTAAAAGGTTGTTGTAGGATAGCTCTTTACCGTGAAGTTTGGTAAACATGCTGTCGAATTCTCCGAAGAAAAAGCCTTTTTGATGAGGATTTTCTCCATAGCGTAATATTTGACCATTCTCAATACTGGTTTTGAAATAGGTTTCTTCGGTATTGAAATAATTAAAAATCGCGGTGTCATAGTGGGAGGAAACATGAAACGCTTTCGTTGCTAAAAGTCTTCTTTGTTCTATAGTGGTCACACCATTTTGCTTAGAGATTAATTCTAAAAGTGTGGCGTATTCGTTAACAGAAGCTACAATAACAGTGTCTTTGAAGTTTTTTGCTGCGGCACGAATTAGAGAAATGCCACCAATATCAATTTTTTCAATGATATCGGCTTCACTAGCTCCCGAGGCTACAGTTTTTTCAAAAGGATATAAGTCAACAATTACCAGGTCAAGTTGTGGAATGTTAAATTCTACCATTTGTGCGGCATCAGAATCGTTATCTTGACGGTTAAGAATGCCACCGAAAATCTTGGGATGTAATGTTTTTACTCGTCCGCCAAGAATTGATGGGTAAGAGGTAACCTCTTCTACTGGGACAACTGGGATTCCTAAATTTTTTATAAATTCTTCTGTTCCTCCAGTAGAGTATAGAGTAACATTTTGCTCGTGTAGTTTGCGAACAATAGGTTCTAGGCCGTCTTTTGAAAAGACTGAAATTAGTGCCGATTGGATTGATTTTGTAGTAGTCATGTTGTGTGAGTTTTGCCTTTTTAAAGACAGATAGTTTTAAGGGGACAAAAGTAGTTTTTTTGTGTGCAAAATTCAAGCTAAGAATGTAACATTATTTTATTTTTTGACACCAATAAGTCTAACCATAAAACACTAGTGATTTCCATTAATTTTACGGAAATTTACCACTATAAAAAAGATTTACAATGATTTTATATTTCCGACTGCTGAAAGAAAGTTTTGCTTTTGCTATGAACGCTTTGCGCAATAACAAACTACGTACAATGCTTTCACTGTTGGGTGTAACTATTGGCATCTTTTCTATTATTGCGGTCTTGGCTGCAGTAGATTCATTGGATCAAAAAATTCAAAAGAATTTAAGTACGCTAGATAAAAATACTATTTATCTAACTAGTCAATCTTTTGGTCCGACTGAGGTGCCTAGGTGGAAGAGAGAACAGTTTCCTAATGTTACTTATGAGGAATATCAAAATTTGAAAGGTTCTATAGATCATGTTGAGAATTCATGTTTTCAATATTTTGCCTCTAGTCAGAATATAACTTTTGACTCCAATACGGCAGATAATGTGAATATGGTGGCGGTAACCTCAGAATTTGTTGACATTCAGCGCATGGAGTTTTCGGAAGGGCGTTTTTTTAACGAAGCAGAATCTAATTCGGGGAGGCAGGTAGTTGTATTAGGGAATGATATTGCTAAAAATCTTTTTGGAGAAATGGAGCCTGTCGGAAAAACAGTTCGTATGTATGGTCAACGGTTCACGGTGATTGGTGTCACCAAAAAGAAAGGTAACTCGGGAATTGACATAGGCGGCGGCGATGATACGTCTGCTTTTTTTCCTTCGGCTTATTTACGTCGCATTTATGGTGATAATAATCCGAGAGTTTTGCCGGTAATAGTTATTAAACCTGAAAAGGGGATTGATATGGCAGCCCTTAAAGGTGATATTTCACAAAAGCTGCGCAACCTAAGAGGGGTAAAACAAGGGGATATCGACAACTTTTTTGTTAATGTGCTTTCTGGTTTGACTGATTTTATTGATGGGATATTAGGTAATGTTCGTAAGGGTGGCATTATGATTAGCTTTTTTTCTTTTTTGGTAGGAGGATTTGGTATTGCTAATATCATGTTTGTTTCGGTTAAAGAGCGGACAAATCTCATTGGAATTCAAAAATCCTTGGGGGCTAAAAATAAGTTCATCTTGTTTCAATTCTTATTTGAAGCCATTATTCTTTGTTTGATAGGTGGTGCTATAGGTTTGATGATCGTTTGGTTGCTGGCCATAGTATTGTCAAAAGCACTAGACTTTGAATTTGTATTAAGTATGGCCAATGTGCTTATCGGCACGGGATTATCAGTAGTGGTGGGGTTAATTTCGGGTATACTGCCTGCTATTTCTGCATCGAAGTTAGATCCAGTAGAAGCAATTCGAAGCGGGATATAATTTTAATAGAGAATATAGTAAAAACGAAAAGACACTAAGTATACGCTTAGTGTCTTTTCGTTTTTATTAATTTTTGTAATTAAGCTTAGCGTACGTCTTGATTTAAAATTAAGTCTATATACAAGTTTATTTTTTCTTTTAATTCTTTACGAGGGGTAATGAAGTCAAGAAATCCATGATCCAGTACAAACTCTGCGGTTTGGAATCCTTCTGGTAGATCTTTCCCGGTAGTGTCACGCACTACTCTTGGGCCAGCAAAGCCTATTAGTGCTCCAGGCTCAGAGATGTTGATATCGCCAAGCATTGCATAGGAAGCCGTAGTTCCTCCTGTTGTAGGGTCTGTACATAATGAAATATAAGGGATTTTAGCTTCGGCTAATTGGGCTAATTTTGCGGAAGTTTTGGCTAATTGCATTAACGAATACGCTGCTTCCATCATTCGAGCACCACCACTTTTTGAAATCATGACAAAAGGGATTCTGTTTTTGATGGAATAATCGATTCCGCGAGCAATTTTCTCTCCTACCACGGCACCCATTGAACCTCCGATGAATGCAAAATCCATGCAGCACACTACTAAATCTTTCCCTTTTGATTTACCAACACCAGTTCGTACGGCGTCTTTTAGACCTGTTTTGTCAATAGCTTCTTTTAAACGGTCTTCGTATTTTTTAGTATCTACAAAATGTAAAGGGTCTTTGGAAGTCATTTTGGCGTCTAACTCTTTGAATTCGTTGTTGTCAAACAAGATTTCGAAGTACTCTTTACTGCCAATTCTAACGTGGAAATCATCTTCAGGACTTACCCATAGATTTCTAGCCAATTCATCTTGGTCAATGATTTTCCCTGTAGGTGATTTGTACCAAAGTCCTTTAGGAACATCTTTTTTGTCTTCTGTTGCGGTGGTAATCCCTTTTTCTGTTCTTTTAAACCAAGCCATAATTAATAGTGAATTTTGAATTAAGAATTATGAATTAAGCAATGCCTTGCTTCATAAGTCTTAATTTGAAATTTATAATGTATTTACATTGTTTAAGTCGGCAAAAGCTTGTTCTAATCTTTTGTTGAATGTAAGTTCGCCTTCTCTAATCCATTTTCTTGGATCATAGTGTTTTTTATTGGGTGCATCTGCACCTTCTGGATTTCCTATTTGTGTTTTAAGGTACTCAATATTGTTTACCATATAGTCGCGAATTCCTTCAGTATATGCAAATTGTAAATCAGTATCGATATTCATTTTGATAACACCGTAAGAAATAGCTTCTCTAATTTCTTCTAATGTTGAACCAGATCCTCCATGGAAAACAAAATCTACTGGATTAGGACCTGTATTGAATTTATTTTGAACATATTCTTGTGAATTTTTCAAAATCTTTGGAGTTAGTTTTACATTTCCTGGTTTGTATACTCCATGGACATTTCCAAAAGAAGCCGCTATGGTAAATCTTGGAGAAACTTTTGCTAATTCTTCGTAGGCATAAGCCACTTCAGATGGCTGAGTGTATAATTTAGAACTGTCAACATCGGAGTTATCAACCCCATCTTCTTCGCCACCGGTAATGCCGAGTTCGATTTCTAAAGTCATTCCCATTTTACTCATACGAGCTAGATAGGTTTTACAGATTTCAATATTTTCTGTAATAGGCTCTTCTGATAAATCAATCATGTGAGAAGAGAAAAGGGGTTTGCCAGTTTCGGCAAAATGTTTTTCGGAAGCATCTAGCAAACCGTCAATCCAAGGTAATAGTTTTTTTGCACAATGGTCAGTGTGTAAAATAACAGTAGCTCCATATGCTTCTGCTAGAGTATGTATGTGTTTAGCACCTGCTACACCTCCGGCAATAGCTGCCTTTTCTCCGGCATTCGAGAGTCCTTTTCCCGCATTGTAAGCCGATCCACCATTTGAAAATTGGATGATAACAGGGGCATTTAGTTTTGCCGCAGTTTCTAAAACACCGTTGATAGTACTTGAGCCGATAACATTTACGGCTGGAAGCGCAAATCCTTTTTCTTTAGCATAGCTAAAAATTGCTTGAACTTCATCTCCTGTCGCTACTCCTGGTTTTATATTGTGAGCCATTGTAATGTGTTGTTTTTAAGTTAAGGGTACAAAAATAATAATTTCTGATTTTAGAAAGGGTAATTTATGCCAATATTTAGAACTGATTTATTAAAGCGCATTTCTTTGAACCATTTATCTTCAGTTCTAGCGGGGTTGTAAGTTTTGAATCCCATATCGAATCTAAGAATAAAGAAATTAAAGTCATATCGGAATCCGTAACCAGAACCAACTGCTATATTTTCTAACGATTTGATATTACTAAAAATTGAAGGTTCAAAAGTAGTATTGTCTAGTACATTCCAAATGTTGCCAGCATCTATAAAAAGAGCGCCGTTTAATTTTTGGAAGATGTTGAAGCGCAATTCCGTACTCATCATTATCTTCATATTAGCCTCGTTGAAATCTAGGATGCTGCTGCTTCCACCTGGTCCTAAACTGTAGGATTGCCATGCTCTATTGTCGTTTGATCCCCCAGCAAAGTAACTTCGGGAAAAGGGAATACTGTTTGAATTGCCATAAGGAACTGCTATTCCAAAAAATGCACGGGATGCCAATACTTTTTTGCGACGCAAATCCCAGTGTTTTATGAATTCAAATTCTGTTTTGATGTATTGAGAAAATTCGACATCGAATATAGTGTTGGCTCCATTTTGATTTTTTAATTGCTTGGCAGCTCTGGCAAAGAGCGACAACATATTTCCTGCTGACTCAAGTTTTGTTTTAAATGCATAAAAATTATTGTCAAAAAGGTCTTTTTGCGAAGTTTTGGAGTAGACGATACTGGAGGCAAATATCAAGTTGTTTTCGGTGAGGCGTACTTGTCTTTCAGCAATACTCAAAACAGATTTTAAATCACTAGAGGATAAGGCTAGATTATTGCCATTAGTAAGAGCATCGATGGTAAATCCAGTGGTTCCAGTTCCAATGATCAGATTATTGTTGTCTAAATAATTTGGATTAATGGTATAGTTTTGGGCAATACTATTTAGGGTGTTATAGGATGATTTATAGATGTTGAAATAATTCCCAGGATTTAAGTTTTTGACAAATTGAATGTTGAATAATTCAAATTTGAAATTGGTGTTTTTCTTTGGAGTCCAATTGTAGGTGAGCGAACTAGTAAAGTTCTGTTTGTCTAATCCGATATTAGTTTGTTTTGAATACCCCACGCTTAATTTTGAGAATGGAATCATTGTTTTAGGAATGATTTTGTCTGTCTTAAAAGGAAGAAATAATCTTGGGAAATTCAGGTTAGCATCAACACCAATTTCTGAAATGTTGAAAAAATTGTTGCGAGGATTGGCTAAATCTTTAGAGGAACCAATATTTCCTCGGAAGCCAAGGTCAAAAGTTTCGGCCCCGTTAAATACATTACGAATGCCCAGAAATGTATTGCCTGTAATCCCGAAATCTTGAATATTAGAATGCGAAAAGTCATTGGAGATCCCATAGGTGTATTTATCTCTTGGAGGCAAATAAATATTGGCAATCAAGCTATATTTTTGTGATTTATCTTCTATGTATTGAATTAACGGGTAATTAAATACTTTAAGATTGCTCAAATATTTTGATGTTAAAGCATTTTTAGTATCAGCATAATAATTTCCTTTGGTTACAAATATACCGTCAGTTATAGCTTTTGGGCGGTACTTGATTTTGTTGACACCATAAAGAGTGAAGTCTTTGTATGCAATACTGTCAGTTATTTTAGCATTAGGATTACTTGGATTATGATCTGTAAATATATTTACTTTGCTAATCTTGTATAATTCAAAAGGTGCTGATTTAAGACTGTCTTCTGTTCGAATGGATTCATTTTCGACTAATAAATCAACATTTACCTTGTGCGTTTTTACAATGGTGTCTAGATTATACGTAATATAATTTTGTTGAAAACGGAACGCACCGTTATTTCTAAAATCTTCAGTGATTCGATTTTTTTCTTCATCAAATTTACTTTTGTTAAACTGCTCTCCTTTTTGGATTAAGGAATTTGATATTCTTAATTTGTATATTGAATCTAAGGAGTGACTAGCGATATTCGTATTAATAGTGTCAATTGCATAAGGTTTGCCATTGATAATGTCATATTTTAATTTGACTTTTTTGGATGCAAGGCTGTCAATTTTATATTTGGTAGAAACGTCAAAAAAGCCTTTGTTGAAATAATAAGATTTTAAGCGTCTTAAAGATTTACGTGTACTTGCAGTATCTAAAATAACGGGCGCTTCTCCTGTTCTTTTTAAAAAATCATCAATTCCAGAGTAGAGGAATGATTCTCCTAATCGTTTTACTTGCTTTTTTGAGAGCCATTTAGCTTTGCGGTAGTAGCGATTAGGATGTTTAATCATAGTTGCTTTGAACAAAGAATCTGATTTTGGTCTAGCTAAATTAAAGAGATTAAGGCGAAGATGATATCCTAAAATAGAGGTGTTTTGTTTTTGATATAATTGATTAAAAATATCTTCACTGTTATCTTTTTTGCCATCTACATAAATATCATTTTTGGTTAAAAGGGTTTTTCCGTCGGGAACTCTTTTTGTAGTGTTACAACCAAAGATAATTAGTCCAGTTAGAATAAATAATGATATTTTTGTGATACTATTTTTCAAGTGTTGCGAAATATTTAATTCAAAAGTACAGTATTTTATGGTTAGTAAAAACCAAATAAAATTAATAACTAGTCTTCAGCATAAAAAATACCGTCAGGAACATCAATTATTTCTTGCGGAAGGTGTAAAAGTAATACAGGAATTGTTAGAATCAAATTTTGTGCTAGAACATTTATTTGAGACAGAAGCTGTATTTAATAAAGTTTCTACAGCTAATAAAACATTGATTAAGGAGCTAGAAATGAAGCGTATTTCTGCTCTAAATACCCCAAGCTCTTGTTTAGCAATTTTTAAAATACCGTTGCCGCTACCGGTAGTAGAAAAGGGGTTGATGGTAGCGTTAGATGACATTAGAGACCCTGGTAATTTGGGTACTATTATTCGTCTTTGCGATTGGTTTGGAGTTACCCAACTACTCTGTTCAGGCGAAACTGTCGATGTTTTTAATCCTAAAGTAGTACAAGCCACAATGGGTTCTATTTCTAGAGTAAATGTGAGTTATTTAGATTTGAAAGATTTTATAGCTAATACATCACTACCGGTATTTGGAACTTTTATGGACGGAGAAAATCTTTACCAAAAAGCACTGCCTAATGAAGGGATTTTGGTTTTAGGCAATGAAGCAAATGGAATTTCTACTTCACTAGAAAAAGCAATAATCAATAGGATTGCTATCCCTAGATTTGGGTCTATTCAAAAGACAGAAAGTTTAAATGTCGCTACAGCAACTGCGATTTTTTTAAGCGAATTTAGAAGAGGTTTCTAGTGGAAAGTAAAATTTATTAAAACAGCTCTTGTTCGTAAAGATTGAATGTTGCTTGTCCATGGACTGTTTGGGTCTATGTCTCTAATTAATTCGTCATTTAAACCAAATACGCCTCTAATTGAGGGAGAAAACTTGAAATATTCGAAGTATAGATCGACACCAAAACCGATTTGGTAATTTTGTGTCCAAGGTTTTACTCGGAATTTTTGTTCTAAATTATCGTCTTTTGATTTGGAATTGCTGGAGAGATTTAAAGTGGAAGAAACACCCCCTACGAGAAAAGGCCTAACATTTCCGGTTCGTAAAGAGCAAAATTTTAGCAATATTGGGAAATCTATATAAGTGGCTTTCACCTCTCTTATCGCATCACGATTATTACTAAATCCGGAGTACGTTAAAGTTCTGCTAGCATAATATAAGCCTGGCTCAAAACGTAATTCTAAATATTCTTGGAGTCTTAAGCTTCCTACTAAACCTACGTTGAATCCAGTATGACCTTGTACATCTATATCATATCCTGGAATTTTATAATCCGTTTTATAATCAAAGGTGCTAAATCCTAAAAAATATCCCCAATAAATTCTTTGTTTATCAAAGTTTTCTAAATTAATAATAGGGTCTTTGGTAAATAAGCTTCTGCCAAGTTGGGCTTGCGTATTAATCGAGAATAAGATTAAGAGAATTAGTAATTTTTTCATGGCTTCGCAGAAAAAGGCATTTTTTATTTTTTAGTTGCGGTATATATTGTTGCTACTCCAAAAGTTTGAGGCAGCGCTTTACACTCTATAAACGAAACTTTTTCCAAAATATTGTTTAATGCTTCTCCAAAAGGGAAATTGGCTGCAGATTCTGATAAGTAACCGTATGCATTATTGTCTTTTGAAAAAAGCTTTCCTAATAAAGGCAGTATGTATTTAGAATATATGAAATACCCTTGTTTGTATGGAAATTTCGTGGGAATGGATGTTTCTAAGATGACAAGGTGCCCGTTAGGTTTTAAAACGCGATAAATTTCACCTAGTCCTTTCTCCAAAGTTTCAAAGTTTCTAATGCCAAAGGAAACAGTTATAGCATCGAAAGAATTGTCTTCATAGGGTATGTTTTCGCTATCCCCGACTACCATTTCAATTTTATGGTTAAGTTTTTTATCTAAAATTTTATTTCTACCTACATTTAACATGCCGACAGAAAGATCCAAACCTACTATTTTTTGGGCAGAAGTACTAGACATCAAAATAGCTAAATCGCCTGTGCCTGTTGCAATGTCTAAGATGGTATTTGGATTGTTCGCAGCTACTAATGACACTACTTTTTTTCGCCATTTCACATCTATGCCTAGAGAAATAACTCTGTTTAATCCATCATAATTTCCTGATATTGTATCGAACATTTTAGTGACTTGCTCTTTTTTGCCAAGAGATGAATCTTTATAGGGCAATATACTTTTAGACATTTGCAATTTTTAGGCAAATATAAACCATTATTTTGATTACAATACTTAGTGCTTAGTTCGAGTTTCAGCTCTAAGATGTTAAATTGTAGTAAAAAGATGTATTTAATAAATGAAAAATCCCCATTGTTGGGGATTTTTTTCTCGTAATTAATTTGAAACTTTGTACATGAAAACCAAAATATTTGACAGCATGAATGTAAGGGTCATTATTACAGAATTAAAATGGGTGTTGATTTCCATACTAATCACATTCGTTTTGCTTTTTCTTTTGAAGGATTCTATCAATTTAATTGGGGGCAATGTGGTTGATTTACACTTATTTATTGGGTTAAATAATTTTTTGGAAATTTTGACATATTTCACCTTTAGTACTTTTGTGGTATTTGGTATTAAGGGATTTTATGAAATGTACTCAGATCGAGTTTCCAATATTATAATGATAGCTTCAGGCTTAGTGCTTGTTGTTATTATTTTCATGCTTAGCTGCCAGATATTATTGGAGTCATAAAAGGTAATGCTATTATTTATTTTGGTTTTAAACACCCCTTTGGGGTGTTTTTTTTATTTACGTAGGTAGGTTAAAAAAGTAAAGTCGAAAGCGTGTTTATCGTCTTTTGAATGGAATTCATTATGTTCTAATTTCCACTGGTTCAATTCTATTTCTGGAAAAAAAGTATCGGCTTCAAAACTGTGATGTACTTTAGTGATGTCAATTTTATCAGCTAATGGGATGGATTGATTATAGATTTCTCCACCACCAATAATAAAGTTTTCTTTGTCTTTAGGACATGATTTAATAGCTTCTTCAAGTGAATTTACAACAATGCATCCTTCTGGGGCATAGTCTTTTTTTCTTGTTATAATAATATGTATTCTATTTGGTAGTGGTTTTGGAAAGCTTTCGAAAGTTTTTCGCCCCATTATGATATAATGATCTGAAGTTATTGTTTTGAATCTTTTGAAATCATCAGGCAAGTGCCATAGCAATTGATTGTTTTTTCCTAAGGCATTGTTTTCTGCCACAGCAGCTATTATTGTAATCATACTGTAGAAATTTATAAAATTATTACGTTAATTATAATGGTGAAAATTATTTTGTCAATGAGATTTATAAATTTAATTTTAGAGAAGAAACTATTGCAATCCCATTAATAGAAATAAAATAAGAATTGAGAGTTCGAATTTTTTTTGATTTACATTGTAATTATTAAAATTGTTTTGTTCTAATTTTTTTGCAAAATAAGACGATTTTAAGGTTGAAAGGTAAGATTTATATTTTAAAATAGTAAATGGTTGTTTTAAGATAATGTATTAAGAAATCGTTTTCTTAATTCAAGAAATTTTTTTTAATTGGGTGTTAATTGTATATCTTCTTTAAAATTGGCTTTCTTTTTAGTAATCTCCTAAAAATGTAAAAAGATGTTAAACATAGGAAAAAATCGCTTTACTTTGTTTCAGTAATCTATAAATGAATTAGTTATGGCTATTAAGAAACAATTTATAAAAACAAAACCGGTTGTAAAAGTTACTTTTTCAATCGAAGCAAAAAAAGCGACAGCAGCTGCTGTAGTGGGTGATTTCAATAATTGGAATCCTGCGGAAGGTGAATTAGCAAAATTAAAGAATGGTACTTTTAAAGCGGTTTTTGACTTGCCTAAAGATCACTCTTTTGAATTTAAATATATAGTAGATGGTTCATATGTTAATGATCCTGAGGCTGATAGTTACGCTTATAATGATTTTGCTGGTGCTGAAAATAGTGTATTAGCATTGTAATTTTATGATTGTAAAATAAGAAAAGCCGCTTTATAGCGGCTTTTCTTATTTAAAATTCCCAAGTACATCAAAGATTTTTTAGAGCCTTACTTAGTTATAATTTTTACCGCCTTTCGTATCTAAGCAGCAATTTATATAGCGACAATTCCTTTGATGTGGGGATGTGGATCATAGTCTATCAAAGTAAAATCTTCAAAAGTAAAATCAAAAATGTTTTTAATTTCGGGGTTCAAGATCATTTTTGGTAATGCTTTTGGTTCTCGTGAGAGTTGTAATTCTAGTTGTTCAAAATGATTGTTGTAAATATGGGCGTCTCCAAAAGTGTGAATGAATTCACCTAATTGTAAATCACAAACCTGAGCGACCATCATGGTAAATAAGGCATAGGAAGCAATATTAAATGGGACTCCTAAAAAAACATCAGCGCTGCGCTGATATAATTGACAAGATAATTTACCATCGGCTACATAAAACTGAAAAAATGCATGGCAAGGGGGTAAGGCCGCTTTACCGTTTGCGACGTTTACTTCAAATGATTTTGAAGTGTTTGGTAATACAGATGGATTCCATGCAGAAACCAACATGCGTCGACTATTTGGATTGCTTTTTAAAGTATCAATCAGTTCGGTGATTTGATCTATTTCTTCGCTATTCCAATTGCGCCATTGATGTCCATAAACGGGGCCTAAATCGCCTTTTCCATCGGCCCATTCATCCCATATTTTAACACCATTCTCTTTTAAATAACCAATATTTGTATCCCCTTTTAAGAACCAAAGCAATTCGTAAATAATTGATTTTAGATGTAGTTTTTTGGTAGTTACCATTGGAAAACCTTCACTTAAGTCAAAACGTATTTGATAACCGAATACGCTTTTTGTTCCAGTACCCGTTCTATCTCCTTTTTGACAACCGTTTTCTAAAACATGTCGTACTAAGTCATGATATTGTTTCATTGTATGTTGATTTGTTTGTTAGGTTATAAGAAGTGTAAGTAAATAAAACCTAATTAACTTTCTCTTTTTGAAATCTCGTCTCTTATTTTTGCTGCTTTTTCATAATCCTCCTCCTGCACAGCTTTTTCTAAAACATCGTGCAATTCTGACAAACTCATGCTTGCATAAATATCACCAACTTTTGAATTGTTATCTAGACCAAAGGTTTCAGGTGTTGAAAGAACACCGTCATCCTCTGGGATCTCGTTTTCATGTTCTGTTGGATTGGTGTTTAGATAAATTCCTGCTTTGTCTAAAATATTTTTGTAGGTAAAAATAGGGGCATTAAATCGCAATGCTAATGCAATTGCATCGGAGGTCCTAGCGTCTATTATTTCTTCTATTTTATCTCTTTCGCAAATGATACTTGAGTAGAAAACGCCATCTACTAATTTATGAATAATGACTTGCTTTACCACGATATCAAAACGATCAGCAAAACTTTTAAATAAATCGTGAGTTAAAGGTCTTGGGGGCTTGATTTCTTTCTCTAAGGCTATAGCAATGGATTGTGCTTCAAAAGCGCCTATTACGATGGGTAATTTTCGTTCTCCATCCACTTCATTCAAAATTAAAGCATAGGCGCCATTTTGTGTTTGACTATAGGAAATACCTTTTATGGTTAGTTTTACTAAACTCATTTTAGCTGTTAGATTGTGGATATTAGAATTTAATTTTTGCCTTGCACTATATACTTTTCCAATAATAAAGGACTGAGCCCTGACAGCTTCATAAAGATTCCGTTTTGACGGGACTCGCAGTTTATGGTAGGAATATGGACTGCAAAGTAACAAAAACTTTTCGCTCCAAAAAATGAATACTAAAAAAAAGAGCTGTCAACAAATTATATATTTCTGACAGCTCCTTTTTGAATTAATAATTCGGTTTATGAGTTTTGTACTTTGAAATCTTTAAGTTTTTGAGTTAATCTTGGTACAATATCAAAAGCATCACCTACTACCCCGTAATCGGCTACTTTAAAGAAAGGCGCTTCAGGATCAGAATTGATTACTAACTTTACCTTAGAAGAATTTATTCCGGCTATGTGTTGTATAGCGCCTGAGATTCCAATGGCAATGTAGAGATTCGTTGCAACTGGCTTTCCAGTTTGTCCTACGTGCTCACTATGAGGTCTCCAGCCTAAATCGGAGACTGGTTTTGAGCAGGCTGTTGCTGCTCCTAATACAGTAGCTAATTCTTCTAACATCCCCCAGTTTTCTGGCCCTTTTAAGCCACGACCTCCTGAAACTACAATATCTGCATCGGCAATTGTTACTTTACCAGTTGTTTTTTCTACTGCAACTACTTTCATTTCGAAATCAGTATCGTTTAAGCTAGGCGCAAAATCTTCTTCTATAGAAGTTGAGGTATTCTCAAATACTCCGTAAGAGTTTTTAGCTAAGCTTAAAACTTTAATGTCAGTTGATAGTTCTGTAATGTTAAATGCTTTATTAGAAAAAGCATTTCTTTTTACTTGAAATGGGTTAATGCTAGTAGGTAATCCCACAACATTAGAGGCAAATCCAGCTTCTAATCCAACGGCAACATTTGGGGCTAAGTATAAACTATCGGTAGTAGAAGATAATAAAATCACTTTAGCACTTTCTTTCAATGCGGCTTGTTTGATAACATCTGCATAAGCTTTAGCATTAAAGTTAGCCAATTTGTCGTTAGTAACTTTTAAAATTTTATCTACACCATATTTTGATAAATCGGAAACATTTGTAGCATTTACTGTTACAGCAGTTACAGTTGTTCCTAGTGATTCGGCTACTTTTTTTGCATAGGAGGCTAATTCAAAAGCTACTTTTTTGAATTTTCCGTCGACAGATTCTGCATATATTAATAATGACATGTTGTATGTTTTTAAATTAGATAACTTTTGCTTCGTTGTGTAATGCATTTACTAAGCCGTCTAAATCGTCTGCGGTAAACAATTTCACAGCTGATTTTGGTGCTGGTTTTTCAAATTTCACAGCTTTGGTATTTACATTAGCAGCCACTGGTTCTAAAACGGTTAATACTTTTGTTCTTGCAGTCATAATGCCACGCATGTTCGGAATACGTAAATCTTTTTCTTCCACTAAACCTTTTTGACCTCCTATTAATAAAGGTAATGTTGCTGAAATAATTTCTTTCCCTCCATCAATTTCTCGTGCTGCTTTGGCTGTATTTCCGTCAATGGTTAATTCGGTGCAAGAGTTTACAAAGTTGTAATCCAACAACGAAGCCAACATTCCCGGGACCATACCACCATTATAATCTAAAGATTCTTTTCCGCAGATTACTAAATCGTAACCGCCTGCTTTAGCCACTTCGGCCAACTGTTTGGCTACAAAAAAGCCATCTATTGGTGTTGCATTTACTCGGATAGCTTCGTTTGCTCCGATGGCTAATGCTTTTCTAAGTGTTGCTTCAGCATCAGTGTTCCCAACATTAACAACCGTTATATGGGCACCTTGTTGTTCTTGAAACCAAATTGCTCTGGTTAATCCAAACTCATCATTTGGATTAATTACAAATTGCACTCCATTTGTGTCAAATTCGGTATCACCATTGATGAAATTGATTTTGGAAGTAGTATCAGGCACATGACTGATGCAAACTAATATTTTCATAATTATTAAGTGTTTATTGAGAAATTCGAAGCACAAAATTAGCACATTATTTTGAATAATGTACTATGCGTGCATAATAATTTTCTCTATTATATCGATTTCGTAAAGCGTTAATTATATAACATTAAAGATAAGTTTTATAAATATTCAAAAATGGGGGTAATGTACATTTACGAAATGTAATTCCACCGTTCAAATTATAAATAAGTTACTTATGGATAAAATTTTAATTGCACTAGATTATGGTCTTTCAGCTCAATTAATTGCTGAAAAGGGTTTTGAATTGGCTCAGCTTATGAATGCTAGAGTTACCCTACTGCATGTAGTAGCTGATGATTCCTATTATAGTACTATAGACTCTGAGCCATTCATGGGTTTTTACGGCTATGATTTTTTTAATGTCGATAATAATGAAAGCCTATTAGAATCTTCTATGAATTTTTTAAATAAAATAAAATATCGTTTGAATAAAACGGATGTTGACGTTATAGCAGAGAAAGGAGATTTTTCAACCGTAATATTAGCGACGGCAAAAAAGCTGCATTCCGATATAATCGTTTTAGGATCCCATAGCCAAAACTGGCTTGAAAATGCCGTTATGGGCAGTGTTACGGAGCGTGTTTTAAAAAACGCAAAAACACTACTGCTCATTGTACCAATTAAAAATTGATGGCATTGATAAGATTTGACATCAATAGACTAATGCTATGATTGAAGTTAAGAAATAGAATTTAAATTTATATTATCATGTTATTTAGTCAACAAATATTGCATTTGTTTCTACTGGCAATTCCGATAGCTTGTGTTTCTTGGACCGTAACTCGGGAAGAAATATTTAGGGAACCACGAGAGTTTTGTGTTAAAAAGTCAAAACGGAGCAATTCATTATTTACCCGGAAATTTTTCTATTTATTCACATGCGAATATTGTTTTAGCCATTATGTAAGTTTAGCT
Source organism: Flavobacteriaceae bacterium (assembly GCA_947451475.1). Classification (GTDB taxonomy): domain Bacteria; phylum Bacteroidota; class Bacteroidia; order Flavobacteriales; family Flavobacteriaceae; genus Flavobacterium. The sequence continues at coordinate 31,905 of CANFZC010000004.1, read as the reverse complement.
TTTTTGTTTATGACAGAATTTCAACTGTTGTATTATGATTGGAGAGGTTATCTTATTTCTATGTTTTCATTAGTTTGGTTGGCTAATGTTTATATGAGTTTATTTGGTTTTATTAGAGTTGGATTGAAAAAAGAAAAAATGGATGCTGATATAGAAGAATTAAAGCTAAAAAGTGAAAGAGCGAAGATAACGAAAGAAGAAAAGTCATGAAAAAAGAAACAAAATTAGGCAGGTCTAAACAGGAGTTCCCGAGTTTTCTTAACTATCCTCCTAGTCAAGATATTTATAATGTCGACAAAAAAGAAATCGAAATCAATCCCGAGGACATTAGTAAAACAAAAGAATCTAATAAAAATGATGGAATCAATAATGAGAAAGATTTCAATCAAGATAAATCGGGCTCAGATCTTGATATTCCCGGTTCGGAATTAGATGATGAACAAGAAAAAAATGGCAATGAAGATGAAGAAAACAATGGTTATAGTATTGGTGGCGACAATCATAATAATCTGGAAGAAAATAACGGATAAAATTTTAAAACTAGGGAAACGTTTAACGAGTCTACATCGAATAGTATCAAAAGCCACAAAGGAGCAGCAGAAGAGCATCAGTATGCTGCAAAAGCTCATTTATACGCAGTAAAATATCATAGGAATGGAGATGAACAGCAAGCCGATAAAAGTGCAAAACTGGCAAAAGAGCCTAGTGAAAAAGCCAACCGATTTGATAATGAAGTTACTAAGTATCATGGGTTGGAGTGGAACCTTTTTAATAATATATCGATTTCGTAACTTAGAAATCTATATATTCGAAAATACGACCTACAAAAAGCTCCAAAAAAAATGGTTTATCATTTTAAATTTTTACTTTTGCTATCCAAAATTGATACAAAGTAATTTTTATGAGAACGATACAATTTAGAGAAGCGATTGCCGAAGCGATGAGTGAAGAAATGCGTCGCGATGAATCCGTATATTTAATGGGAGAAGAAGTGGCAGAGTATAATGGAGCCTATAAAGCTTCAAAAGGAATGTTGGACGAATTTGGTCCCAAAAGAGTTATAGATACACCAATTGCTGAATTAGGTTTTGCTGGAATTGCAGTAGGTTCAGCTATGAATGGTTGTCGTCCAATTGTTGAATATATGACATTTAATTTTTCTTTAGTTGGAATTGATCAAATCATCAATAACGCTGCAAAAATGCGTCAAATGTCTGCTGGGCAATTTCCTATGCCAATGGTTTTTAGAGGGCCCACAGCTTCTGCTGGTCAATTAGGAGCCACGCATTCCCAGGCATTTGAAAATTGGTTTGCTAATACACCAGGGTTGAAAGTTGTAGTGCCCTCTACAGTATATGATGCTAAAGGTTTGTTGAAAGCCGCAATACGTGACAACGACCCTGTTATTTTTATGGAGTCGGAACAAATGTATGGGGATAAAGGAGAAGTGCCAGAGGGAGATTATACAATACCATTAGGAGTCGCTGCTATTAAAAGAGAAGGAACGGATGTTACTATAGTGTCATTTGGTAAGATCATTAAAGAAGCTGATCTTGCAGCTGAAGTACTAGCTAAAGAGGGAATATCATGTGAAATTATAGATTTAAGAACTGTACGTCCTATGGATTACGATACAATTATTACTTCAGTTAAAAAAACGAATCGATTAGTTGTTTTAGAAGAAGCGTGGCCATTTGCAAGTGTTGCTTCTGAAATTACTTATATGGTTCAGGAAAGAGCATTTGATTATTTGGATGCTCCAATACAGAGAATCACTACAGCTGATACACCAGCTCCATATTCTCCAACTTTACTAAAAGAATGGTTGCCAAATGCCGAAGATGTTATCAAAGCAGTGAAAAAAGTAGCTTACAAATAATTTAAAATTACCTATATTTGAAACTTCATCAAAAATTACTTGATGAAGTTTTTTTTTTGGATATGAAAAAAATATTTTCTTGTTTATTTTTTGTTTTCTTTCTTACTACAATTTTTGCCCAAACGAAAGTTAGTGGAATTGTTTTAGACAATTCTAAGCAACCGGTTCCTTACGCAAATGTTGTATTTAAAGGGTCAAAGACCGGTGTGGTTTCTAATGAAGACGGGCGTTTTTATATTGAATCACCACAGAATTATACTGCTTTAATAGTGTCTTTTGTTGGTTTTCCTGATAAAGAGGTAAAATTGCCAAAACAAGTTAATTATGATTTTAAGGTTATATTGACAGAAGGCAATACCTTGAAAGAGGTTAAAATATATGCAGGTAAAACATCCAAAAAAAATAATCCTGCGCTTGATATACTTAGGAAAATTTGGGAGCGTCGACGAAAAAATGGATTGAAGATGTTCAAACAATATCAATATGATAAATACGAAAAAGTAGAGTTTGATATGAACACCATAGACAGTGCCTTTATGAAAAGCAAGATTTTCAAAGGGATGGAATTTGTGTTCAAGAATGTAGATACTTCAAAAGTAACTGGAAAAACCTATTTACCTATTTTTATTAATGAGACCCTTTCAGAATTTTATGGAGATAATGAAACTAAGAAAACAAAAGAAATACTAAAGGCAAATAAGAACTCAGGATTGGGGAATGGAGATGGCGTTAATATGTTTATCAAAGATTTGTATAGTGATTTTGATATTTATGACAATTATTTAAATTTCTTTGATAAGAGTTTTACAAGCCCTCTATCACGCACCGGTATTGACGTCTATAATTATGTTTTGGCGGATACAGCGGTAATTGACAATAAGCTGTGTTATAATATAGTTTTTTATCCTCGACGTAAAAATGAACTTACTTTTAAAGGGGATTTTTGGGTAAATGATACCACGTTTGCAATTAAAACAATTAATATGGCGGTTACTAAAAGTGCCAATATTAACTGGGTTAAAGATATTTATATCGAGCAAGAATTTGAGGTGTTAAATGATTCTGTTTTTTTACCTACTCGTGATTATATGATGTCTGATTTTGCCTTAAGAAAGAAAGAAGAATCGAAAGGTGTTTATGGTAAAAGGACAACACTTTACAAGAATTTTAAATTTAATGAAAAGAAACCTGATAAGTTTTATAAAGATGAAGTTAATTACATAGATAATTCTGTCTATGCCAAGACAGATGAATTTTGGCAAGAAAATAGATTTGAAAAGCTGAATAAAGATGAGGTCAAAATATACAAGATGATAGATACGCTTAAAACGGTGAAACGATTTAAGCAGATATATAATTTAGTTTCTATTTTAGGAAGTGGATACATTCAGTATGGGCATTTTGATTACGGACCCATTTTTTCTACTATTGGATATAATCAAGTGGAAGGATTGAGGCTTAGAGCTGGTGGAAGAACTTATTTTGGGCCTAATGATTTATGGCGTTTACAAGGTTATACAGCTTATGGATTTGATGATAATAAATTCAAATATGGTGCTTCTGGAAAATGGATGATCAATAAGAAAAACCGAATTATTATATCCGGTGGAAATCGTCGAGATGTGGAACAGATAGGGGCAAGTTTGACTACAACCAATGATGTGTTGGGGAGGAGTTATGCTTCGTCTGGTTTGTTTACTACAGGTTCAAATGGAAAGCTAACTAATATTAACTTAACTTCTCTTCAAGGAGAAATTGAACCGGTGAAAAACCTAACGTTTCAACTAGGATTTACCTATAGAACGTTAGAGTCTGCCTCGTCTACTTTTAAGTTGGATTATTATGAGGATGATACTTTTACAACTACCAAAAGTGAAGTAAAGCAATCAGAATTGAATCTACAGATTGAATATACACCAAAAAAGAAAACGATAGGATATGGCGTGGAGCGCCGTGATATTGATAGTCCCTACAGTCGCTTTTTTGTGAATTACAGTCAAGGATTCAAAGGTTTTATTAAAAGTGACTTTGATTATCAGAAACTACAATTGTATTATAAACAACCCATTATTATTGGTGCTTTAGGCCGGTCTAATTTTATTATGGAGTTGGGTAAAACTTATGGCAAAATTCCGTTGGGTTTAATGAGTGTTGTGCCTGGGAATCAGACTTATTTTATTATTGAAAACACATTTAGTAATTTGAATTTCTATGAGTTTGTAGCGGATCAATATGCAACTTTACAATGGGAGCATAATTTCAATGGAAAGATATTTGCTCGAATTCCTGTATTACGAAAATTGAATTTACGTGAAATTGTAGGAATTAAAGGAGTCTACGGCACTGTTTCAGACCAAAACAAAGCAATTAACGCGTCTGGGTTGATCTATAAAGCTCCTGAAAAACCTTATTGGGAGTATAATGCAGGTATTGGTAATATTTTTAAAGTGTTTCGATTGGACTTTGCATGGCGAGGCAATTATAGAAACTTACCCGATACTAATAACTTCACAATTAAAGGGTCATTTGGATTCTATTTCTAACATTCAGAAGACATTCAGTATTTATACTGAAAATATTGAAGGTCCAATGCTCTAATAAATGAATCGAAGAATGTTTAACTTTGGTATTTTAAAGTTCGATAATTAGTAATCACAATACAAAGGGGTACAGCTATATTGTGGCATTATTACGTCAAAAAGCGAGTTGAAATATAGCGACCTATAGGAAATTAGCAGTTTTGTTTTTTATAAAAGGGAACAACTTGTATAAGTTCTTAAAATTTTGTTATTTTTGCCCCCGATAAAATTTATAACGAAAATTATATTTATGGAATCAATGATGATTTACGTGCCAATTGTAATGGCAATAATAGGTCTGCTTTTTATGGCAGCAAAAAGAGCTTGGGTGTTAAAACAAGATGCTGGAGATGGCAAGATGAAAGAGATTTCAGACTACATCTATGAAGGTGCTTTGGCTTTCCTTAAAGCAGAATACAGGTTGTTAGCGGTATTTGTTGTAATAGCGAGTATTGTTCTAGCGGGTATTACTTTTATTCCAGGTGTTAAAACAGATATTTTAATTGTTGTAGCATTTATTTTTGGAGCTTTCTTCTCAGCATTAGCTGGTAACATGGGTATGAAAATTGCTACAAAGACAAATGTAAGAACTACTCAAGCAGCGCGTACAAGTTTACCACAGGCATTAAAAGTTTCTTTTGGTGGTGGTACAGTAATGGGATTAGGTGTTGCTGGTTTAGCGGTCTTAGGATTAACTGGATTTTTTATTATTTTCTATACAATCTTCATGAAAGGAGCTTGGACTTCTACTGAAGATATGACCAAAGTGCTTGAAACTTTAGCTGGTTTCTCTTTAGGAGCTGAATCTATTGCTTTGTTTGCTCGTGTTGGAGGTGGTATTTATACTAAAGCCGCTGATGTTGGTGCTGACTTAGTGGGTAAAGTAGAGGCAGGTATTCCAGAAGATGATCCACGTAACCCAGCTACGATTGCTGATAACGTTGGAGATAATGTAGGTGACGTAGCAGGAATGGGTGCCGATTTATTTGGTTCATATGTTGCTACAGTTCTTGCGGCAATGGTTCTTGGTAATTATGTTATCAAAGATATGGGAGGTAATTTAAAAGATGCTTTTGGTGGAATAGGGCCAATTTTATTGCCAATGTCAATTGCAGGTTTTGGAATTTTATTTTCTATCATTGGAACAATGGTGGTAAAAATTTCTGATGATAATGCTAAAGAAGCACAAGTTCAAAAAGCATTAAATATTGGAAACTGGATTTCTATTGTATTAACAGCAATTGCTTGTTTCTTCTTAGTGAAATTCATGTTACCTGAAACCATGAAAATGAGTTTCTTCGGGGAAGGATTAAAAGATATCTCTTCAATGAGAGTTTTCTATGCAACAATAGTTGGATTAATTGTTGGTGGTGCTATTTCATCAGTAACAGAATATTATACAGGTTTAGGTACAAAACCAGTTTTGGCCATTGTACAAAAATCATCAACAGGTGCAGGAACTAACGTAATCGCCGGTTTAGCTACCGGTATGATTTCTACTTTCCCTACAGTCTTATTATTTGCAGGTGCTATTTGGGCATCCTATGCATTTGCTGGTTTCTATGGTGTGGCGTTAGCTGCATCTGCAATGATGGCTACGACGGCTATGCAATTAGCAATCGATGCTTTCGGACCAATCTCTGATAACGCTGGAGGTATTGCTGAAATGAGTGAATTACCTAAAGAAGTTCGTACACGTACAGATATTTTGGATTCAGTTGGTAACACAACCGCAGCAACAGGAAAAGGTTTTGCTATTGCTTCTGCAGCTTTAACATCCTTAGCATTATTTGCAGCTTATGTTACATTTACTGGTATTGATGGTATCAATATCTTCAAAGCGCCAGTATTAGCTATGTTATTTGTAGGAGGTATGATTCCTGTAGTATTCTCAGCTTTGGCAATGAACTCGGTAGGTAAAGCAGCTATGGACATGGTATACGAAGTGCGTCGTCAGTTCAAAGAAATACCAGGAATTATGGAAGGAACTGGTAAACCAGAATATGGTAAATGTGTCGAAATCTCTACAAAAGCGGCATTACGTGAAATGATGTTGCCAGGAATATTAACTATTGGTTTCCCTATAGCTATCGTGTTATTAGGTAAATTAGTTTACGGAGATAACAATCAATTAATAGCAGAAATGTTAGGCGGATACATGGCAGGTGTAACGGTATCAGGTGTACTTTGGGCTGTGTTCCAAAACAATGCAGGTGGTGCTTGGGATAATGCTAAAAAATCATTTGAAGCTGGTGTTGAAATCAACGGAGAAATGACTTTTAAAGGTTCTGATGCTCATAAAGCAGCGGTAACTGGTGATACTGTCGGAGATCCATTTAAAGATACATCAGGACCATCAATGAATATCTTAATCAAATTGACTTGTTTGATTGGACTAGTTATTGCTCCTATCTTAGGTAATGGAACTGTTTCTTCCCCTGTATTGAAAGAAGTAAAATGTACTATGGAGATGAAAACTTCATGTTCAGAAGATATGGGTAAATGTGATATGTCTAAATGTGCTACGATGACTAAAGACGAATGCGCTGCTATGTGCGATAGTCTAAAATGCTCACCAGAGCAAAAACAAGCATGTTTGTCGCATTATGGTGCTGACGGAAAATTTGTTGCCCCTAAAGAAGGGGAAGGTAAATCATGTTGTGCAAAAGGTTATTCAATGAAAGATCTTGAAAATGGCACAAATCATGTAAGTGCTACAATTACCAAAACAGTGGATGGTAAAAAAGTTACTGAAACTATTGAAGGCACCTATAATGAAGTTAAAGCTAAAATGGATGCCATGAAATAGTATTTCATAAATTTAATATAAAAATGCCTCATATTCATGAGGCATTTTTTTTACTCTTTTTTGTGTAAATTTAACCAATTACAAATTCGTATTTTATGACTAATAAATTCACTTTTTTTTTAGTTTTACTAATTAATGTTGCATTTTCTCAAAATCCATTGTCCTTAATACCTCAACCTCAATCGCTCCAAATTCAAGATGGGAATTTTATTTTAAGTAATGAAACGATTATTCAAGCAGACGAGACGTTGTTTGAGGCCCAATATCTTCAGCAGGCTATTAAAGAGCGGACAGGTATAGGGTTAAGAATCCTTCCTGTAGCGGGTAAAGTTTCTAAAATCTGTATTAGTAGGACCGTGGCTTCCAATGTAGCCATGAATGGTTATCAACTTACTATTTCTAAAGAGAAGGTAACCATTGCTGCCGATCAAAATGAAGGCTTTTTTTATGGAATTCAAACTCTATTACAAATATTGCCAATAGAAAGTAAAGAAAAATTAAAGTTACCTTGTTTGCGGATTGAAGATGCTCCAAAGTTTAAATGGCGCGGAATGCATCTGGATTGTGCACGACATTTTTTTACGGTTTCCTTTGTGAAAAAATATATTGATTATCTGGCTGCTTATAAATTTAGCACCTTTCATTGGCATTTGACTGATGATCAAGGTTGGCGTATAGAAATAAAAAAATATCCCAAGTTAACACAAATTGGAGCTTGGAGAAACGGTTCTATGATTGGTCATTATCGAGAGCATATATTTGATGATAAACACTATGGAGGTTTTTATACTCAGGATGAAATTAAAGAGGTAGTGGCTTATGCTGCGCAACGTCATATTACTATTGTTCCTGAAATTGAAATGCCTGGCCATGCTTTAGCTGCCTTGGCTTCCTATCCCGAATTTTCTTGTACAGGCGGGCCCTTTGAAGTAGCAAAGCAATGGGGTATTTTGGACGATGTATTTTGTCCAAAAGCAGAAACTATTAATTTTCTAGAAAATATTTTAACCGAAGTAATGGATTTATTTCCATCAGAGTATATTCATATAGGTGGCGATGAGTGTCCTAAAACACGTTGGAAAAAGTGCCCGAATTGCCAAGAGACAATTAAACAAAAAGGATTAAAGGATGAGCACGAATTACAAAGTTATTTTATTCAAACTATAGAGAAATTTGTTAACAATCATGGAAGAAAGATAATAGGTTGGGATGAAATTTTGGAGGGCGGTTTGGCTCCTAACGCAGCCGTTATGAGTTGGCGTGGGACTAAAGGTGGGATTGATGCTGCAAAGCAACATCATTTTGTGGTAATGACACCAGGATCTCATTGTTATTTCGATCATTATCAAGGAGACCCAAAAAATGAACCTTTGGCCATTGGGGGCTATACTCCCGTTGAAAAAGTTTATGCTTTTAATCCCGTGCCGCCAGATTTAGCTACTGATGAAACCACCTATATTATAGGAGCACAGGCAAATGTTTGGACTGAATATATGTACACTCCTGAAAATGTAGAATATATGATTTTTCCAAGAATATTGGCTTTGTCCGAAGTGTTATGGGGCACTTCAAATCCCGCTCAGTATGTCAATTTTCAAAATAGAATGATACAACATTTTGCTGTGTTTGATAGAAAAGGTATTACTTATAGTAAGGCGGTTTTTGAAGTAATAACTAAAGTCAGTGCAACACCTAACAATGATGGCGTAGTGTTGGAATTCAAATCAGCCAATGATGCACATAAAATAAAATATACTACTGATGGAGTTGCACCAACAGTAAACTCAAATTCATATACAAATTCAATTGTTATTAATAAAAGTCAAACCCTTAAAGCGGCCTATTTTGAAAATGACAAACAACAAAGTACACTTACAGAACAAACATTTTATTTTAATAAAGCTACAGGTAAAAAAATCACTTTAGTTAACCAGCCTCATGAAAGTTATAATACGGGAGGAGCTTTCACCCTGGTTGATGGTATTTTGGGAAATAGTAGTAAGTTTGGTCGTGATTGGTTAGGTTTTTCGGGAAAAGATTTGAATGCAGTAATTGACCTGGGTAAATCTGACCTTATTTCTACAATAACTGTTAGTGTTTTGGCTAATGAAGCTAGTTGGATCTATTACCCAAGCGGAATTGAAGTATTGTACTCTTTGGATGGTCAAAATTATACACGAATAAAGCAAGTTTCTTTGGAAGATATTCAAATTCAAAAGGGAGAAATTGAAGTTAAATTTACAGCGCGAGAAGCGAGGTTTATCAAAGTTATTGCAGCTAATATTGGTAAAATTCCCGATGGAAGCCCAGGTGCAGGAAATGATGCTTGGTTGTTTGTGGACGAAATAGGAGTCAATTAAAAATTGGAATATGTCAAATAGAAGAGATTTTCTTAAAACAGCTGCTATAGGGTCGATTGCTGTAGCACTACCCTCATTTACACCTAAAAATGAGAATTTGATAAATTCTAAAAGTAAAAGTAACAAGCCTATTGTTATTTCAACATGGAATTTTGGAGTGCAAGCTAATGGAGCCGCTTGGGAAATCCTAAAGAATAACGGTAGAGCACTTGATGCTGTGGAAGCAGGAGTCAAAATTCCCGAGGGTGACCCTACAGAGCGTAGTGTTGGGTACGGTGGTAGACCTGATAGAGATGGCCGTGTAACCCTAGATGCTTGTATTATGGATGAGTATGCTAACATAGGTTCGGTTGCCTGTTTAGAACACATTAAACACCCAATATCAGTAGCTAGAGCGGTAATGGAAAAGACACCCCATGTAATGTTAGTAGGAGATGGAGCACTACAATTTGCTTTATCGCAAGGGTTTCCTAAAGAAAATTTATTGGTGGAGGCTTCAGAAATGGAATGGAAAGAATGGCTTAAAACAAGTCAATATAAACCCATCGTTAATGTTGAAAATCACGACACTATAGGAATGATTGCATTGGACAGCCATGGCAATCTTTCAGGAGCTTGTACCACAAGTGGTATGGCATATAAAATGCATGGCAGGGTGGGAGATTCACCCATTATTGGAGCGGGCTTGTATGTTGATAACGAAATAGGAGCAGCAACTGCTACTGGACATGGAGAAGAAGTCATTCGCATTGCGGGATGTCACTTGGTGGTTGAATTGATGCGTCATGGAAAATCACCGCAAGAAGCTTGTGAAGAGGCAGTTTCGCGTATCGTTAAACTTACTGCAAATCGAAACAAGAACCTTAAGGACATACAAGTAGGCTTTATCGCTTTAGATAAACAAGGTAATTATGGGGCCTATTGTATTCAAGGTGGATTTAATTTTGCCGTAAACGATACAACCGGGAATAAATTAATAGATTCTGATTATTTTTTAAAGTAATGGCAAAACTTGAAATAGCATGTTTTAATGCTGCATCAGCAATAATTGCAATGAAAAACGGTGCAGACCGAATTGAATTATGCGATGATATTAGTGTTGGAGGAATTACACCCAAAAGAGAAACGTTCATTCAATTACGTGAAGTGCTTTCCCTTCCTATTCATGTTATGATTAGGCCTAGAGGAGGGAATTTTACTTATGACGATGCAGAGTTTAACGAGATGAAAGCTTCCGTTATTGCGCTTAAAAATCTAAAAGCAGATGGTTTTGTCTTTGGTATATTAAAGGAAGATAAAACGATTAATATCGAACAAAATAAATCGTTGGTTGCTTTAGCGCATCCAACTCCTTGTGCATTTCATAGGGCATTTGATGAAGTAGCAGATGCTTTTGATGCTTTGGAACAAATTATTGAATGCGGTTTTACCACTATACTGACATCGGGGCAAGCAAAAAATGTAACTGAAGGAATGTTCCATTTATGTGAGTTGGTTAGCAAAGCTACAAATAGAATTACCATAATGCCAGGTGGAGGATTGCGTTCGTCAAACTTAGCAGAAATCCAGGAGATCACAAAAGCAGTTTATTTTCATTCTTCAGCTATAACTAATGAGGGTGTTACAGCAGATGCTCAGGAAATACAGGCTTTAAAATCAAGGCTTAAATGAATTTGCCCTATCTGAAAAGTCTGTTTTTTATTTTCTTACCTGCCTTAATTTGGGCACAGCAGTACGAACGCGGTTTAGATTCAGAAAAGTGGGAATTCAAAACCACTAGTAATAAAGTGTTTCAATGGTTGCCAGCTTTGGTGCCAGGAACAGTTCATACCGATTTATTTCGCAATAAAATTATAGCTGATCCTTTTATTGGAGATAATGAAAAGCAGTTACAATGGATAGAAAATGAAGATTGGTTATATCAAACTACCTTTGTTGTTTCAAAAAAAGAAGCCCAATATGAAAATTGCCTTTTACAATTTGATGGGTTGGACACTTATGCGGAAGTTTATTTAAACGGGGTCAAAATTCTGTCGGCCAACAATATGTTTCGTACTTGGAAAGTAGATGTCAAAAGGCTTTTGAAGTTGGGGAAGAACCAACTTAAAATTACTTTTGATTCTGCAGTAAAAAAAGGAAAGCTAGCCGCTGAAAAATTGCCTTATACTTTACCTGGAGAGGAAAAAATATTTACTCGTAAAGCGCAATATCAATATGGTTGGGATTGGGGACCACGATTTGTCACCTCAGGAATATGGAAAAAGGTAAGCTTGAATTTTTGGAGTAAAGCTGCAATCGTTGATGTGCAATACAATCAAAAGGAGCTTTCTACTACTAGAGCCGAATTGGAATTTGTCACGGTTGTAAACAGTACGATTACAGGTAAATTTCAACTATCAATAAATGACATTACAAATGAGTTTTTGATTAAGAAAGGGATGAATCGTTTAGTGGTTAACTATACGATAAACCAACCAAAATTATGGTGGACTAACGGTTTAGGGGAAGCTTATTTGTATCCTTTTATTATTTCTTTAAAAAAGGGTAAACAAGTTAAAGTTTCAAAAAAAATGAATTTGGGATTAAGAACTATTGAATTAGTTCAAGGGAAAGATAGTATTGGGAAAAGTTTTTATTTTAAAGTAAATGGTGTTCCTGTTTTTATGAAAGGAGCTAATTATATACCATCTGACAGTTTTTTGCCAAGAGCAAAGGATTCATCATACCGTGCCATTGTCAGAAATGCGTTTGATACCCATATGAATATGTTACGTGTTTGGGGAGGAGGAGTGTATGCGGATGACGCTTTTTATGAGGCATGTGATAAGAATGGGATTTTGGTGTGGCAAGATTTTATGTTTGCTTGCGCCATGTATCCGGGAGAAAGTGATTTTGTAGCTAATGTAAAGGCCGAAGTAGAAGATAATGTAAATCGTTTGAAAAATCACCCTTGTATCGCATTGTGGTGTGGAAATAACGAAGTAGATGAAGGTTGGCACAATTGGGGTTGGCAAAAGCAATTTCAATATACTGTAGCAGATTCCACAAAGATTTGGCGTGATTACACCAATTTATTTCACCAGGTAATTCCGCAAGCATTAGACCGATTATTACCTACTAATGAAAACCGATATTGGGCTTCCTCGCCCTCAATAGGTTGGGGAAGAAAAGAGAGTTTGCAACAAGGCGATTCCCATTATTGGGGGGTGTGGTGGGGATTGGAGCCGTTTCAAATGTATGAGAAAAAAGTGGGTCGCTTTATGAGTGAATATGGTTTTCAAGGCATGCCTGATTGGAGAACAGTTCAGGCTTTTAGTACTAAAGAGGAGTTGAACTTTGATTCAAAGGCGTTCAAGAGTCATCAAAAGCATCCCACAGGTTATACGACCATTACTGAATATATGGCACGCGATTACAAAGTGCCAGATTCGCTTGAGGATTATGGTTATGTATCACAATTACTTCAAGCAGAAGGGATGAAGACAGCCATTGAAGCCCATCGTAGGGCTAAGCCAAATTGTATGGGAACCTTGTTTTGGCAATTGAATGATTGTTGGCCTGTAACTTCATGGAGTTCGGTCGATTATTTTGGTAGGTGGAAAGCACTACAGTATCAGGTTAAGAAGAGTTATGAAGCGGTCTTGATTTCGGCAAAAGAGGAGCAAGATCACTATGATGTTTACGTCGTAAATGACGCTATAGAAAATAAGGAAGGTGAATTAAAATTGACTTTGTTTGATTTTAGCGGTGCTATATTGTGGAATGATAATGTTAAAAGAAGGGTTTTGGAAAACTCTAGTTTAGTCCAATATACCATTCCAAAAAATGTTATTAACGTTTATAATTTAAATAAAACAGTACTTGAGGTTACATTTTCATCAAATAATACCGTGACAAACTCCCTTTATTATTTTGTTAAACCTAAAGATTTGTTTTTGACTAAACCAACGCTTCAAATTAAAAGTATTGATGCGTCAACAATTGAAGTAACTTCGGATGTTTTAGCAAAGAATGTCTGTTTATCTTCTATAAAAGATACTTTTTTTAGTGAAAATTATTTTGATGTTATACCGGGGCAAAAGGTTATAGTTAAATTATCAAAGCCTGTAATTGATATTAAAGTTAAGTCATTATACGATACGTTATAAAAAAGCCCCGCTATTGCGGGGCTTTTTTATAACGTATATTTCTAAAACAATCCATTCAATTCGGCATCGATTCGATTGATTATCATACCTAAATCTTCCGGATTATTAACGAAATCAATATTGTCCACGTCTATAATTAATAATTTTCCTTTGTCGTAAGTAGTAATCCAAGCCTCATAGCGCTCATTTAATCGGCTTAGATAGTCTATCGAGATGGTGTTTTCATAATCGCGTCCACGTTTATGAATTTGCGACACTAAGTTAGGTATTGAACTACGTAAATAGATTAACAAATCAGGAGCACCAACTAATCCTTCCATTAATTCAAAAAGAGAAGTGTAGTTTTGAAAATCACGATTAGTCATTAATCCCATAGCGTGTAAGTTGGGCGCAAAGATGTGAGCATCTTCATATATCGTTCGATCTTGAATAATGTTTTTGCCACTTTCTCTAATTTGTAAAACTTGACGAAAACGAGAGTTTAAGAAGTAAATCTGAAGGTTGAATGACCAGCGTTCCATTTGATGGTAAAAATCATCTAGATAAGGGTTGTCTACTACGTCTTCAAAGTGAGGTTCCCATTTGAAATGTTTGGCTAAAAATCGTGTTAACGTTGTCTTTCCTGCTCCGATGTTTCCTGCTACCGCTATGTGCATTATGGTAATTTTAATTTAAGATTCTTAATTTGTTGGTTGGTAAAAATAGCTAAAATTTGGTCTTTGTAATAAAAATTCTGAAACGATTTCTCAACAATTTCTATTTCGAAGATGACTTTTGTTTTGTTATTCAGGCAGTAAAGAACACTGTCGTGTGAGAACAAGAGGCGATCTGAATCTATTAACTGGATATTTTCCCAAGGTGGAATGTTAGCCAACAAAGTTACTTTGCCAAAAATATCAGTAGAATACCAGTTATTGTTTTCATCAACCCAATAGAAATAATTAAAATCAGATTGGGTATATTTTATGCCTTCTTGAATGGGATTTCCAATGTTTTTGAAAGTGTTATTTTTATGGTTGAACAACATGATTTGTTGTGTTAGTGCATTGTAAATCCAAAATTGATTTTGAGAAGCCATTCCAATTTTGGATGCAAATATGGAATTATCAATGTCAAAAAGATTTAATTTTTGAATTTCATTCAATTGGCTGTCAAGAGTGACTATGGTATTGAAGTTTTCATAAAAAACAACAATTTGCAATGGATTAATAAAATCAACAGAGGTTATTTTACCCAATGCAACGTTTTTGTATTCCCATTTTTGTTTTGCGTCCTGTTTTATAAAAACATTGTCCTTAATATAGTAGTTATTGCCGAGTCCGTCGAAACCTGAATAGATTTTATTTTCAAGTTGCGCAGTATCTATCATAATCGTTTTAAGCTTGGGTTTTTGACAGAACCCCAAAGAAAAAACAAATAGTAGTAGTAAATTAAAAAGGTTTTTCATCATAATGCTAATTTACTGTAAACTGTATTAATTCCAAGAGTTATTAAACTACTATTTTAACAAAAATTTGTATCATTATTTAATTCAAATCGTCATCTTTGTTCTTTAAAATTTAAAAAAACAATGAGAAAACTTACCTATACTTTGTTATTTGCAATGACCTCCTTATTCACTTTTGCACAAAAGGATTTTCAAGGAACGGCGGTTTATGAATCAAAAACTAGCACTGCTGATTTCAAAAGTCGCTTTGAAGGAAATAAAGAGATGACCCCCGAAATGCAGAAAATGATTGAAGAGCGAATGAAAAAAATGTTTGAAAAAACATTTATTTTAAATTTTGATAAAGCGGCTTCAATATATAAAGAGGAACAGAAATTGGATGCGCCGGGAGGAAATGAAGGTCGTGGTGGTATGCGAATGATGTTTAATTCAATTTCAGGAGGTGGAGGTACCTTCTACAAAAATGTTAAGGACAAAACTTACATAGTTGATAAAGAATTTATGGGTAAAGAATTTTTGGTAAAAGATTCATTGCCGAAATTAAGTTGGAAGATGGAATCGGAGACTAAAGTTATTGGTGGTTATACTTGTTTTAAAGCAACTGCTGTGCGACCAGTTAGTCAAACTGATTTTAAAAATTATAGACCACGAAAGGATAAAGAGGAAAAAAAAGAAGAGTCAAAAACGGAGGATAAAAATAAAAAAACCAATTTCATGGATGATTTCGAAATCCCGAAAGAAATTACGGTAACCGCGTGGTATACTCCTGAAATTCCAGTTAATCAAGGGCCTGATAATTATTGGGGATTGCCCGGTTTAATTTTAGAAGTTAATGATGGGAAAACAATAATATTATGTTCAAAAGTAGTCCTTAATCCAAAAGAGAAAGTAACGATAAAAGCTTCGACCAATGGAGATGTTGTGTCTCAGAAGAAATACGATGAAACGGTTGTGAAAAAAATGGAAGAAATGCGTCAAATGTATGATGGGCCAGGTCAAGGTGGTAACCGAATGCAAATGAGAATGGGTAACTAAATGCTACAGCACTTAATAAACATGAAGCAACTATTACAATTCTTATTATTTTTTTGCAGTTTTATTTCTTTTTCACAGAGTATTAAATTTGAAGGGATTATTCAGAATACCGAGAAAGAACCATTAGAAATGGCTAATATCATGGCTATGAATCAAGGTACTAAAGCCATGGATTCTTATGCCATTACCAATGATAAAGGTAGGTTTGTATTAAGCCTTAAAGCGAATAGTACCTATACTGTAAAGTTAAGTTATCTAGGGATGAAGAATAAAGAAATCATTATTTCCACACAATCTGAAAATATAACGCAAAACATTAGTATGGAAAGCGGAGGTATTGAATTAGAAGGCGTGGAAATTGTGAGAGAAATGCCGGTCTCAATTAAAGGTGACACTATTGTATATAATGCTGATTCTTTTAAAACTGGAACAGAAAAAAAGTTAGAAGACGTTTTGAAAAAACTCCCAGGAGTCGAGGTAAATGCTGATGGTGAAGTAGAAGTCGAAGGGAAAAAGGTTTCTAAGATAATGGTAGAAGGGAAAGATTTTTTTGACGGTGATACGAAATTGGGGGTAAAAAATATACCTGCAGATGCTATTGATAAAGTACAAGTGCTTAGAAATTATAACGAAAACTCTATACTTAAAGGCGTTGAGAACAACCAGGATAATGTTGCAATGAATATTAAACTAAAAGATGGTAAAAAAAACTTTTGGTTTGGTGATATTACTGCAGGTGGTGGCGGCAGTGATAAAAAAATGGATCGGTACATTGTAAACCCAAAAGTGTTTTATTACAGTCCAAAATACAGCATTAATGTGATCACTAATTTTAACAATATTGGGGAACTGCCTTTGACCATTCAGGATTACTTTAAAATGACTGGTGGCTTCAAAAAATTAATGGCTAAAGGAGGCAGTAGTTTTAATGTTTCTTCAAATGATTTAGGAATTTCAATGCTTCGAAATAATAGAGCTAAAGATATTGATACCAAATTTGGAGCCGCAAATTTTTCGTTTAATCCTTCAAAAACTTGGACATTAAGCGGTTTTGGGATCTTTTCGGGATCAAAGACGTTGCTCCAGACAGAATCACAGACCAATAGGATTTTAGACAACAGCCAAATCAGTAGTAATGAAGAGGATCGTCAGAAGAGTAACTTTGGGTTGTTTAAATTGAGTTCTAGTTATAAACCAAATACTAATTTTCAATTTGATTATGACTTTTTAGGAAGACTTTCTAAGCAGGATGAGTTCAGTAGTTTGGAAAGACAATATATATATGAACAAGGAACAAGCAATGAATCGATTTTCACAAGCAAAAAGCAACGTCCCACCACATTTAATCAAAATTTAGGCTTGTATTATACGCTAAATGATAAAAATGTTTTTGCCTTCGAAGTTCAGCACTTATATCAGAACGAAGACCCTTTTTATAATGCCAATATTCAGAACAAGCCATTTTTTACCCTACTGGATTATGATCCTCAGACGCCAAGTAGCAGAACCAATCTCAATCAAAGCCGTTTTGTTAAAACTAATAAAATAGACAGTAAATTTGATTATTATTACATGGTTACTCCTAAAAGTAATATCAATATCACGTTGGGAGATACGTATTCAAATCAAAATTTTAATTCCCATATATTTCAAATATTGGATAATGAGGATCAAAATGATTTAAATGATGCAACCATAAATAATAAGGTCAAATATGTTTTTAATGATGTTTTTGTGGGATTGCATTATAAAATATTGAGTGGAAAATTCACCTTTAATCCTGGCGTTAGTTTGCATCAATACAATTTGAATAATCAACAACAGGAAACTAGTGTGAAAACCAATTTTGCAAAACTACTTCCAGATTTTTATGTGTTATATCAAATTAAAAAAGCAGAAACATTAACTTATAATTTTTCTTTAAGTAATGATTTTACGGATATCAATCGGTTAGCAGAGGGATATGTGTTATCAAACTATAGTAGCTTGTTTAAGGGAAACCGTAATTTGGAAAACGCTGCATCACAGGTACATTCTTTGCGTTATTTTAAATACAATATGTTCAACTTTGAAAACATTTTTGCTAATGCTACTTATACTAGAACCACAAATGCAATAAAATCTATAGTAAATTTTGTAGATGCTAACCAAGTATCTACAGTCTACAAATCCAATTTTGCTGACGAATCGTTCTCTTCTATGGGAAGCTATGGACGTTCTTTTCTAAAGTATTATAAAGCTTCTCTAAGTGCGAGCATCAATTGGTCGAAGTTTTATAATAATGTACAAGGGCAGTTCAAGGATACGGAAAGTTTTACTCAAAACTACACCATCAAAGCCTCCACAAGTTTTAGGAACATGCCCAATTTGGAAGTAGGATATACCTATACCTTAAATGAGTATAATCATATTAAGTACACCACTGATAAACCATTTGTCACCCTAGATTATTACTTCCTCAAAAGCTTTGCATGGATTACGGAATATGAATTTTACCATTATTATAATAATAATAAAACGGCAAACAATGAATATGATTTCCTTTCGTCTAGCCTAGTCTATCAAAAGAAAGACAGTAAATGGGAATTTAAAATTTCAGCAACAAATTTATTAAATACAAAATCTCTGAATGATAATAGTTTTAATCAATACACTATTTCAAACTCAAAATATTTTGTTCAACCGCGTTACATTCTTTTCAGTCTGAAGTATAACTTATAAATGTAAAAAGCCCCAAAATTAATTTGGGGCTTTTCTATATTTATTGATTTAGTAATTTATTACAATCCAAAAGCAGCTTTGACTTTATCTACGAAGTCTAGTTTCTCCCAAGTAAATAATTCTACCGTAACTGTTTTAGGTTGTCCATTTGGTAACTGGAACGTTTTGTTAACCGTTTGAGGAGTTCTTCCCATATGCCCATAAGCAGCAGTTTCGCTGTAAATTGGGTTTCTTAATTTTAAACGTTGCTCTATAAAGTAAGGTCGCATATCAAAAATACCTTCCACAACTTTACTAATTTCTCCATCTGTCATGTTTATTTTTGAAGTTCCATAGGTATTAACATTTATGGATGTTGGTTTAGCAACTCCAATGGCGTAAGAAACTTGAACTAATATTTCGTCGCACAAACCTGCAGCTACTAGGTTTTTAGCAATGTGACGTGTAGCATAAGCAGCAGAACGGTCAACTTTAGATGGATCTTTTCCGGAGAACGCACCACCACCGTGAGCGCCTTTTCCACCATAAGTATCTACAATAATTTTTCGCCCAGTTAATCCTGTATCTCCATGAGGTCCACCAATTACAAATTTACCTGTTGGATTGATGTGGTAGGTGATATTGTCATTAAAGAAATGGGCATATTGAGGATATTTAGCCTTAATTCTAGGGATTAAAATGGAAATTAAGTCACTTTTAATTTTAGCAAGCATAGTGGCTTCATCTGCAAAATCATCATGTTGCGTTGAAATTACAATGGCATCAATTCTTACAGGTTTGTTATCGTCAGAATACTCTAAAGTAACTTGTGATTTTGCATCAGGGCGAAGATATTTAATTTCACTATTTTCTCTTCTTAAATTAGCTAATTCGATTAACAAAGCATGTGATAAATCTAATGCCAATGGCATATAGTTTTCAGTTTCATTGGTAGCGTAGCCAAACATCATACCTTGGTCTCCAGCTCCTTGCTCTTCTTTGCTCGCTCTGTCAACTCCCTGATTGATATCAGCAGATTGTTCGTGAATTGCAGATAATACACCACAAGAATCGGCTTCAAACATATATTCGCTTTTAGTATATCCGATTTTACGAATAACTTCTCTTGCAATTTGTTGGACATCAAGATAAGTACTTGATTTAACTTCTCCAGCCAATATCACTTGACCTGTCGTAACCAAAGTTTCACAAGCTACTTTTGACTCGGCATCAAATGCCAAAAAGTTGTCGATTAATGCATCACTAATTTGGTCTGCCACCTTGTCTGGATGTCCTTCACTCACTGACTCCGACGTAAATAAATAAGCCATAACTATAATTTAGTTTAATATTATTATATTGAAAAAGAAGATTGCAGGGGATGCTAAAGGAGAGTTTCTGCTTTAGCATTTTTTAACGAGGTTGCAATCAGTTCAAATTTTTCCTCCTATTTTCGTGTGCAAATGTATGAAATCAATTTTAATTCCAAATTAATCTTTGTTTTTTTTTAAATCGCAACTACATCGTTGTAGGTTTTTATTTTTTTAATTTGCTTGCAAATCCCATTTCTATGTTCTTACTTTGTACCGTTCATAATCGTATTGTTTGTTATCACGAAAGCTGGAGGGAATAGACCCGTTGAAAGCTTAGCAACCCTTTGCCAAAAGAAGGTGCTACATTCTATCTCATTGAATTGAGAACAGATAACCCAGAGAATTCTTCTCACTTTCCAGATAACACATACTATATTTTAGGAGCTCCTGAGCGAAGCAATTGGTACTAGTGCCCTGCATGTTTAAGCTTTTTAAACTGCATTTTTTTGTTTCAACTCAGGTTACTATTTATCAATTTTAGTAAAGAAGAATAAATGTCAAAAATTAAAGAAGCCATCAAAGAAAGAATTCTAGTCTTAGATGGTGCTATGGGTACTATGCTTCAAAGAAATAATTTCTCTGAAGAAGATTTTCGGGGTGAACGGTTTAAAGATTTTCCACACCCATTAAAAGGAAATAACGATTTGCTTTCTATAACACAACCTCAAGCTGTGAAAGCAGTGCATCGTTTGTATTTTCAAGCGGGTGCTGATATTGTAGAAACCAATACATTTTCAGGAACTACTATTGGAATGTCAGACTATTATCTAGAAGATTTAGTCTACGAATTAAACTTCGAATCAGCCAAAATCGCAAGAGAGGTGGCAGATGAGTTCACAGATCGACCACGATTTGTTGCGGGCTCTATAGGTCCTACCAATCGAACTGCATCAATGTCACCAGATGTGAATGACCCTGGGTTTCGTGCGGTCACTTTTGATGATTTGCGGATTGCCTATAAACAACAAGTGGAAGCTTTAATAGACGGCGGTGTGGATGTGCTTTTAGTTGAAACTATCTTTGATACCCTTAATGCTAAAGCAGCCTTATTTGCAATTGAAGAAGTAAAAGAAGAACGCAATATTGAGATTCCAGTAATGGTTTCTGGAACAATTACCGACGCCTCAGGAAGAACGCTATCAGGCCAAACAGTTGAAGCTTTTTTAATTTCAATAGCACACATACCTCTTTTAAGTATAGGGTTTAATTGTGCCCTAGGTGCAGATCAATTAAAACCCTATTTAAAGCGATTGGCACTGAATACTCAATTGAATATTTCGGCACATCCAAATGCAGGTTTGCCAAATGCTTTCGGTCAATACGATCAAACCCCTTTGGAAATGCAAGCATTGATTAAGGAATATTTACAAGACAATTTAGTTAATATTATAGGAGGGTGCTGTGGTACAACTCCAGAACATATAAAAGCAATAGCCGATGTTGCAAGGGAATTCAAACCAAGAACAATTTTAGAAACAATATAATGGCTGAAGCATTTAAATATTTAAGATTATCAGGTTTGGAGCCACTAATAGTTACTCCAAAATCGAATTTTATAAACGTTGGAGAACGAACTAATGTAACGGGCTCCCGCAAATTTCTTCGATTAATTAAAGAAGAGAAATATGAAGAAGCACTTTCAGTCGCGAGAGAGCAGGTTGAAGGGGGTGCTCAAATTATTGATGTTAATATGGATGAAGGAATGTTGGATGGTGTTTATGCCATGACCAAATTCTTAAATCTAATAGCTGCCGAGCCAGATATAGCGCGCGTTCCCGTGATGATTGATAGTTCAAAATGGGAAATTATTGAAGCTGGATTAAAAGTTGTTCAAGGAAAAGGTATCGTAAATTCTATTTCATTAAAAGAAGGAAAGGAGGCTTTTATCCATCATGCCAAGTTGATAAAAAGATATGGAGCGGCTGTTATTGTAATGGCTTTTGATGAGGACGGTCAAGCAGATACCTACGAAAGACGGATTGAAATCTGTAAAAGGAGTTATGATATTCTGGTAAATGAAGTGCGTTTTCCAGCCGAAGACATCATTTTTGACCCAAATATTTTCCCAGTGGCAACGGGAATGGATGAACACAAATTAAATGCTTTAGATTTCTTTAAAGCGACCAAATGGATTCGTGAAAATTTGCCATATGCCGGAATTTCAGGTGGCGTTAGTAATGTGTCATTTTCGTTCCGTGGAAATGACAAAGTGCGTGAGGCGATGCATTCGGCGTTCTTGTATCATGCTATCAAAAACGGAATGACGATGGGAATTGTAAATCCAGAGATGCTTGAGATTTATGATGAAATCGACCCGATATTATTAGAACATGTTGAAGATGTTTTGTTGAACAGAAGAGAGGATGCAACAGAGCGATTACTTGATTTAGCCGAGAGTTTCAAAGGCGATTTTAAAGTAAATGAAAAGACAATTCAAGAATGGCGTAATGGTTCAGTTCAAGAGCGATTAACTCATTCCTTAGTGAAAGGAATTGATGAGTTCATTGAAATAGATGTGGAAGAAGCAAGAGCCTCTTCTGAAAAAGCTATTGATGTCATTGAAATTAATTTGATGGCTGGAATGAATGTTGTCGGGGATTTGTTTGGAAGTGGAAAAATGTTTTTACCTCAAGTTGTGAAATCTGCTCGTGTAATGAAAAAAGCGGTTGCCTATTTATTGCCCTTTATTGAAGCTCAAAAAGAAGGAAAATCAGCTTCGGCTGGTAAAGTATTGATGGCCACTGTAAAAGGGGATGTACACGATATTGGGAAAAATATTGTAGCGGTTGTTTTAGGTTGCAACAATTTTGAAATCATCGATTTGGGTGTTATGGTACCACCCGAAAAAATCATTCAAGCAGCAATAGAGCATGATGTAGATATCATTGGGTTGAGTGGATTGATTACTCCATCACTCGACGAAATGGTTTATTTGGCCAAAGAAATGGACAAACTCAACATCAAAATTCCAATAATGATTGGTGGTGCAACTACTTCTCGTGCGCATACAGCAGTAAAAATTGCACCTGAGTATAAGGAGACGGTGGTCCATGTAAACGACGCGTCTCGTGCGGTAACCGTGGCAAGCAATTTGTTACAAGCTGAAACGAAGCAAGAATATGCTAAAGCAGTTCGGGATGAATACAATAAATTACGAGAAGGTTATTTGAGTAGAAGTAGAGATAAAAACTTTCTGTCTATCGAAGATGCTCGGAAAAATAAATTACAATTGAATTGGGATAATTTTAATCCAATTAAACCCAATTTCATAGGGAGTAAAACAGTTGAAGTGGAGCTATCTGAATTAGTTGATTTTATCGATTGGACACCTTTCTTCCAATCGTGGGAATTGCACGGAAAATATCCTGCCATTTTAACGGATGTGGTAGTGGGTGAACAAGCCACTGCTTTATTTGATGATGCCCAAAAAATGTTGCAGCAAATTGTGGCAGAAAAATGGTTGACTGCCAAAGGGATTTTAGGGATATTTCCAGCCAACACAATCAATGATGACGATATTCAACTTTCAACTTCCGACTTTCGACTTTTGACATTACGCCAACAATCTCAAAAAACAGCTGGAGCTCCTAACATAGCCTTGGCCGATTTTATAGCGCCAAAAGATTCTGGAAAACAAGATTACATTGGCTGTTTTTGCGTTACAACAGGATTTGGAGTCGATGAAAAAGCAACCGAATTCGAGAAACAACTGGACGATTATAATTCCATATTAGTCAAAGCTCTGGGCGATAGGCTGGCAGAAGCATTTGCCGAATTTTTACATCTAAAAGTGCGCAGGGAAATTTGGGGTTATGCCTCTGAAGAATGTCTATCAAATCAAGATTTGATAGATGAAGAATATAAAGGAATTCGCCCAGCACCAGGATATCCAGCTTGTCCAGATCATTTAGAAAAACCAACTATATGGAAATTATTAAATGTAGAAAATGAAATCGGAGTAACCTTAACTGAAAGTATGGCCATGTGGCCAGCAGCGTCAGTCTCTGGGTATTATTTTGCCCATCCCGAAAGCAAGTATTTTGGATTAGGAAAAATTAAAGAAGATCAAGTAATAGAATATGCCAAACGTAGAGGAATATCTACCGAAATGGCCAACAAATGGTTAGCACCAAATATAGCTGATTAAATTCGTCGTCAAGTCTATTGTCATAAAGTTTACAATAACTTTCGACATTCGACTTTCTAACTTTAAGACTTACAATTATGAAAGTAACTCAACATATAGAAAACGCAAACGGGAAACCGTTATTTTCTTTCGAAATTTTGCCTCCTTTAAAAGGACAAAATATACAATCAATTTTTGATAGTATAGATCCTTTAATGGAGTTTAAGCCTCCTTTTATAGATGTAACCTACCATCGTGAGGAATATGAATACAAGGAATTACCAAGCGGTTTATTGCAAAAGAAGATTGTAAAGAAGCGGCCGGGAACGGTTGGAATATGTGCTGGTATTCAGAACAAATATAATGTAGATGCAATACCACATATTTTGTGTGGTGGATTTACTAAAGAGGATACCGAGAACCTATTGATTGATTTGGATTTCTTAGGAATAGATAATGTGGTTGCGCTACGTGGAGATGCCTTGAAAACCGAAACTTATTTTCATGCCGAAAAGGAGGGAAATGAATATGCTAGTGAATTGGTCACGCAAATTAGCAACCTAAACAATGGTGTTTATTTAGATGAAGATTTAAAAAATTCGGCCAAAACAAATTTTTGTATTGGTGTGGCGGGTTATCCTGAAAAACATATGGAAGCACCAAGTTTAGATAGTGACATTCATTTTTTGAAAGAAAAAATTAAAAACGGTGCAGATTATATCATTACACAAATGTTTTTTGATAATAAACGATTTTTTGATTTTGTCGATAAATGTAGAACGGCGGGAATTACCGTGCCTATCATTCCTGGGTTGAAACCTATTGCCACAAAAAAACAATTGAACCTAATTCCACATCGATTTAGTCTAGAGCTACCCGATGATTTAATTATGTCGGTAGTAAAGGCTAAAGACAATGATGTCGTGAGACAAATTGGTATTGAGTGGTGTATTGCTCAAAGTAAAGAATTAGTCGCTGCAGGAATTCCTGTTTTGCATTATTATTCAATGGGGAAGGCTGAAAACATTAAGGCAATTGCTTCTTCTGTATTTTAAAAGCATATGTATTGCATCTTTTATCAGCGGGTTTTGGAAATGATTGTGAATTACAATAGTTGGTTAATTTACCACATAGTAGACGACCCAATCAGCTCCTAAATATATTCTGCTATATTTGTGCGTTTTTAATTTTTTAGATGAGGTCTTTTTATTATTTCATTTTACTGGTTTCAACGGCTATTTTTGGTCAACACAAGGATACTTTTTCCATTGAGGCATCAATCTTAAGAGGGAACGTTTTGCCTC
The DNA here is from genome assembly GCA_947451475.1 of Flavobacteriaceae bacterium. Classification (GTDB taxonomy): domain Bacteria; phylum Bacteroidota; class Bacteroidia; order Flavobacteriales; family Flavobacteriaceae; genus Flavobacterium. The sequence continues at coordinate 6,145 of CANFZC010000004.1, read as the reverse complement.
ATCGGGATGATGTTTTGAATTTGATAAATGGTCATCCCGACGGTTTAATGCTAAGTTATTTAGCAAGAACACATGGGGAGCAAGAATGGGAAAAAGTATATGACTTCCCGGATTACGGGGTTTATTTTTTATTTCAGGATTTTAAAAGTCAACCCCTTGGTACATGTTATGCAGTGGGAGGACTATACAATTTTTATTTTTTAAACCGTCATCTTCAACTAAGGTTATCTCAAGGGATTGCAATGACTACAAATCCCTATAATAAGGAAACCAATAGTATAAATAAGGCATTTGGAACTCGTTTTTTAGACAATACAAATGTAGGGGTTAGTTATGATAATCAAAGGCTGCTAAAACCTTTTGGTTTTCATGCAGGAATAATGTTCACCCATTATTCCAATGGAAGGTTTAAGTCACCAAACAGTGGTATAAATACTTATTTGTTGAATTTGGGGCTGAATTATAATTTTGAAGAAAAAAAAGCAATAGTTAATGATACTATTATTGAGAAAAAATATTATCGAGAGCCGATACATTATAATTTAGTTGTTCGAAGTGGGATTAATGAGAGCCAAATTATTAGGACGGGACAACGGCCCTTTTATCACATTGGATTTTATGCTGATAAAAGATTAGGTCGAAAATCTTCATTGCAGTTCGGAACGGAATTGTTTCTTACTAACTCTTTTAAAGATTATATAAAATATTACTCAGTCGCTTTTCCAGATAAACACATTGATCCAAATTTGGATTATAAACGTGTAGGTATTTTTGTGGGTCATGAGTTATTTATTAACAAGATTTCTTTGGAAGCACAATTGGGATATTATGTATACCAACCATTAAAAAAAGATATTGCAATTTATGATAGGGTGGGTATGAAATATTATTTCACGCCAAAAATTTTTAGTAGCTTTCATGTTAAGACACATATGTTTTTGGCCGAAGCATTAGAGTTTGGTATTGGTATAAGATTATAAGATAGCTATGAAAAAAATACTGGTTTTTATAACATTTGTTTTAGTTTTCAGTTCCTGTGACAAACCTAGTGATTGCATTGAAAGTACTGGAGATATCATTACAAAGGATGTGATCGTGCAACCTTTCAAGAAGATAAAAGTATATCGAGGAATAGAGGTCGTTATAAAAGTAGGGTCAGAATATAAAGTTCAAATTATAGCAGGAGAGAATTTTATTGATAATGTGACCGTACAGCAAAATGGGGACCAACTTATTTTTAAAGATGTAGTGAGTTGTAATTGGGTTAGGGCATATGGGTCAACTAAGATTGTTGTGACAACACCAACTTTGGAAGAGATTTATTCAAAAACTGAGAAAAATATCAGTTCAATTGGAGTTTTGAATTATCCAGTTTTAAATGTGTATGCTTTAGATAAAGATGGTGATGGTGAGTCAGGAGCCGGAATTGGAGATTTTATTCTCAATGTAAATAATGATTATTTACATATTGAGAGTAATAATGTATCGCGGTTTTATTTATCCGGGCAAACCAACGAGGCTAATTTATTTTTCTCTTTTGGAGACGGCAGAATTGAGGCACAAGATTTAATAGCTCAAACTATTACAGTTTACCATCGCGGGTCAAATGATATGATAGTGCATCCTGTGCAAAGTATAAAGGGGTTGCTAAATAGTACTGGAAATTTAATCCTAACAAATGTCCCACCAGAGGTGGACTTACAACAACTATTTTATGGACATGTGGTATATCCGTAAAAATTAGCAGCTTGTTTTAAAGCCATATCGCTTTTTTAGTATTTCGTTTTTTCACGAAATATTTGTTCTAGGTTTTTGTTTTTCAAACTAATTTGTAGTGTTTTTAAACCCTGTTCATTTGCAAAATCAAATAGCATTGGTCTCATATCCACTTCGGTCGTGAACGTTAGTAGCCAATGGTTTCCATTGCTGTTTTTATAGCTTTTTATGTTGGGTAAATTTGCCAATAAAGCTGCCTCAACGACTTTGTCAAATTCAACTTCAATGATTTGTTCTTTCTCTTCAGTTACTAATTTATCTAGTTTTTTATCAGTTACAATTTTGCCATTATCAATAATGATTACCCGGTCACAAATAGCTTCTACTTCTTGCATAATGTGAGTTGAAAGAAATACAGTTTTGTCTTTGCCTACATTCTTTATAACGTTCCGAATTTCTACCAATTGGTTTGGGTCAAGTCCTGTTGTGGGTTCGTCTAATATTAACACATCTGGGTTGTGAAGTAATGCTGTAGCAAGTCCTACACGTTGTCGATACCCTTTAGATAATTGCCCGATTTTTTTATGGCTTTCCGGGGTTAATCCGGTAAGCACTATAACTTCCTCGATACGAGATTTAGCTACTTTATAAACATCAGCATTAAATGCTAAATATTCGCGCACATAGAGGTCCAAGTATAATGGATTGTGCTCGGGTAAATAACCAACAGATTGCTGAACTTTTAATGGCGCTTCATTTAGGTCGAATCCATTTACTGCAGCAGTTCCCGAATCAGCAGTAATAAATGTCGTTAGTATTTTCATTAAAGTTGATTTTCCAGCACCATTAGGGCCTAGGAAACCTACAATTTCTCCTTTTTTGATTGAAAAAGAAACTTGGTCTAATGCTTTTTGAGTGCCGTAACTTTTGGAAATGTTCTGAACTTCTATTGACATAGTAACTAATTTGTCACAAATGTAATAATTAATGAATCGATAAAGAAGAAATACAGTTTTTAACATGTGTGACGAAAACGTTGGAGTAATTTTTTAGTTAGTTTAATGTAAAACCTACACTTTTATTTTTTACATTAGCAGAACACAAAATGATAAATGAGAACATTCAACACTTATTATAACTATTTCTTTTATTTCTTCTTCGGACAGAAAAAGGGATTAGTATTGTGTTATGTTAAAAAATAAAAAGAAAACATACGAGATATAAATCCCAACGAGAGTTGGGATTTTTTTTTGATTATTATGAAAGAAAAAATAGCCATACAAGGGATTAAAGGATCGTTTCACCATCAGGTGGCACTAGAGTATTTTCAGGAGAATGTATCAGTAGATGAATGCTTGTCTTTTGAAGCTTTGACCGACAGTTTGGTGAACAATCAATCCCAACAAGCTGTGATGGCGATTGAAAATTCCATTGCAGGATCTATTATACCAAATTATGCATTGATTGATAAGAATGAGTTGCATATTATTGGTGAATACTATTTGGAGATAATACAAAATTTAATGGTGTTGGATGGCCAGAGCTTGGAGGATATACAAGAGGTGCATTCCCATCCCATGGCTTTGCTACAATGTATGGAATTCTTAAAAAAGTACCCTCAAATTAAATTGGTGGAAGATAAAGATACCGCAGAAACGGCTAGGCGCATTCATGAAAAGCAAATCAAAGGAATCGCAGCAATAGGAAGCAAAGTAGCGGCCAATCTATATGATTTAAAAATAATTGCTCCAGAGATTCAAACGGTAAACAATAACATGACTCGCTTTTTCATCATTAGTAAAACGAAAAATGAATGGTCTAAAGAGGAAATCAATAAAGCCTCTATTAAATTTGAATTAGATGATACGCCGGGGAGTTTGGCCACCGTTCTGAATGTAATGACGAATTGTAAATTGAATTTAACAAAAATACAATCGATGCCCATAATAGAAACGCCGTTTCAGTATTCATTCTTTGTAGATGTGGTATTTGAAAAGTATAAGCACTATGAGAAAGCAACCAAAATAGTAGAAATTATGACCAATCATTTCAAAGTGTTGGGCGAATATAAAAATAGAAAGTAATGATACGAACAGCGAACAGATTAAACAGTGTCGAGGAATACTACTTTTCTAGAAAGTTACGTGAAGTACGTATAATGCTTGCAGAAGGAAAACCAATCATCAATATGGGCATCGGTAGCCCCGATTTAGCACCCGACCCAAGAGTTATTGAGGCAATGAATAAAGCGATGTTTGAAGCAAAAGCTCATGAATATCAAAGTTATCAAGGGTTACCCGAGTTGCGAAAAGAAATGGCTAATTTTTACCTCCAACATTTTGGCGTTAGCTTGGATGATAATGCTGAAATTTTGCCATTAATGGGTTCCAAAGAAGGAATTATGCATATTTCTTTGGCTTTTTTGAATGAAGGGGATGAGGTTTTAATACCCAATCCAGCTTATCCTACCTATACCTCAGTAACCGAATTAGTTCAAGCAAAACCGGTTTTTTATGATCTAAATGAACAAAATGGTTGGAAGCCAAATTTTGAACAATTGGAACAACATGATTTAACGAAAGTAAAGATTATGTGGGTTTCCTATCCGCACATGCCAACAGGTGTTAATGGAACGCTTGAATTGTTTGAAAAGTTAATAGCATTTGGGAAAAAGCATAAAATTTTAATTATTAATGACAATCCATATAGTTTTATATTGAATAACAATCCCATTTCAATACTGCAGGTAAAGGGCGCTAAAGATGTGGCATTAGAATTGAATTCTTTATCGAAAACATATAATATGGCTGGATGGCGAGTGGGCATGGTCATGGGAAATGTGCAATTTATTGACGCTGTTTTAAAAGTTAAAAGTAACATGGATAGTGGCATGTTTTATGGAATTCAAAAGGGTGCAGTAGCCGCATTAAAACTAGGCAAAGATTGGTTCAAGCTGCAGGATGAAATTTATACAAAAAGGAGAAAATTGATTTTTCAACTAGCAATGAAGTTGAATTGTACTTTTGATAAAAATACTGTTGGCTTATTTGTTTGGGCTAAGCTCCCAGAAGGAATTGATTCAGCAGAAGCATTTATTGATAAAGTATTGATTGAGAAAAATATTTTCATTACGCCGGGGACTATATTTGGCAGTAATGGCGAGGGATATATTCGATTCTCATTGTGTGCTACCGAAGAAAGAATAGTGGAGGCTATTTCAAGATTTTAATTAAGTCATATGAAAAATATATATGTAATTGGCATAGGGTTGATAGGGGGCTCTTTAGCGCTTGATATTAAAGCGCAATATGAAAATAGTAAAGTCTTTGGTATAGATGCTAATGCAACCCATCTAGATGAGGCTCTAAAGCTAGGAATAATTGATGTAAAGGCGACATTAGATACTATTTCTGAGGCTGATATAATCATTGTGGCAGTGCCAGTTGATGTTGGTTTAGTACTTTTGCCAAATATATTGGATCAGGTTGGGGAACATACTTTGGTAATCGATGTGGGTTCAACCAAATTGCCTATTTGTGAAGCGGTCGAAAAGCACCCAAATAGAAGAAATTATTTAGCAACACATCCTATAGCGGGTACTGAATTTTCAGGTCCATTGGCGGCTGTAAGAGGCCTTTTTAGGGAAAAGACGAATATTATATGCGAGGTTGAAAAAACAACCTTTAAATTGCAAGAAATCGGAATGGAATTGTTTAAAAGATTAGGAATGCGCATTCGGTATATGGATCCTAAAGCCCACGATAAGCACATTGCTTATGTCTCTCATCTTTCTCATATCAGTTCATTCATGTTAGGAAAAACAGTAGTAGAAATAGAGAAAGATGAGCGGGATATTTTTGACATGGCAGGAAGTGGATTTGAAAGCACTGTCCGATTAGCAAAAAGTTCTCCTGCTATGTGGACTCCCATTTTTAAACAAAATAAAGAACATGTTGTTAAGAGTTTAGAAGAATATATAGTCAATTTGACCCATTTTAAAAAGTTACTGGAGGAAGAAAACTATGAAGAGGTGTTCAATGAAATGCAGAATACCAATAGGATAAAAGAAATATTAATCGGAAAAAAATAAGCTATGAATATCACTTTAGAAAACAGAAAATGGCTGGATGATTTTAAACTAACCCATCCTTTGGTAATTGCAGGTCCATGCAGTGCTGAAACCGAAGAACAAGTTTTGAAAATAGCTCATGAATTAAAAAATTCTGATGTCAGCATATATAGAGCGGGGATATGGAAACCAAGGACGCGACCAGGCGGATTTGAAGGGGTCGGAGCTTTGGGTTTGAAATGGTTACAAAAAGCTAAAGCTGAAACGGGTTTATTAATGGCGACGGAAGTGGCAAATGCTACCCACGTAAAATTGGCTTTAGAACATGATATTGATGTCTTATGGATTGGAGCGAGAACT